>JBELIL010000029.1:0-17092 GCA_042090925.1 Flavobacteriales bacterium
TAGAAGAATACAAGATTAACACTCTTAAACCACAACGTTATGGAGGGACACTTAGTTGGCTTTCTGCAGAAGGTACAGATGAAGAACAAACAGACGGAATTGGTGCAAATGAAACCATTGATTTTTTAGATAAGTTCGCTAAAAGTCGAGAAAACTTTTTTTTAGCATTTGGACTTTACAGACCACACACGCCATATGTTGCTCCAAAAAAATATTATGATATGTATGATTCAAATGATATAGAAATACCTGAGATTTCAGACCAGTATTTAATGAGTATCCCGGAGCCTGCAGCTCGGAGCGTCAGACCCCCATCAAAAATTGAGCAACATGATCTGGATAAGGACTTAGCCAAAACGATAAAGAAAGCATATTATGCGACAACAAGTTTTGTAGATGCACAAGTTGGAAGAGTGCTTGATAAATTGAAAGAAACGGGGTTAGATAAAAATACTATTGTTGTCTTTACATCCGATCATGGATATCACTTAGGTGAACATGGACATTGGATGAAAAAAACACTTTTCGATAATGGTACGCGCATTCCTCTAATTGTCTCCGGTCCAGGTATCAATAAGAATGAAAAAATAATGGATGCACCAGTAGAAATGATTGATATTTATCCAACTCTAATGGATTTAACTGGCAAAAAAACTCCGTCTTTTGTTTCTGGAAAAAGTTTTGCATCACTTTTAAAAGACTCTTCAAAAAGGGTCAGAAAAAGTGCTCTCACAGAATTAATAATAGGACCAAAAGATAAGATGGTCCAGGGCTATTCTATAAAAACCAACCGTTACAGACTTACTCAATGGGGGGAAAACGGAGTCCATGGTTATGAACTGTATGATCATAAATTTGATAAACCAGAACTCAATAACCTGGCAAATGAAGAGGCTTACAGAGCACTAAAAGACTCTTTAAAAAAAGTAATAAGGGATCGAATTGCTGATGCAAGAAAAATACCAGATGGAATAGGCCAACAAAATATTCCTAAAGAAACGGGAGAACCAAAACCTATTTACTCTCAGCCTAAAAGCAAATTTTAATTTTTTATCTCATTCAATGAAATACTTTTCATTAGTTTTTATCATTTTTTTCAATTTAGCGTGTAATGATAAATCATCTAAGAATAAGCCTAATATTATTTTGATTATGACCGATGACCAAGGCTGGGGACAAACAGGTTACTATAATCATCCCATTTTAAAAACTCCAAATTTAGATTCTATGGCTACAAATGGTCTACGCCTTGACCGTTTTTATGCAGGTTCACCTTTATGTTCACCTACAAGGGCAACTGTTTTGACTGGAAGGTCTAATGATAGAACAGGTGTTTTTTCTCATGGATATGCTCTTCGATTGCAAGAAAAGACTCTAGCAGAGGCCTTAAAGAAGAAAGGTTATAAAACAGCACATTTTGGGAAATGGCATTTAAATGGTTTAAAAGGTCCTGGTGTTCCTATTTTAAAAGATGACGACCATAGTCCTGAAAGTTTTGGATTTGATTATTGGATATCAACAACAAATTTTTTTGATTTAAATCCTATGATGAGTCAAATGGGAGAATTTATTGATTTTAAAGGTAGCTCATCTGAGATAATAGTAAACGAGTCTTTAAAGTTTATTGAAAAAATTCATTCATCTGAATCGCCGTTTTTCATCATAATTTGGGATGGCTCCCCGCATGATCCATTTTTAGCCTCTGAAGAAGATAAAAAACAATTCAAAAGTTTAGATGAAGAGAGTCAAAATCACTATGGAGAACTAGTTGCCTTTGATAGAAGTATTGGTGTTTTAAGAAAGAGAATTAGAGATTTGGGTATATCTGAAAATACATTATTATGGTTTTGTAGTGATAACGGAGGTTTGGACAGTGGAATTTCTCCGTCCACAGTTGGAGGCTTGAAAGGTTTTAAAAGTTCAATGTGGGAAGGGGGCCTAAGGGTACCAAGTATTATTGAGTGGCCTTCAATGATTAAACCCAAAAAAACCAATTACCCGGCTTCTACAATGGATATTTTCCCAACGATTGCTGAAATTGTTGGATTACCCGAATCTGAAATGCTTAAACCTATTGATGGCGTTAGTATTGTCCCTGTTTTTAATTCTAAAATTAAAAAAAGAGAAAATAAAATACCATTTCGTCTTGAAGACAAAGGGGCTTTAATTAATAATAATATGAAGTTGTTAGCACATAGTATAAAAAATGAAAATTTCGAATTATACGATTTAAAAAATGACCCTAAGGAATCTATCGATATTTCAAAAACTCATCCGGATATTTTCGAAGTAATGAAAATGGAGTATACCGCATGGAATAATTCAGTAGATGCTAGTCTTAAAGGTGAAGACTACCCCGAGGGAAAGGTCTTGAGTCAACCTAAAACACATTTTTGGATGGGTGATGAAAATTATAAAATTTATTTAGAGGAATTTATTTTACGCCCTGAATATGAAAGACGTATAAAAAAATTTTATAAATAGGTCTTTTACATTGCATCAACAACGGTTCTAAAACCGGCATGAATAGAACTTGTATCGGGAGATGATTTCATTCTCATTGAATTTCTATAACCTGTACAATAAGATTTATTACACAAAAAACTTCCACCACGCATTATTTTTTTTGGAAGGTAGGGCTCATTTGGATCATAGCTTGTTTGTGGCCCTCTAGGATTGTCCGCAACTTCATATTGGAAGAGTTTGTAATAATCAAAAGTATACCAGTCGTAACACCATTCCCATACATTTCCAGATATGTCGTATAATCCAAATTTGTTTGGAGGATAACTTCTAACGGGAGCCAAAAACTCAAATTTATCTTCCTTTGTGTTTTTGTAGGGAAACGCACCATCCCAAGTATTAGCATGAGAAGAAATATATGGGTCGTTACCCCACGAAAATAATGAGTTTTCAACACCTCCTCTTGAGGCATATTCCCATTCTGCTTCGGTAGGAAGTCGCTTCCCAGCCCATTTACAATATGCTTGTGCATCAATCCAACTGATGTGGACAACAGGGTAATTATCTTTTCCCTCAATTGAACTTCCAGGGCCCCAAGGTTTTTTCCAATTGGCACCTTTTGATAATTTCCACCACTGAGAGTAGTTGTCTAACCTTACAGGTGAAGACGTATAATTAAAACAAAGTGATGATGGAGACAAAAGACTATCGTGGGGTTTAGGTGTGTCCGGAGGTAAATCCTTTTTCATTTCATCCCAATCAATTGTTTTTTCTGATGTGGTTACATAGCCTGTTTGATCAACAAATTTTTTGAATTGAGCATTGGTTACTTCAGTTTCATCAATCCAAAACGAATTAATTTTTACCCTATGCTTGGGGTATTCATCTTCAAACCCCTGGTTATTATCCGCACCCATATTAAAAGTGCCTGATGGAATGAGAACCATTCCTCTTACTAGCAAGGAATCTTTCTTTGATTTAACTTTTGAAACAATTTTAGTTTTCTTTTTTGCAACATAATCTTTATGGTTTGTTCGATTATTTGAACATCCTGAGAATATATGAAATATAAGGCCACAGCTAGTTATAATTAAATAAAATATAGATTTCATTTAAGAAAATTTAAAATTAATCGGATCCTCTGTATTGAAGCAAATCATCTGGTGGATTCAGGTTTTTTTTATGTTCATCAACAATCGTTTTTATCTGTTTTAAAATTTCAGGGTGTTCATTTGCAATATTATATCTCTCTGATGGATCAACATCTAAATTATACAGTAATGGCTCTTTTAAAATTATTTTTTTATTACTCCCAGGAGGATAATTGTAAACTCCTTGAGTTATATAATGAACTTTATATTGCTTGTGTCGAACCGCATAAATTTCCCTTGATCTATAATAGAAAATCTTTTCTCTTTTACTGGGTTTACCATGATAAAGAGTATTTTTTAGACTAACTCCATCCATAATCCTATCCTTTATCTTTTCAACGCCTAACATTTCTAGGATGGTTGGAAATATATCCAATGTTGATCCTAATTCGTCAACCATGCCTTTTTGTATTGGTCCACCCCAAAAAATTCCAGGAACTCTATGTCCGCCTTCCCAAGATGTTCCTTTTCCATTTCTTAATAGTCCTGCAGATCCTGAATGTTGTTCGAAAGGTAGCCATGGGCCGTTGTCGGAGGTGAAAACCACTATAGTATTTTTGTCGAGATTATTTTTTTTGAGTTCTTCCATAATTAATCCAATGCCATGGTCAATTTCTTCAACTACATCCCCATATAGGCCTCTTTTACTTCTTCCTCTGTATTCGTCTGAAGCATAGAGAGGAGTATGAGGAAGATTGTGGGCTAGATAAATAAAAAAATTTTCATCTTTATTTTTTCTAATAAAGTCAACTGCTTTATCTGTATATCTTTTTGTTATTGTTGTCTGATCAGCAGGTCTTTCAATAGTTTCATTATTTTCTAAAAGTGGGACTTTGTAATTATCTGAAACTGGTTTTTCGCTATCATAAATTTTCCAGTAATAGTCCTTTACAGGAATAGCTCCTCCATTTATATTTTCCATATCGTTTGAATATGGAATACCATAATAATAATCAAATCCATGTTGAAGAGGCAGATACTGTTTTTTGTGTCCCAAGTGCCATTTCCCAATTGCAGCTGTTTTATATCCATTTTCTTTTAACTTTTCTGCAATAGTTATTTCAGATGTGGGGATACCATACTGAGAATTAGGGAAAAACACCCTTACCTTACCTCCTATTAACCCGTTCCTAATAGGAAGACGGCCTGTTAAAAGAGCTGCGCGACTAGGGGTGCATACGCTTGCTGCTGAATAAAATTGTGTCCACTTTTGACCCTCGGTTGCCATTTGATCTAAAATTGGTGTTTTTATAGTAGGATGCCCATACACTCCCAGGTCACCATAGCCCATATCGTCAACAAAAACAATTATGAAATTGAGTTTGGAATCCGTTTTTTCTTTATCACAGGATAGGACAAAAAACAAAAAAAAGAATAGTATTATCGATGGTAATCTTTTCATTTTAAATCTCTATTTTTAGTTCCATAATTTAAGAATTTTATATCAGAAAATTAGTCTTATATCTTTATTCTGTCTTTTTTGTTTTTTCAATCTTTAGTTGTAAAAAAGAAAAAGGAAATAGGCCAAATATTGTTTGGCTTGTTGCAGAAGATCAATCACAATATTTCTTCCCCTTTTATGGAGATAAAACAGTAGATCTTCCCAATGTTGGTCAGCTAATTGAAAATGGTGTTTTATATGATGAGATGCATTCTCCATATCCAGTTTGCGCTCCTGCAAGGAGTGCAATAATCACCGGTATGTATCCAAGTTCGATAGGTACTGGGAATCAAAGGGCTTATCATCAAAAAAGAAAAGTAAGACCTGATTCCGAGTCACAACTTGATTTTCCTTATTACTCATCAAAATTAGCTGAAGCTATCAAACCATTCACGCAAATTTTAAGAGAAAACGGATACTATTGTACAAATAATTCCAAAACAGACTATAATTTTAAATTAACAGAAGAGGCATGGGACGAGTCAAGTGAAAATGCGTCTTGGGAAAATAGAAAAAAAGACCAACCTTTTTTTGCGGTATTTAATTTTGGTGTTACACACGAGTCTTCAATATGGAGGAGAGGCAAAAAGAAATTAAAGGTAGATCCAAATATTTTAAAAGTCCCACCCGTTTTCCCAGATGATTCCATTACGCGTCATGCTCTTGCGGTTAACTATTCAAATTTGATTGAGATGGATATCCAAATGAGTAAAATTATAGATAAATTAAAAAAACAAAAGCTTTATGATAACACCTATATATTCTTTTACAGTGACCATGGCGGACCTTTCCCAAGACATAAAAGAGCTATTTATGAAACAGGAACAAAGGTTCCATTAATTATAAAACTCCCTAAAAGATTTAAAACAGAAGATAAAAGAAATAATGATTTTTTAAATTTTATTGACTTTGCCCCTACAATACTATCTATAGCCGGTATCGATATTCCAAAAATATACCAGGGGAAACCTTTTTTGGGTACTAAAAAGTCTTTAAAAAAGAGAGAATATTTATTTACGGCGAGTGATAGATTTGATGAATTAACGGACAGAATAAGAGCTGTAAAAAATAAAAAATTTAAGTATGTTAGAAACTATAATATTGACAAGCCTCATGCACTTAATGTAGTATACAGAACTCAAATGAACTTGATGGAACATCTTAATGAATTAAATAAATCTAATTTACTTTCTGAAAAACAAAAGCTATGGTTTCAAACCCCGAAAAGTCCAGAGGAATTTTATGATTTAGAAAATGATCCTTTTGAATTAAATAATCTAATAAGGGATAAGGAATTCGCACCACACATTAAAGAATTAAGGTTTCAACTTGACTCTTGGCTTGAAAATATAAACGACTTAGGTGGAATTGCAGAAAGAGAACTCGCTAGGATTTTAGTAGAGTGATAAAACTCCAATAAAAAAAAGGCTGACAATAGTCAACCTTTTTTAAATTAATCAAAATCAAATAAATATATGATACCGTTTTTATCTATATCCATTGTTCGTTGGGTCTGAATCCAATAGCGCTGGGTTTGTAAGTACCTCATTCAAAGGAATTGGATACTTTACATGTTTGGGCTGAATATTTGTTGCAGCCCCTTCTGCATGTCTAGTTACCTTAGTATTTCTAACTGTTTCCAGAAGTATTCCCCATCTAATTAAATCTTGCTTTCTATGTCCTTCCGCAAAGAGTTCGTACTTTCTTTCGTCATACATTTTCACTCTAAATTCTGCTTGAGAAAGACCACTCCATGGGCTATCTGGCTCAAATGCTCTCTCACGAACTTTATTTACATATTGGTAGGCGTTGTCTGGCCCGTTAAGTTCATTTTCGCTCTCTGCAGCCATTAGATAAATGTCCGCAAGTCTTATAAGAACAATATTTTCAGACTTGGCATTTCTTGGTTTGTCAATATTTAAGTTCATTAATTTACCTATATAAACAAATTTTAATTGAATCCCTTCGTAATACTCCATAAAAGTTGCATCGTATCTAAGGTCTCCAGCTTCCCAATTGCTTTGTTTTCCAATATCAGGACAAGCTATACCTGCACCAAATCCGGTAAAGGACTGGTTGTTTGTAGCAAGTGCAGCATTCAATGCATTTTTATCTCCTTTATTTTTAGGATTATCTCTAGCACGAGGATTGTACTCCTCAATCCAAACATTGGATTGTAAATTTCCACTGTTAATTTCACCGGTAGTATTGAAATGATTTGTTCCAAGAGCAACGTCACCAGCAAAGTCAACCCATAGAATATGTTCGTTCTTTACCTCATTATCAAGAGTTGTTTTATCATACGCATAAACATCTGCAAAATTATCCATTAATGTGTGAGGTGAGTTATTAATTATATCCACGCACTCAGCTAGACAAGAAGACCACTCTTTGTCAAATAAATGAAATTTGGCTTTTAATGCAGCTGCCGCCCATTTTGTCATCCTTCCTAGGTCACCGCCAGAATATGCATCTGGCAAATAACTTTTAGCAAGAGTTAGATCTTCCTTCATTCTTGTTCTTATCTCAGAAAGTGGCGTTCGTGGAAGCACTGAAAGTTCATCCGTTCCTAATTCATCGGTAAAAAATGGAACATCTCCATAGAAACGAGTTAGGTCATAGTAAGCCATTGCCCTTAATACATATAATTCTCCTAGGAGCTGATTTTTTTCCTCTACAGTTAGTGCTTCTGCAGTTGAAATATTGGCAATAGCAGAATTCGCATTTCTTATAAGTAAATAAAACTCTTTCCAAGCCGCATGCAAATCTCCATTCCCCTCCGTGTAAAGGTAATTGTATGGAGTTTGAACAACTTTTCTTTGAGGACAAACCTCATCGCTACCATATTGAACGGCGCCCCTATAATTTCTGTTTCGGTATAGGTTTTGGTTATTTAATGTAGCGTAAACACCATTTACTGCCATTTGAGCTTCATTAAGATTGTTATAGAAACCAGTTGGTGACAATCCACTTCTTAAATCTTCTTCTAAGAAATCTTTTTCACAACTAGATAAGATGGTTAATAAAATTAATACCATCCAATTTATTGTATATGTTATATAATTTTTCATTGTTTTGTTTTTTCTATTTTTCATAATGATTTTTTTATAAGGTTAGATTAAATCCAAGTGCAAATGAGGAGTTATAAGGGTATCCTCCGTTAGCTACACCTTGCGCCAAACCGTCACCATAGTTACTTTGCTCAGGGTCTCCATGAGTAAATTTAGTAAAGAGCAATAAGTTATTTCCTGTTACATAAACGCTGGCTCTTTTCATTCCTGGGATATCTAAATCATATGTCAGGGTTACATTTTTTAACCTTAAGAAAGATCCATCTTGATACGAGACGTCACTTCTTTGCTGGTAGTTCCCAAAACTTGAACCAGCTCTAGGAATATCGGAGTTTTGATTTGAAGTAGTCCACCTATCCTTTACAATTGGCAATAAATTACTTCTTGGGTCTCTTCCAAAATATCCTAGATGATAAGCAGCATTTAAAATCTCATTCCCATAAGATCCATGGAAAAAGAAATCAAGAGTAAAATCTTTATAAGTAAGAGTATTTCTTAAACCTCCATAAAAATCGGGGTTTGGATCTCCATGAACAATAAAATCAAGTTGATTAATTGCTCCATTCCCGTCTAAATCAACATATCTAGGTCCTCCTAAAACACTACCTACAACACCATCTGCATCAATTTCAGCGGTAGTTCTATAGGTTCCTAGATACGTAGCACCTAGATAAGCAGGTGCAGGATATCCAGGGATTATTCTAATACTTGGTCCTGATGAACCATTTGGATTATCTAAAGTAATAAACTCTTGTCCATCGCCGATTGAAATCACTTTGTTCTTATTTGCAGATATAGTCAAATTTGTACTCCATGTAAAATCGGGTTTGTCAATATTTAATGAGTTGATAGTAAACTCAAACCCTTTATTTTCTATCTCACCAACATTTTCTAACCTGGTCTCTCCAGCCGTTCCTGGTATGGGTCTGTTGAGTAATAAATCTTTGGTCCTTTTATTGTAATAATCTAGTTCCAAAGAGTATCTATTATTTAAAAACCCAATCTCTAATCCAATATCGGTTTGAGTTGTTGTTTCCCAGTCTAAGTTCGAGCTAGCTAAATTTTCTAGCAATACTGCATTGGAAACTTGATTATTTAAAAAAGTTACATAAGGGGTAAATCTTGACAGAGAGTTGTATGCCGGTACACCTTGTTCACCAACAATACCGTAACTTACTCTTAATTTTAGATTGCTTATGTAATCAATACCTTGCATAAAACTTTCCTGACCAATTCTCCAAGCTGCGCCAACAGATGGGAAAAAAGAATATTTATTGCCTTCTTCAAAAATCGAGGAACCATCTCTTCTTCCAACAAGGGTAAGCAAGTATTTGTCTTTGTAAGAGTAATTTATTCTTCCCAAAATGGATTCAAATGTTCTTTTTTCATAGTTACTTGACACTGCATTTTGATTTGGATCAGAACCTAGAGCAAGATTATTAAATGTAACTACATCATTTACAAAACCATAAGCCCCTGACCTAGAAGACTCAAATGTGGTAATTTGAGATGTATATCCAGCAAGGACTTTCAAAGAGTGTTCGTTAAATTCCTTGACATAAGTGATCGTATTTTCATTTAATATATCTCTGCTATTTCTTGAAATAATATTAGCCTCACCGTCTTGACCTGTTGCAACTCTATTTGGCAAGATTGTGGAAAAGTATTGGTTTCTTTTACTAAAATCAAGTCCTAATCCAATTGTAGATCTAAATGTAAGTCCAGGAACAATATCATATTCCAAAAATGCATTGGTCAATAGATTTGTAGTTAACGTATGATCAATTCTTTCATTTACATCTGCTAATGGATTTCGAAAAGGTGTATTTGCCACCGGGTTTATACCATTGTATGTTCCATCACTATTGTAAACCTCTAAAAAAGGAGGCATTTGATTTTGAACTTGTTGCCAGTTAACTTTGTTATTTTCGATTTTTCTATCCGATAAGTTAAGTCTAAACCCCGTTCTAAGTTTTTCATTGACATCAAAATCCATATTAGCTCTAAGAGTATACCTATTTAGACCTGATGATTCAATTATAGACTGTTCAGACCACCTATTTAAAGAGACATAATAATTAGATTTTTCAGAATTACCACTAAGAGTTATATCGGTATTATTAACCTGTCCGTTTCTTGTTACCAAATCTACCCAATTTGTATTAGGAATAGTTGCTAAATCAAAAAGTGGATCTATGGATGGATCATTTTCTCCGTAACCACTAGCGCCATAAACTAAAGTTTCTGCCTCATTCCAATAATTTGCAAAATCAGTAGAATTTAAATACTGAGGGGGATTTGCTATACTACTAAAACTTGTGTAATGATTTATTGATACATCAACATCTCCAGGTTTTGCAGACTTCCCATTTTTAGTTTGAATTAAAATCACACCAGCAGCTCCTCTGGTTCCGTAAAGGGCCAGAGAACTCGCATCTTTTAAAACCTCGATGGATCGAATATCATTAACGTTAATATTTTGTAGATTAAAATCGGTCCCTGCAATAAAACCATCAATTACAAAAAGGGGGTTGTTATTACCTTGAATTGAACTTAATCCTCTAATACGAATTGTAGGAGCAGATGATGGATCCCCATCAGGCGCAGTGACTTGAAGGCCTGCTGCTCTACCTTGTAGAAGATTGCTAACACTTGAAGCAGGCTGGTTTGACAAAGCATCTCCAGAAATCTTTGCAATAGATGAAACCAAATCTTTCTTTCTGGTTGTTCCATAACCCGTTATAATAATTTCCTCAAGTGATCCTTCTTCAGGGGAAAGAGATATATTAAAACTATCCCCATTAGATACGTCAATTGATTGGTCTCCATAACCAACAAATGAGATGGTTAAAATGGCTTCATCATTTTCTAATTGAATAGAAAAATTACCGTCAAAGTCCGTTGTTGTTCCATTGTCGGTTCCTTGTTCAATAATCGTTGCTCCTGGGAGAGGGACTCCTTCAGAGTCAACCACTACACCGGTTACGCTTCTTTGAATATTTTCAATCAAATCTCCCACCTTTTCAGCAACTGGATTTGAAACAACTTTTTTAAGAAAAACTAGGTTTTCACTTATTTGATATTCAATTAAATTATTAAAAAGTGCACTGATTGTTTCCTCGATATTCTTTTTTTCTAGTGATATTGATACCTTTTGATTGAAATTGTAAATGCTACTATCGAAAATAAATCTCAGTTTTGTGTTAGCTTCTATCTCATCCAATACATCAATAATTGAGGTGTCCTCAACACTGATTGTAATTTCTGTTTGAGAATAAACATTAATGCTCGCAAAAGAATTAAATATAAATGTGATTCCAAGAATTAATGAAAAAATAATATTCATTGCACGCAATCTTTTTTTTGGGTCGCGGTGAACCCTTGTGTTACTTAAATTCATAAAATTTTCATGTTTGGTTATTAGTAATTGTTTGTTAAGTTTGGTTTATTTAATTACAATTTTGTTGTTGAATTTTTGATATTTAATATTGTAAACTTCTTTTAAATATCCCATTACTTCATCAATAGATTCTTCTTCTACAACAATTGTTGCGTTAAAGAAATTATCTGAAAGCTTTTTGTTGTCGTTCGTAATAATAACGTTATACAACCTTTCAAGCTTTAAAATCATAGAGTCTATATTTTCATCTCTAAAAATAACTCTACCATCAATCCAAGAGGTATAAATTTTAGTGTTTACTTTCGAAATTTCTATTTTCTCATTGGACTGATTTACATTAGCCCTAAACCCAGGTTTTAAGCTAACGATTTCTTGATTATCTGAAGACCCCTTCACTCCAAGGCTTCCATCTACAAGTATTATTTCTGAAAAACTATCTTCTTTGTAACTTTTAACATTAAACTGTGTCCCGTAAACCTCAGTAATGGCATCGTTAGAAACTACTTTAAAAATATCATTGCTATTTTCAGAAACTTTAAAAAAGGCCTCTCCATCTAAGTAGACTTTTCTCTCCATCCCATCTATAAATTGAACAGGGAATTTTAAAGAGGTTCCCGAGTTTAGATTTACAATAGTTCCGTCTGAAAGTTCGACATCAAATCTTTTCCCGTATGGCACGGTCAAGGTATTGTAAGAGAGATTTTTGAGCCCTTTTTTTTGATCAAAGATTATTTTTTTTGATTCTTTTTTTATTACTATTTCGTCATCTATTTCGATTAATTTATCATCCAAATTCTCTAAAACAATTTGACTGCCATTAGAGGTCTGTAGAGTAATTTTGCTTGGGTCAAGTACTACATTGTTTTCATCTGTTGCCCCCTTGCGCATTTGATTATAGTAACCAACCGCAATAGAAATCGAGATTATGGCTGCATATTTAAAAATATTATTAAAACTAAAATTCAACTCTCTTTTAGTATCCTTATTATTTATTCTATCCTTAATTTCTTTGATTATCTTTTCTTGGTTGGCTCTGCTCATAGCTAAATTTGAGAAATGATTTATAGATACATAGTTTTTAAAAACTTTTAAATTATTTTTTTTTTCAATCCATTTAAGAAGAAATTTTAGCTCCTCAATACTTGACTCGCAGTTAAGAAAATTGATAATCTTCCTCTCTATTAATGGTGACATATATTTACTACGGTTTAAAAAATAAAAACCCTAGTAGAATTAATTATATAGAGCAAAAATTTTGAAACATAGATTATTATATATAGTTTAATTATAAATGTCAGATTATAAACTTTCTAGAGATCTTAAAAATGGTGATAAAAAAGCATACATTAAAGCCGTAAGTTTGTATAGTGACAAGTTGTTTGCTTACGCATTAAGCTTGTCTGGCGATCATGCTACTGCTGACGATTTAGTTCAGGAGGTTTTTATAAAGTTGTATGAATACAGGAAAAAAATTAACCCCAATTACTCACTCCAGTCATTTCTATATAAGTCCCTTTATCATAAATTCATTGATCTTTATTACAAGAATAAATCAAGATCTAAATTACATGATTCTTATTTGAAATTATTGGATCAAATTGTAAACGATACATCCATAGAAGAATTTGAAATAAAGCTTAAAAAAATCATTGCAAATATTGAAAAACTGCCTTCAAAAACAAAAGAGATATTTAAACTAAGTAAGCAAAGTGGTTTAACAAACAAAGAAATATCAAAATTTTTGGATATTTCAGTTAAAACAGTTGAGTTTCATATAACAAAATCTTACAAATTTTTAAAAACCCAAATTTGATATGAAATATTTTTACTTCACTATTTCTATTCTTTTCTTTATTATTGGCTGTAACAAAAAAAAAGAAACGAGGATCAAACCAAACATTTTATTTATAATGTCTGATGATCACGCCTATCAGGCTATTAGTGCTTACAGCAATTCTCTTACCCAAACACCTAACATTGACAGAATTGCCAATGAGGGAATGATATTCAGTAATGCTTGTGTTACAAATTCTATATGTGCCCCGTCAAGAGCTGTAATCTTAACAGGCAAACATAGCCATTTAAACGGGAAAATTGATAACCATGCAAAATTTGATGACACGCAGTTAACTTTCCCTCAGCTTTTTCAAGAAAATGGTTACCAAACAGCGATGTTTGGGAAACTTCATTTTGGGAACAATCCTAAAGGAGTTGACGATTTTTTAATTCTTCCAGGACAAGGGGACTACATAAATCCAAGGTTTATTGGTAAAAAAAAGGACACCTTAATTACAGGATATGTTACGGATATTATCACTGATTTGACTTTAAATTGGTTTAAAAATAAAAGAGATAAAAGTAAACCATTTTTAATGATGTATTTACACAAAGCACCCCATAGAGCGTGGTGGCCAAGTCCTGAGAAGTTTGCCGAATTTTATCAAAAAAAATTTCCAGAACCCAAAACATTATTCGATGATTATACGGGAAGGGGGGTGGCCGCAAAAAGTGCTGAAATGAATATATTCAAGCATATGCAATATATGCATGATAGTAAAGTTAGGCCGTCAACTATTGAAGAGATGGGTAATGTTGAACCAGAAATCCAATATGTAACTGGCAAAGGCAAGATAGTAAAACCAACAGCTCAAAGATTCTATGGACCCTTTAATAGAGCCAACGATGAGCAAAAAAGAAAGTATGATGTCACGTTAGATAAAATTAGTAAGGACTTCAAAGAAAATTGGCCAAAAATGAATGATAAAGAAAAAATGAAATGGAAATATCAAAGATACATACAAGATTATTTGGCTACCATTTCTTCCGTTGATGATAATGTGGGTAGGGTCTTGGATTATCTGAGGGAAAGTGGTTTAGAAGAAAATACAATTGTGGTTTATACATCTGACCAGGGGTTTTATCTTGGAGAACACGGATGGTTTGATAAACGATTTATCTATGATGAATCTTTTAAAACTCCCTTGATAATAAAATGGCCTAATGTTATTAAGCCAGGAACTACGAGCGACGAAATGGTTCAGAATCTAGATTTTGCTCAAACTTTTCTAGAGGCGGCCATGATTGATTTACCTGACGATATGCAGGGTGAAAGTCTTATTCCATTGTTAAAAGGAAATTCTGATAAATGGACTAGAGAAGCGGTTTATTATCATTATTATGAATATCCATCTGTCCATATGGTAAAAAGACATTACGGTATAGTAAGTAAAGAATTCAAACTAGTTCATTTTTACAATGATATAGACGAATGGGAATTGTACGATCGAATAAAAGATCCAAATGAAATGAATAATGTTTACAATAATCCTGATTATAAAAAAGTTGTAGACACGCTTACAAAAGATTTAAAGGAAATGCGAAAAAAGTATAATGATTCAGATTTACTTGACAAAAGTTTCATTTACTAAAAAATAATATTTAACGCTCTAAAGGCTGGTAGGAATTAGTTATTATTTTGAGTTGATTTGAATTACCCGTCATTTCCCAACTACCAAGTGAGACGGGAATATTACCTATACTATTTATGGAATCAAAAAAATTTTTAATTGTAAAATTGCTTTCATCGCTTTTAGCATTTTCCATCATCATTTCTTCAATTAAATATTTACCTGTTATGTAACTTGTTCCGTACCCCGGTTGTCTTAAATAAAGGTGCTGCTCGAAAAGTAAAAGTTCTTTTTCGGTCTTCATCCAACCCCTGGGTGTATATTCAGAATGTATCTTACCAGCTTCTTCCATACTCATAATATTGGCATGTGCGTATAGAGATCCTAATCCTCTAGCAGCCCTCTGGGCAATTAAAATATAAACTATTTCTCTTGCTCTTGGGTTCTTATCGTATAGGCCTGCGTGCATAAAAAATTCTTCTACAGCAGTAGCCAAACCCTCATTTCTAGAATCAAAAATATTATATAGAAGTGCATTTTCCCTAATAGGGTTTATATGAGGCTCCACTTTCATTCTTTCAAGTTCAAACCAATGATAAAAGTGAGAAAAAAGTGGTTTTGGATCCAAGTGGGCAGTGATCCAAAAAAAGTTTCTTTTTTCATCTGGAATATACTCTCCAAGGTGTGGTTGTAATGATCTTGAAAAGTATTCTTTTACTGTGACTATTTGATTTTGATCCAAAAAATCTATCAACTCTTTTGCAGCATTTTCAGCTAGTTTTCTATAGCTGGAAGGCGAGTCAGCAGGTTTAAGTACTGGCAATTTTCTGTTTCGATGCTCTTCTAGTTTTAGCGACGACCAAGCTCTTGCCAACTCCCTTTTAAGTAAAAACACTTCATCTTCCCAAGTCATAGGAACTAGATGAACATTTTGCTGATACCATGTATAATTTTCTTTTCCAATTCCAGATGGGCCATTCTTTTCCAAAGCCTGCATTTTAAGCCATTTTACAAAGTCGTCGGTAGAGCTTTTTGCATTTGTAATTTCTATAACAAGTTCTTTATCTTTGGATATTCCAGACTTAAAATTTAAATCTTCTAAAATTTTTGATTGTTTTTCAATGTCTCTGATCCCAGCTATCCACAAATCTCTTGCATTGCCTGTAAGGTTTATTTGGGCTTCTTCATTAAACTTTGGAATCAACTTTAAAGAGGAAAGAAGTTTTATTCTGTCTTTTTCATTTAATGGAAAATTATATTGCCAAAGTTCAATAGTAAAATGAGGAGTAGGGCCCTCATGTGCAGGTACATCACTTTTGTAGGTCCATATTGATTTGTAAAATGCTGGGTCTCTTTGCCATGGTTTCAAGACTTTATAATTAAATAAATATCCGTTCATTTCTGCCCACAATAAATACCAATCTACTTGGTCGTGAACTGGCCATGAATCTATAGAAAATGACTCAAGTTTATTTCTTAGTATTTTGTACTCTTTAAAACGGATATCAAATGTGTTTTTGGAATAGTCAGGGACACCATCTTTCAGTGGTGGTTTTTCAAAATCCCTCCACTCTTTGAATAATTCAAAAAGCTTAAAGTTTTCTTTATCATTTTTTTCTTGAGCCTTGGCAAAGAATAAAAACAAGAAACAAAATAAATAACATATAGCTTCTGATATTTTGATTTTTAGGTCTGGATTAATCATTTTCTTTTGATTTAATGGTATAATCTAAATTATCAAATTTTAACTAAATTGTAATATTGCCAATTTTGATTTAATTATAGCAAATTGATTTTTAAATTCGGTACATGAATAAAAATTCTGTTTATATTTTTTTTAGAATATATTTAATTGTTTTAATATTTTTCTCTTGTAAAGAGAATCCAAGTGTTGAAGTCCCAAACCTAGAAAGCAGAAAAGGTCTTACTAGCCAAGGGCTGATTTATCAAAATCAAGTTAGAGAATATTTACTCTATATCCCAGTATCCTACAATGAAAATACACCAATGCCAGTAATGCTAAACTTCCATGGATTTGGCGGAACAGCAGAAAGGCATTTGGAAAATGCCGATATGAGATCACTTTCTGAATCTGAAGGGTTTATTCTAATATATCCACAGGGGACTCTACTTGGAAGTTATCCTCACTGGAATCCAAG
>JBELIL010000030.1:0-16844 GCA_042090925.1 Flavobacteriales bacterium
CAGGTACCATTATTGTACAATAAAAAAACCTCCAGTCTAGTGGAGGTTTAAATATTATTTTTCTAAAGGCATTCTTTTAGCCTTCAACCTTTTTGCTTGTTGCCAAGTTTGTATTTTTCCATCTATAATATAGTACCACTCTTCATACGTACCGTCTTCGGAAGTAAATCTTGCATTTACCCATTCACCTTCTTGATTTTTATATTCTGGATTTTCAGATTTTGTTTGTTTTACAGAGTATGCAAAATTGGTTTTCCATCCCCAATTACTATTACTAGCTTGAAAATCTTGATATTCTTTTTCAATTAAATCAACAAATTCTTGCGGACTGTTTGCAATGTCTCCGTTGGCAAAGTGCATCCACGGTTTGTCATGGATATATGATTTTAATGTTTCATAATCTCTATCAGCCCATGCTTTATCGATTTTTTTAAAAACCTCAACGGTGGCGTTTGAGCCCATCATAACTTGGTGGTCAGAGCTTGCAAAAAACCCATTTGTAGAAACTTTAGTTTTTATATTATTTGTTGAATTTTGGTCGCATCCAACAATAGTTAATAACCCTATAAGTAAAAATTTCATATTCTTCATTTTGATATTTTTTACAAATATAGTCAACTTTCAATTTTATATTTTTTAGTTCAATTTTTTCAAGTTTATAGTTTAATGTATCTTGAGAATATATGGAGACAAGTTTATCAAACATCGATGTCTTAATAATTTTAATTTACTTTTCTTTAATTATTGTTATTGGAATTTGGATATCGAGAAAAACAAAATCTGAAGATGATCTTTTTTTAGGTGGCAGAAGCTTAACTTGGGGAGTTATAGGACTCTCGCTTTTTGCATCAAATATATCTAGTACGACAATCGTTGGTCTAACTGGGGCTGCTTATTCTAGTGGAATAGTTCAGTCTGTTTATGAATGGATTTCAGGTATCCCGCTTATTATTGCTGCATTAATTTTTGTACCCCTATACTTAAACTCAAAGATTACTACTATACCAGAATTTTTGGCAAAAAGATTTGATAGAAGGGCACAGGTTTTTTTTTCAGTTATAACCATAATTACAAGTATTTTAATTGAAACAGCCGGAGGATTGTATGCAGGTGCAATTGTACTTAAAACTTTTATACCAAATCTTGTAATTTGGCAAACCACACTAGTTCTTGCACTTTTTGCTGGTATTTACACTGCTTACGGTGGGTTAAAAGCAGTTGTTTATACTGACTCTTTGCAGGCTATTATATTAATATTTGGAGGAATAATTTTGACTTATATTCTATTTGAAAAAATCGATTTTTCACTTGAAACAATGATTGCATCAGCTCCAGAAGGTCATTTTTCTATTTACAAGCCAATTGGTGACAAAACCCTTCCTTGGCCAGGATTATTTTTAGGAGTTCCATTATTGGGATTTTGGTATTGGTCTACAAATCAGTATATCGTTCAAAGAGTTTTAGGTGCAAAAGACATTAAAAATGCTCGCTGGGGTGTTTTGTTGGGAGGGTTTTTAAAATTAATTCCTCTTTTTATTATGGTCATTCCAGGGGCAATGGCTATAAGTATTTATACAGGGATAGAAAATCCAGACATGGTATACCCTACGATTGTCTTAAATGCACTTCCTAAGGGATTGATAGGCTTGGTTTTAGCCGGACTTATTTCAGCAATTATGTCGAGTGTAGATTCCACTCTAAATTCCTCTTCGACTCTTGTTGTTGTTGATTTTATAAAGCCGAAAATCACAAATATTTCTTCAAATGATATTGTAAAATACGGAAGATGGTCAACATTTATTTTGATGATTATTGCAGCTATTTGGGCTCCTATGATTCAGTACTTTGGGGGTATCTGGGTCTACCTGCAACAAATGTATGCTATTTTTGTTCCTCCCATTGTTGTCCTTTTTTTGGTTGGAGTTTTTGATAAAAAAGGAAATGCAAGTGGGGCGTATTTAACTTTAATTTTGGGAACTATTTTAGGTATTATTATTTTCATACTTCAGCAGTTGGGAATTTGGAATATTCACTTTACAATCAACGCAGGTATTGTTGTTGCAATTTCAACTATTGCATTTATTCTAACAAGTAGAATGTCACCTCCTCCTCCTACCGAAATTATTGAAAATTTTACTTTTCAAAGAAGATTAATAAATCAAGACAACGATACAAGTATCTGGTACCAAAATTATAAGATATGGGCAGTAATATTATTTATATTTATTATACTAATTTTTATAACTCTTTTCAAATAATTTCAAAATGAATAGAACTTGGTGGAAGGAAGGTGTAGTTTACCAGATTTATCCTAGATCATTTAAGGATTCGTCTGGAAATGGGATTGGCGACATTTACGGAATAATAGAAAAGCTAGATTATATAAAATCTTTGGGGGTAAATATGATTTGGATTTGTCCTATTTATTGTTCCCCAAACGATGATAATGGTTACGATATTTCAGACTATAGAAAAATTAGCGAGGAATTTGGAGGAAATAGAGCTTTTGATATTCTTTTAAAAGAAATGCATAAAAGAGACTTGAAACTAATTATGGATTTAGTGGCCAATCATTCTTCTGATGAACACAGGTGGTTTGAAGAATCAAAAAAAGGAGAGAATAACCCATACCACGACTACTACTTTTGGAAAAAAGGGAAAAAGGAGATCCTTCCCAATAATTGGCTTTCTGTGTTTAGTGGTTCAGTATGGGAATGGGATTCTAATTTGAATAAATACTACCTCCATTCTTTTACTAAAAAGCAACCAGATTTGAATTGGGAAAACCCTAAGGTAAGAGATGAGATATATGATGTATTAAACTTTTGGTTCTCAAAAGGGGTTGATGGTTTTAGGATGGATGTTATTTCATTTATATCAAAAAGATTAGATTTTTCCCCAGCAAAAGAGGGAGCCACCTTGTCTGAAATGATGGAGAATATATATGCTAATGGACCCAGGATACATGAGTATTTAAAAGAAATGAATAAGAAGGTTTTGTCTAAATATGATATAGTCACTATAGGAGAGGGGCCAGGTGTTAATTTAAAGACTGGACTTAAATATGTAGATAAAAATGAAAAGGAATTAGACATGGTCTTTCATTTTGATCACCTTCAAATAGATTTTGGACCAGAGGGTAAATTTGACCCTCAGCCAATAGATTTCATAAGATTTAAAAAGGTGTTTTCAAATTGGGATTCTCTTTTAAAAAATAAAGGATGGAATAGTATATTTTTAGGAAATCATGATTTTTCAAGAATTGTATCCAGGTTCGGTAATGATAAAAAATATAGAAATGAGTCGGCAAAACTTTTAGCCACATTACTAATGACCTTAAGAGGGACACCTTATATTTATCAAGGAGATGAAATTGGAATGACCAATGTTAAATACCCTTCAATTGAGCACTATGACGATATTGAAACTAGAAATGCATGGAAGGAGGCTGAGGAGGAAAATAAAGACATGGATGTTTTTTTAAAAGCTGTTCATAGACAAAGTAGAGATAATGCTAGAACACCACTGCAGTGGGATGCTTCAAAATTTGGTGGTTTCTCAACCACCAAACCTTGGATAGATGTAAATGAGAATTATAATAAGATTAATGTAGAGTTACAGCAAGATAACTCAGATTCAATTCTAAATTATTACAGAGAAATTATAAGGATTAGAAAAAATAATTCAACATTGATTTATGGGGATTTTTTAGACTTGGAACCAAGTAATGAAAAACTTTACGTTTATAAAAGATGGGATCAACAAAAAACTTATTTCATTGTTCTAAATTTTAGTGATGATAAGGTCCAATTTGATATTAATAGTTTCGAGTCTATGAGATTAGTTATTTCAAACTATAAGAAATCTGTATACGATAAATCGGTTGATCCGTGGGAAGCACGAGTTTATATCTTGTAAATGAATTGTTTATTTTTAAATCTGTTTTGTAAATTGCGAAACATTAACCATAAAATAAATTATATGAAAAGAATATATCTAAAATTATTACTTGTTTTTATGACTTTTTCTTTAAATGCTCAGGTTTATACTGAGGTTGAAGAAATTACGTTAAAAGAAGGAACCGAAAATGATTACGAGGCTTTCGAATCATTTTGGGGTACAGTAAAGGAAAAAATGATTTCTGATGGCTATCAAGATGGATGGTTTGTTTGGAAGGTTGATCCTACTAGTTTTGATGGAAATCCTTGGGCCGACTATTTAATTGTAAATGTATACAAAGACAAAAGTCAAATGGAGTCCCTAAATAATAAACCCCAAAGTTGGTGGGTTGATTATATGAAAATGGCTCATAAAGGAAAAACCAAAAGATCAGTGATTAAAAAATATTCCAATGAAACTGTAAATAATAAGTATAGAGAAAAATCTGTCACTTATACAAATCAGAGAATTTCTGACTTAAGTAGTGGAGAGAACCCATCGAAAGGTCTAGTTGCATATTATCATGGTATAGAGCAACTAAATGAGGATTATGTTGACTTTGAATTAAAGTTTTTTAAAGAATTACATAAAGGAAGAAAACTTTGGTGGGAATTAAACAAAATATCTGATAGAACGGACAATGCTTACAAACCAGTAACTCATACGATTTTTGAAATTAATAATGAAAAGGCAAGTAGTGTCGAATCAAATTTTACAAACGAGATGATGTTAAAATATGGACAAACTACTAGAAAAATCCATGGTACACTCAAAACGACCTTGGTCAACTGGAGATGGCAATAAAAATTAAACCCTTCATTTGAAGGGTTTTTTTTATCTACTTTTATACTGCTATGTTGACAAGAAGTATATTAATTTTTAAGTTTATATTTTTATTCCATTTTATTACTTTTTCTCAGGAAAAAAGAGCTAGGGGTTATGGTTTGGAATTTGGAATTTTTAAAACAGGAATTGATAATTCAATTACAGATGTTAATGGTGTAAAAGTTGGTCATGTTACTCTTAACTATGGAGAAAATATAAGAACAGGGGTTACCGCAATAATTCCTCATCCAGATGACCTTTTTAGAATAAAAACACCAACGGCTATTTATATTGGAAATGGTTTTGGAAAGCTAGCGGGATATTCACAAGTTGAGGAATTAGGTAATAGTGAAACCCCAATAATTTTAACTAACACTCTAAGTGTACCTACTGTCTCTCAGGCTCTTATAGAGTATACTTTAAGAAATAACAATAGTATAAGATCTGTAAATCCACTAGTTGGTGAGACCAACGACGGTAGACTGAATAACATTCAAGGATTTCATGTTAAAAAAGAACATGTTTTTAAGGCTATTGAAAAGGCTTCATTTAAAAATATTAGTGAAGGGAATATCGGTGCCGGAACAGGTACGGTTTGTTTTGGTTTTAAAGGGGGTATTGGGACTTCATCGAGAATTATACCAAAGTCTTTAGGAGGTTATACCGTTGGTGTTTTGGTTCAAACTAACTTTGGTGGAGTTTTAAGAATTGGCGGTGAAAGTATTGGAAAAAAATTAAATAAATATACTTTTCAAAAAAACAGTTACGAAAGTGCAGATGGGTCGTGTATGATAGTTATAATAACCGATGCACCATTGGACTCAAGAAATTTAAAAAGGTTAGCGAAAAGGGGGATGATGGGTTTAGCTAAAACAGGAGGGATTGCATCAAATGGGAGTGGCGATTATGTGATTGCACTTTCGGTAGCAAACCAAAACTTAATAAGTATAAAACCGGAATCATCCTTGTACCAACCAACTTTTTTATTTAATAAAGATGTTTCTCCTCTTTTTTTAGCTGCAATTGAAGCTACAGAGGAGGCAATTATAAATTCTTTATTTGCAGCAAAGACCATGACTGGAAAAAATGGATTTAAGGTCGAAGAGCTTCCAAAAAAGAAAGTTTTGGATTATATTTTGAAAAATTAATTTTAACATTACTATTATGAAAAATATATTGGCATTTGGAGCGAGTTCATCAGCAAATTCAATAAATAAAACATTTGCAAATTACTCTTCAAAACAAATACCTAATTCAAGAACAAATCTCTTAGATTTAAATGATTTTGAAATGCCAATTTTTAGTATTGACAAGCAGAAGGCCAACGGAATTCCAGAGGTGGCTATAGATTTTAAAAAGCATATTTCAGACAGTGATGCTATTATTATTTCATTTGCAGAACATAACGGTTCTTATACATCTGCATTTAAAAATATTTTAGATTGGACTTCAAGGATTGAAAGAATAGTTTGGTGTGGAAAGCCAATGTTACTTCTTTCAGCATCGGATGGTGAACGTGGAGCAAAATTAGTTCTTGATACAGCTTTTAACAGAATTAAAAGGGAGAATAGTGATACTTTATTTAAGTTTTCTTTGAAAAATTTTCATTCTAGTTTTGATTTGGAAAAAGGAATTTTAGATGCTGAATTAAATAAAACCTATAAAACTGTTTTAAGGGATTTTACCAAAGTAATTTAAGACACGCCCTTTATTTTTTTAACTATACTATTTATCCCGTAAACTTGAGAAAGAATTGCAAGTGTAAAAATTAAAACTATAATTTTTTGGGAAACAACTTGAAGTATTAATTCGTTTTCTGTAAATATTTTTCCGGGACCAATTTGAGGGCCAAAAAATATTAATAAAACATAGATTAGCAAGCAAAAGCAAAATAGTAAATATCCGAAGGAATATATATTTGAAATATATTTTGATTTATAAATTGTCATGGTATGAAAAACACACAAGAAAAATAGAATCAAGAATGCTCCATTTGCGAAAAAGACATGCAATCCAAAATCTAAATCGTGAGGTACAAAACCAACACCGGAAAAAAATATACCAGAGAGAATACCTAAAGGTTTTGTGAATTTAGAATAGTTAAGATTTGCTTCATCTTTTAGTAAAATGAATAACCTCTCAAATGTATAGTAAAACATTATTAATGTTATACCAATTAAAATTAGTCCTGAATTAAATAAAATCATAGAAAGAGTGTTGTCTTTTTTTAAAATACTCGGATTGGTTTCGTCTGTATTTGTTTTTAAACATCCTAATTCGCTGAAAAAATTATGTGTGAAAGAATAATTTTCTGACTTAAAATTTATTATTTCTTTCTCTGAGCCAGGATAAAAATGAGCTGATACTATACAAAAAAAATAAAAAATTGAAATTGTATAGATTGGTAGGGTTACAAGATAAAACTTTATTTTTTTGTACATATAAACTTACTAAATATACTCTTTTTCTAAGGCTATGATGTGTCGTTTGAGTCTTTCTATTTCAATTTCTAGAGTTCCATTGTAAACCCCCCTAATTTTTCCACTTTTGTCAACTAAATAAAAATTTTCAGTATGTATAAATTCATTTACAGATTCTTGAGCTTTAAAACTGTTATCTGCAAAGTATCCATCCCTAGCAACTCTGTAAATTTCTTCTTTCTCTCCAGTTACAAGGTTCCATTTTTCTGATTCTATATCGTATCTTTTTCCATATTCATTTAAAACAGAAACAGAATCGTGCCAAGGCATTACGGTATGAGATAAAAATTTAATTTGGTCATTATTTGAATATAAATCCTCTAAAATTTTCATGTGTTTAGTGAGTTTTGGACAAATCCCAGGACAGGTTGTAAAGAAAAAATCGGCAATATAAATTTTTCCAGTGTAGTCATTATTTGTAATCGTATCCCCATTTTGATTGATGAGTTGAAATTTTGGAATTTTATGATCCACAGAATTCCACTTAGGTGAAAAATCATAAGAGTCAAAATAAGGTAGTCTTTGTTTACTAATCTTACAGCTACATATAAAAATTAAAATAAAAATATATTTGAAAATTTTATTCTTCATGTCTATTCATTTTCAATAATAGTAAAACATTTTTTTAAGCCAATTAGACCATATCTTTCTCCGTTAATCACCTCATAATTCGCTTTAATTTTACCATCTAAATCCCAAAGTTTTTGTTTTCCGTTCTCGAGCCCCTTTGTATAATTAAATTCTCTTAGTTTTTGCCCATTTACGTACCACTCTTCAACCTTACCGTTGTATCTACCATTATTATCAAATACATATCTATATTTCAACTTCTCATTTTCCCACCAACCTTTGTGAATATTTATTTTCATTCCATTATAGTATTGTCTCTCCATCTTAATTTTCCCATCTTTATACCACTTTTTTTCCATTCCATATTTCTTTCCTTTTTTATATCTTATTTCTGATTTTTTTGTTCCATTTTCGTGGTATGATAACAAAATTCCTTTAAAAGGTTTACTATTTAAAAACAAAACTCCGTTTAGGAGTTCGGTTTTAATTTCACCTTTAATAAAATGTTCAATACCATTATTATGACAACTGGTAAAGAACAAAATTAGAATATAAACGTAAAATTTAGTTTGAAATGTTTCCTGGAGTTCCATAAAAACCGTTGCCATTAATGTAGGGGTCTTCAGATGTAATATGATAATGATAAATCCCATCTGGAAAATCATCTGTCACGTGTAAATGCCCATGGTAAGAGTCAAGATCATTATTTGTGACATTTTCTCCATTTTCAACTGGTCCATAAACAGGAAAACCGTCAGCTAATAGACCTAAAAAAGAATCTTCACCATATTGCTGTGTTAGATATAAAGGTTCTATATGATAATGGTATGCACTCTGTCCTGTTGGATGACCAAGCCATTGATCAAATGAATTTATTTCATTTGTTAAAGGTTGGTTGTTTGGTCCTGCATATTGATTATAGAATACAACACCATTTCTAGCTACTCCAATTGCACCTAGTGATGTTGCTAATTTAGCAATAGATTCAGAAGGATTCTTTGGAACAGTGATCGAAATGTTTTGTGCTTCAATTTTGTTTGGATTGATTCTAAAATTTGAATTTGATCCGTTATATTCTTTATATAGATCATTCGATGTAGGCCAATATGGACTTGTATGATTTGGTAAGTTATCTGTATTAAAGGTAATGTTGCTATTATCTATACTATAGCTAAAACCTTCTCTTGTGTCAAACTTATCGAGAATACCAGAGATGTCATAATTTATGTCATTCAACACCTCTTGATCTGAGGAATTTTCTGATTCATCTTTTTCACTACTACAGGAAACAAAAAAAATAAAAATAAATATTAAACTTTTATATTGCATTTATGGTTAATTAGATTAATAAATAATAGTGGAGTCGGAGGGAATCGAACCCTCGTCCATACAAGTAAATAATATGCCTTCTACATGCTTAGTTTTCAATTTATTTTCGAGTAATAGCTGAATGAAAACAATCTACTAAAACCTTAGTGTCTAAATTTTAAAGTAAAATTGACACAATTTTACTTCAATGTTGACTTTTATGGTGCCTCTAAATTAATCGCCGTCAACAATGGCTATTAAGAGACATCAAGCTTCCTAACCTTGTTAGGACTTAGCAAAAACTTACTATAATTCAGTTTATTATGCAGCTAGAGCGTAGTTATTTTCGCCATTTAGGTTTTGAATCCAATATTTACGAGCTGTGAATCAATGCTCGGCATGCTTACACATCACTTAGTCATGCTGTCAAATCCGGTCGACCCCATTATTTCAAAGAACAAGTAACAAAATTATTAAGTTTTTTTTAAAAAACCTCAAAATTCCTTTATCAATTGTCGTATTCTAATTAGTCTTTC
This sequence comes from Flavobacteriales bacterium, assembly GCA_042090925.1. Lineage (GTDB taxonomy): Bacteria > Bacteroidota > Bacteroidia > Flavobacteriales > Flavobacteriaceae > TMED96. The sequence goes on from JBELIL010000030.1 coordinate 9,659, forward strand.
AAGAAGAGATTCAAGTTTATCAAGTTGTAACATGTTGGCTCCGTCACTCAGAGATTTACTTGGATTTGGATGAGTCTCGATAAACAACCCGTCAACCAAATTTACTACTCCGGCTCTAGCTATTGTTTCAATTAAATTTGGGCTTCCACCGCTGACACCAGTATTTTGGTTTGGTTTTTGAAGTGAGTGCGTAACATCTAATATAGTCGGTCCAATTTTTTTTAAAATTGGAATAGACCTAAAATCTACTATTAGATCTTTGTATCCAAATTGAGTTCCTCTATCGGTAATCATAAAGTTATTATTTCCAGTTGAAGTGATTTTATCAACAGCAAATTTCATACTTTCAGGACTCATGAATTGACCCTTTTTAATATTGATAAACTTTCCTGTTTTAGCTGCTGAAAGTAAGAGATCAGTTTGTCTAGCTAGAAAAGCAGGTATTTGAATTATATCAACATATTTAGATACAATTTCAGCATCTTTCGACTCATGGATATCCGTAATAGTAGGAATATTGAATGTACTTCCTATTTTCTTTAAAATAGAAAGAGATTTTAAGTCACCAATTCCAGTAAAACTATCAATTTTACTTCGGTTTGCCTTCTTAAAACTACCCTTGAAAACATATGGTATTTTAAGTTTATCCGATATAGAACATATTTTACTTGCGATCTCTATGCTTATATCCTCGTTTTCAATTACGCAGGGACCAGCGATAAGAAGAAAATTATCACTATTGGAGTATTTAAGGTTAGGAATGTTTAAAATAGACATTTATTATTTTTTATTATTTTCATTTTTTTTTGCAATAACTTCAAATACTTTTCCCGAATCGCATTTGAAAATTTTTCCAGGAAATTTAACAATCATATTATAATCGTGGGTGGCCATAAAAACTGACATACCCTGCTTGTGCAATCTTTTAAAGACTTCCATAACTTCATTACTTGTTTGAGGGTCTAAATTTCCAGTAGGCTCGTCTGCAACAATTAATTCGGGTGTGTTTAGTAGTGCTCTTGCTATTGCAGTTCTCTGTTGTTCTCCTCCAGAGAGTTCAAATGGATATTTTTTTTCAATTTCAAACAATCCAACTTCTTTTAAAACCTCACTTATTCTCTTGTTAATATCATCTTTATTTTTCCAGCCAGTAGCTTGTAACACAAATTTAAGGTTATCATATATGTTTCTGTCAGACAATAATTTGAAGTCCTGAAAAACAACCCCAATTTTTCTTCTAAGAAAAGGGATTTCTTTTTGACTAATTTTTAAAAGATTAAAACCTACTACATTTCCAATTCCTTTTTTTAGAGTTAAGTCGCCATAGAGAATTTTTATAAGACTACTTTTCCCAGTCCCAGTCCTGCCGATTAAAAAAACGAAATCTCCTTTTGCTACTTCAATATTTACATTCTCTAAAACGGATTTGTTATCTTGAAAAATTGAGGCATTAATTAGTTCAATAATAGGCATACAAATACAATAATGATTAAAGTTAATATATATGACGTCAATTGTTACAAACGATTATTTGTTTTTATTAATAATTTTATACGTATTTGATAAAAAAATCGTTCTTTATTAAGGGCACTGGCTTTATATATTTTGTTATGGTTAATTATAAAAGGTTGAATGTTTTTCTTTATTTACTAGTAATGCATCTAGTTAGCTATGGTCAGCAAAATTGGGAGATCGGGTACTACAATTTAGCTAATTTGAATTTTGCATCAAACCATTACAGAGCGGCAAACCAATTTTATAATGTTCAAAATTATTTTCCATCACTTGATAACATTAAAAATGAAAATAAATTTTACATAATTGAAACGCTCTTAAGAAGAAATACTCCTGGGTCGGAAAAAATGCTTAATTCATTCATTATTGATAACCCAACTAGTTATCTTTCTGAAACCGCATTTTATGACGCGGCTAATTTTTATTTTAAAAATGGTAAATACTCTTATGCCTTAAAATGGTATAATAGAATCTCTGAACAAGATGTTTCTAAAAATCAAAAAAACACATATAATTTTAACAAAGGATATTCATTTTTTGTTTCAAAGAGATACAATGATGCAAAAAAATATTTTCAAAAGGTTCAAAAGGACTCAGAGTATCAAGAAAACACAAATTACTATTTAGGCTTCATTGCCTATCAATTAGAGAACTTTGAAGAAGCTAACGAAAATTTTGACAAATTAAATAGGGATAATGATAAAAATATTACTGGTTACTTTAGGGCCAATATGAACTTTAAGCTAGGAAGGTTTGAGGAAGCTATAAGACTTGCAATTGAAAGTTTGGAAGGATCTGACAAAAAGGAAGAATCTGAGTTGTCTAAGATAATAGGAGAAAGTTACTTTAACCTTGAGGAATACAGATCAGCATTAAGTTATCTTCCTGATTACAAGGGAAAAAAGGGGAAATTAAATAATACTCATTTCTATCAGTTAGGATACTCTAATTATAAATTAAAAAATTATAAAGACGCAATACTCAACTTTAACAAAATTGTAAATGGGAATGATAAAGTTGCACAAAATGCATACTATCATCTAGCAGACAGTTACCAAAAAACAGACGATTTAACAGCATCTTTGAATGCTTTTAAAAAAGCTGCTCAAATGAACTTTGATTTAGAAATAAAAGAAGACGCATACTTAAACTACGCTAAACTTAGTTATAAAATTGGTAATTCTTATGAAGAACCCTCTCTTATACTTAACGACTTTTTAAAAAAATATCCAAAAAATAAGGAGGTGGGTTACATTCAAAAATTGATACTAGAATCCTATCTCAAAAGAAAAAATTATGGAGCTGCCTTAAAGATTTTAAATAAATACCCTAAGTCAGAATTTAGAGAAATTAGACAGAAAGCACTTTATTTGAAGGCTGTATCACTTTATAACAGAGAATTATACCAGGAATCAATTAATTATTTTGGACAGAGTCTAGAAAATAATTATAGCCTTAAAAACTCTGCGAATTCGAAATATTGGATATCTAGGGCACTTTTTGAAGTAGGAGAATTTGAGAAATCGCTTAAAATCATATTGGAATTAAAGTCGGATAGAAAGTTTATATCTGTGTTAGATAGAGAAAAGTTTATAGATTACGATAAAGCTTACAATTATTTAAAATTGTTAAAATATGACTTAGCTGTATCGGCTTTTAATGAGTCTTTGAAATCAAGCTTTTCAGATGATTACAGATATGACACATACTTGAGAATAGCAGATTCTCATTTTATTTTAAAATCATATAACTCAGCCATTGAAAATTATAAAAGAGCAATTAAATTAAATAGTGAGTCTACGTATCCTTATTTTCAGATAGCATTAAGTTTTGGATTAATAGAAAGAACTTCAGAAAAAATTAATCAACTTAAAGAAATAATTGAATCATTCCCCAGGTCACCAATTCTTGATGATTGTTATTTTGAATTGGCAATCACTCATGCCAACTCTGAAAATTTTGATAAAGCGATAGAATATTACAATTTAACAATTGAAAAATTTCCTAAAAGCGTTTTTACTCCAAAAGCAATTTTAAATAAAGCATTGATAATTTATAATAATGGAGATTTAATTAATTCTGAAAACTTATTAAAAGAATATGTAATAAAATTCCCCACAGAAATTACAGTAACACAGGCATTATTAACTCTTAAAGAAATAGCAGTAGAGAAAAATTCTGTTGAGCAATTTTCCATTTGGATAAAATCGAGAGGATTGTCATCAATATCTGAATTGGAAATTGAAAAAGCCTCAATAGATGCTATAGAAAAATTATTAAATCAAAAAAAGGAAAAACAGCTCAAAAAAGCACTCGATAATTATATTAAAAATTATCCAAATGGTTTAGATATAAAAAGAATTTCTTATTTACTAGGAGAAATTCTTTACACAAATAAGATATGGGATCAATCGATTGTAAATTTCAAAAGAGTAGTTTCTGGACCTAGAAATAATTATAGTGAAAAATCGATTGTAAGGATATGTCAGTCTCATATTGAGTTAGATAATAATTCTGAGGCTACTATTTTTTTAGAAAGACTTGAAAACTCAGCTGAAGCAAACGAAAATTTAATTTATGCAGTATCGAACCTTATGAGGATATCTTATGAAGAGAAAATGTATAATAAAGCCATTATTTATGGTGAAAAATTAATTTCATTAAAAAAAATCAATAATAGAGTTAAAAGCGATGCATATTTTTTTATTGCAAGATCATATATGAATGTTGGATACAAAAAAGAAGCTTTACTTGCTTATAAAAAACTCGAGAATGATTCCAATAGGGAGTTTGCTGTAGAGGCACTTTACTATAAAGCCTTAGATGATTTTGACAAAAAAGAGTATCTAAACTCTAATTTAGTTATAGAGAAAATTTCAAATGAATTTAGTGGTTACAAAAAATGGACTGGAAAAAGCTTATTGCTTATGTCCAAAAACTTTTATCAATTAGGAGATGCTTTTCAGGCTTCTTTTATATTGGAGTCTGTTATAGAAAATTTTCAACAAATGCCGAATATAGTTAATGATGCCAAGAAAAATTTACTAAAAATAAAGCAGATTGAATCTGAAAAAAACTCTTCTATTGAAATAAATAATTAAGTAATGAAATTAAAATTATTTGTACTTTTTATACTTAACTTCTTTTCAATTTATAGTTATTCTCAAAAAACAGAGGGTATTGAAATACAAGAAGTTACTGTTGAAAAATCATTTAATCCAAAAGTTCAAGTTGCAAAAAAAATTAAATCAAAAATCATAATTTCTGATACGTTAACTTCAAAAATTGAAAACCCTAAAATCTTTATTACATCAGTTCCAGTAGCATCCACCTTTGATCCCCAAAAAGGAACACCAAAAAAACTTGAAATTTTGCCTACAAAAGAAAATTTTAATTCAAGATTTGCCTTAGGCTTTGGAAATTATAATAATCTATTATTAGATTATGGTTCGTCAGTTTCGCTTGATAAAAGACAAAATGTTGATTGGTTTATATTTTACGATGGGTTATTAAAAAACATTAATGGTTCTTTTGCGGATACTAAACAATCCAATCTTAATCTGAATATTTCTCATCAGTTTTCTACGAATAAAAGAAATTCTTTTTCTCAAATTAATTTCAGGCAACATCGACAGTCTTTTTATGGCCTCCCGTCTGTTATTGAAGACAACTATATATTGTCAAATTTTGATCCTATTCAAAGATTGACATATTTTTCAATTACCTCAGATTGGCAATGGCATGATAGAATAGTTAAAGGGTTGTCTTTGAATTCTTATTACACAGCAGATTCGTATTCTACAAGAGAAAATGAAATTTCGTTTAAATCAAAATTTCAATTGGATTTTGGATCTATTCATTTAACTGCAATTCCAAAGATTAATATTCTTTCAACTACTTTTAAAGAGGACTTTTACACTAGATTGGAAAATGAATTATTTTCTGGTATAGGAGGGGTTTCACTTTATTCAAGCAAAGAAAAAGGTAGATTTAAATTTAGATTAGGAATACAGTCTTATTTCATTACTGGTGATAATTATGCTGAAAAAAACCTTTACTATTTTCCAGATGTTATGATTACCTTTAAACCAGAAAACTCAAATTTTGCTCCCTTTTTAAATCTAAGTGGTGAATTTTATCAAAATAGTTTCAGAGCCTTATCACACATAAACCCTTACGTTGCACCTGCAATAAGATTGAGATCTTCTTTTTCACCCTATAAAATTGAGTTAGGGACTAGGTCAAGTTTATCTAAGGGTTGGGAGCTTCAATGGAATCTATTTTATTCATCTGAAGAAAACAGGCCTATGTTTAGAAACTTTGGTAAGAACTTTGATATAAATAACGTTATTGCATATAGATTCGGTAATTCATTTGAAGTGTTATACCCATCTTTAAAAAGTAGTGGGATCAAAGCTAAGTTGAAGGGGGTTTTTAAAAATGGAGGTAGATTAAATTTTGAAGCAACTTATTTTGACTATGATTTGAGTAATAAAACACCACAATTATTTGAAGCACTTAATTTACCTGAAATTTCCTTTCAATTTGATAGTACTTTAAAAATTTCAGATAAAATATTCTTTCAACTTTTTTTAAAGTATATAGGTGTTAGAACGAATTCTTTTAGAGATGTTTTTCTTGGACAAAATATTGAGGATTCACCAGTTTTGTTTGAAGCAATTGATCCTTTTACACAAATTGATGCGAATATCCAATATCAATTAAATGATAGGTGGGAAGTATTTTTAAGAGGAAAAAATCTAATGAACCAAGATCAGTATTTTTGGAGTAATTATAGGGTGTATCCTTCCCAAATCTCACTTGGTCTAAAATATAATTTTGACGTATCTTTCTAGTTTGGAAATATGAGTTTGATGGTAAATAAAATCTTAAAAATTTTTTTCGTCTTTTGCTTGATTACTTCTTGTCAGAACAGAAAAGCAGATTGGGTCGTGTTTAATGCTAATGTTTATACGGTGAATGACTCTTTCGAAAAAGCTACAGCGTTCGCAATTAAAGATGGAAGGTTCATATCCGTCGGAGGAGATGAAATTGTAAATTTATACCCTAATGCACTTAAATTTGATGCGAAGGGGTTGACGATTTATCCTGGTTTTATTGATTCTCATTGTCATTTTTTTAATTTGGGTCTATCGCTCGGACAGGTAGATTTGAGGGGTTCCAAAAATATAGAGGAAATTGAAAAAAGGCTATTGTCATTTTCGAAAGAGAATCAATCAGATATAATTATTGGAAGGGGCTGGGATCAAAACTTATGGGAAAATAAAGTTTTCCCAAACAATGGGTTTTTAAATAAATCATTTCATGACAAGTTTGTTTTACTTAAGAGGATTGATGGACATGCTCTTCTTGTAAACGACTTAGTAATTCATAAAGCAGAGATTAATTCTAAAACTAAAGTTTCGGGAGGTTCCATTTTAATTGAAAATAATAAACCAACAGGAGTGCTTATAGATAATGCAATGGATTTAGCAATGAGTATTTTACCTCCGAATAGCTCTAAAGTAATTTCAAAAGCTTTAATTGATGCTGAAAAAAAGGCTTTTGAAAATGGTCTCACAACTGTTGATGACGCAGGGTTGAATAAAAGGACAATTCAAATTATTGATAGTTTACAACAAACAGGAGATTTAAAAATTAGAGTTTACGC
>JBELIL010000129.1:0-3027 GCA_042090925.1 Flavobacteriales bacterium
GATGTAAAAATTGTTTGCAACAAACTTGTTGAAATATTAAAAAAAATATCCTAAATCTCCATCAACTTATAATAATCACCTATTTTGAAAGCTTTCTTTGCGTCAACACTCACTTTGTTACTTCTTCTATTTCTTGTAACCCATAGAGAATAGGGGATTACTCTAAAATCAAAACTAAATCTTGTCTTTTTTTCAATGTTAATTTTATTTCCATGTTTCAAACCTGAATCGAATATAAGGAATTCACCATATCTTAAATTCATCGGTTTATAGTCACTTTTATCAAATTTACTCTCAATCCAAATGCTATTTGTATTTTTCGAATTAGTTATTGGTACCCATACATTAATTTCTTCAAGGGGGTGATTGTACTCTCTATCTCTATGAAAATCTCCTACAGCCTTGTTATTTGGAAACATCACTCTTAATGTTGGTTTTGATTGATAAACAAGAGATTCTTTAAAAATATTTTTGGCTAAAAAATATATAAATTCATCAAATGATTTCAAAAATGAGGAGGATTTATTCCTTTTTTTAAGTTCATATCCTTTATCAATCTTATAAAGATATTTATATATCCTTTGATTTTGGTCGTTTTCCACTTTAACAACTTTTTTTGGCATAAATTCCTGTGGTAATACTTTATGAATGTTTTCAAGTTTTATGGGTTTGTATCTTGAAAAATGCTTTGTAAAAACTTCTTGGAACTTAAAAATTTTTTTATCAAATTTTTTAACAATTCTTTTATTTATTATATTCATTTATATCCTCGATTCTTAAATAAGATTTCTTTCCAATTATAGAGTTATATAAACCGTTAAATCTAATTTTATATTTTCTAAGTTTAGTTTCATTATTAAATACGAAATACATACAAAGACGAATAAATAATCTCACAATAGTAGGTATAAAAATTATTATAGACGTTGTAAAGCCATATCTTTTTTTTGAAACATAAAATTTCGACCAAATAAAATGCCATTTTAATAAATCCAACCATTTATTTCGCTCTATACTATCTGATATAACTACGGTGGTACCTTTAGTCTCAACTTGAACCTTGTTTATTTGATAAGAAAATAAACCTTTTTTGTTACCTTTTGTACAAAATAATAGCTCCTCAAAATAAAGAAATATGTTTTCATCCCATTCTCCAATTTCGTAAAATGTTTTTTTATTAAAAAACATATATGAACCATGTATTGATCTAATTTTTCCTATTTCTAAATTGTCATCAATTTGTATATGTCCTCTTTTTTTTGTATTAATAAATCTAGGCCCTAAAGCACAAAATTTATTATCAAGTTTTTTTGCATAATCAAAAAAAATATCTATATCATCAAAATTTAATAAAATATCAGGGCTTAGGTGTAAAAAATATTCTGTATCAACTTTTTCTACAGCCAAATTAAATGCGCTACTAAAACCATTATTTTCTTTTAAATAAACCGTGGTATTAATAAATTTTTCTTCAATATTTTTTTTCAATTCAAAATTTTTTGAGTTTTCAACTATTAGTGTTTTTATATTTTTTGGTATCTTTTTAATAAAATTGTATATTATGTCTTCGCTTTTATAAGTGATTATAATAATTGTTAATTTTTCAAAATTCTTCATTATATTTTAATTTTATTTAGTGCATTATTTTTGAATAAATTAGCCTCTTTGATATATCTTCTTACCATCTCTGCAGATTTATGTCCTGTCATAGCCATAATAGTTCTTTCTTCTGCACCGGCCTCTGCTGCTGTTGTTGCAAAACCTGATCTTAGACTGTGACCCGAATAGTTTTTATTGTCTATTCCTGCCAATTGTAAATATTCTTTAATTAGTAAAGCTACTGTTTGGTCTGTTAATCTATTTTCTGATAAACTTGAGCCCTTTTTGAATCTTCTAAATAATGGGCCTGAATTAATTTTTGAAATTTCTATCCATTTTTTAATAGATATTACTGGACAATAATCGGATTTACTAAAGTAGGGTAGTCCTTTAACAGTTCCTTCCCCATATTGATCAGTTTTAGAACGTTTAAGATTGATTTTAACTCCTTCAGCTACAAAATCTAAATCATCAAAATCTAATGAAACTATTTCATTTCTTCTAAATCCTCCTGAGAAGCCAATTAAAATTATTGTTCGATCTCTTAATTTTTTAATTTCTTCCGTTTTTTGTTCATCTATTACATTAATTATTTGTTTTAAATTATTGATTAATATAGGTTTTTTTCCCCTTTGATGGCTCCCTTTCCTTCGTTTGATGCCCATTAAATTTTCAATAATTGAGGGATGCTTTGTATCCAAATAATGTCCTTTTAGTTTATGAATTACTCCTATTGAAACAAGTCTTCTCTTTAAAGTGCTCATTTTAATATTTTTTGTAGATAAATGAGTTAAATACAATGAAACTATTTTTGGTTCTGTTGGAAGGGACTTAAGTCCATTCTTTACACAAAAAAGACCGAAATCACTAAAATCTGATTTGTAAGCTCTTATAGTATTTATTGCTTTTGAGCTTTTAAGATTTAATAAAGTTTCTTCTTGAAGTGCTTTTATGTCTGTAATTATTTCTTTCATATATATTACTATTGATAACCATTAATTATCGTTAGTAATATATTAGGTGATTTCTAATGTCAATAGACTAAATTAAAAATAATTATGGGTTCGATTGATGGAGAAATTCCTGCTGTATGGTTTTTAATAAGCTCGATTGGTTTCGTTATATTAACTTTTATTCAATTTCGAAACACAGGTAAAAGCTTTAATACAATATTTCTCTTTGTAATGGCGATCATATTCTTTGTAAGTTACATAATTTTATTAATTCCACGCTAAAAATCAGTGAAAGGAACAAAATTTCAATTAAAAGTCTGGAAATACCTTAAAAATATACCAAAAGGTAAGATAAAAACCTATAAACAGGTGGCTATAGGCATAAAAAGCCCTAAATCAGCTCGTGCTGTTGCTAATGCCTGTGCTAAAAACCCATATGCTCCAAAAATACCTTGTCATAGAGTGATTAGATCTG
>JBELIL010000031.1:0-3629 GCA_042090925.1 Flavobacteriales bacterium
ACAGTATATTGTTTATAAGGATATAAACCAACTTTGGAGTTGAAATATTCCATCATCTTTGCCGTGTAGGGCTGTAGTTTTTTCCAATTGTCTATTATTTTAGGATCGTTTTTGTAAAAAAAATGAAGAGTCACTTCATTTGGTCCAGGATAGGTGTCGTGAAGATAATCTTTATCGGCGGACCAGGTAAAATCATGAACATTAGGAGCTACAAAATGCCATTCAACTTTCCCTTTTTTAACTTTGGGGGTTTTTCTTTTAGAATACCCCATGCCTATTTTATCTGCATTTTGCAAATAACCACTAGCAGCGACTACATATTCCTTGTCAATTTTGATTTTCACATCAAAATTTCCCCAAACACCGTGAAATTCACGACCCGTATATGGGTCGGCGTTCCAACCCTCTAAATCATATTCGCACATTTTTGGATACCACTGCGCCATTGAATATTCTATTCCCTCCCTAGAGTTTTTACCAGCTCTTCTCACCAAATCAGGCACCTGTCCAACAAAATCCATAGTGAACTCAGTTGTTTCATTAGGAAACAAAGGCGTCTCTAGTTCAACCTCCAAAATAGTTTCACTATTTATAACGTTAAGCAACTTTCCGTTTTGAGATAAATTATAAACCCTTAGAAAGCCCTCTTGCTTTGGCCCCAGCGAGTCTAAATCTATTTTAAACCGAGTGTTTTTATCAGCCGAATTATCTTGTCTTATGGCCATTTCACTACCGGGCTTAAAAGCATTAAAATACAAATGAAAAAAAACTTTTTTAAGCGTTTCTGGAGAGTTATTGGTGTAGATAATTTTCTGAACACCACTGTATTGGTTATCCGTATTGTTGAAGTCAACCTCTATTTTGTAGTCTATTTCTTGTTGCCAATATTGGGCATGGGCAACAACACAAACAAATAACAAAAAGAGAGCAAGGGTTCTCATAAAAAAGTATTAAATGTCCTCTAATTTAAATGTTTTATTTAATCTAAATTTATCATTATGCATTTTAATCTCTATAATTTCGTTTTTTACATCATGTTGTAAAAAAAGAAGAAAGTTCTTTTTGGAGGCTTCCTTTAAAAAAGAGCGCTTTTCTTTTAATGTTAATAAAGGCCTTGTGTCGTATCCCATTATATAAGGTATCTTAATATGCCCTATGGTTGGTATTAGATCTGAAACAAAAACAATTGTTTTGTTTTTAAAGTTTAAGAAAGGGAGCATCATTTTTTTGGTGTGCCCACTAACAGTTAAAATATCAAACCCAAGAGGGTTTTCGTAACCATCGATTAAATTTAGTTTACCGCTGTCTTTGAGTGGAATAATATTCTCCTGCAAAAAAGAGGCTTTTTCTCTTGAATTTGGAGAAGTTGCCCACTCCCAATGATCTTTGTTAACCCAGAAGTCTGCGTTTTCAAATCGAGGTATAAGCCGCTCACCTCTTCTAATTATTGCGCCACCACAGTGATCAAAATGAAGATGCGTAAAAAAAACATCAGTAATGTCGCTACTCTTAAAACCTGCTTTTTTAATAGAGTTTTCAATCGAATCTCCTCCCCATTTGTAATAGTGGGAAAAAAACTTTTCATTTTGTTTATCTCCTAGACCGGCATCAATTAAAATAAGCTTATTTGTTGTTTCTATTAAAAGTGATCTTGCAGCCATATCAATCATATTCAAATCGTCTGCAGGATTTGTTTTTTCCCAAATAACTTTTGGCACAACTCCAAACATTGCTCCTCCATCAAGCTTAAAATTGCCGGTTTCAATAGAATAAAGGTTTTTAATTACGGACACGCTCTTTAATTATTTATCTAAATACTTATTATTAATTATTGACATTAGTTCAGTAGAAAACGCCAACAATTGTTTAATTTCCTGTATACTTGAAAGACGACTTTTGCCTTTTATAATTATGCTTTTCCCTATAGACTCAACTCTAAAATAAGCGTGGCTCTCAAAAAAGAAAATAAGTTTTGAATCAAAAAGAGACCGTATTTCACCAGCTCTTCTTCCGCCTAGAAAAAAGCGCCTAGAAAAATCAGGATATTTTGGGAAATCTAAATCTTTATAAACTGTATTTTCATTTATTCCACCGAGTAAGTTTTCTCTATCCAAAATAAAAAAGGGTATATCAAATTTTAGATTTATTAGCAAGAAAGACGAGATAATGTCATCTTTAGAGATAAACGCACCTTCACTATAAGAGAGATCAAATAAATGAAAATCATTACTTTCATTTACGATTTCATTGAATTGATAGTTTATAACCTTTGCCTTAAAAAAATCAAAACGTTCAAGTTCTTTCGTGTCAGACGAAGGCTCTGGCCTATAATCCCAACCAAGTATAGTAGAAAGCTTTTGAAGAGACAATTGTCTTTTAGTTAGATTGTTATTAATTCTAAAGAAATCGCTTGTTGGAAGTGACTTCCTTATTGCAAACGGATGTCGAGTGTCTGCCGTGTGTGCGTCCAATCCTATAATTTCAAATGCTCCCCCTTTTCTGGCAAAACCTCTTCTGTATTCATTTAAACCCTCCATAACAGTGTGATCCACGAAACGACACAACGAAAAATCTAGCACAGCATGTTCATTTTCAGGAATCTCATCAAGCTTGGATTTAAGACGAAAGAAATTTAAGAAGCTGCAGAAGTTCTTAACACTCACATAATAATTTCCTGTTTCCTCCTCTAAATACATTAACACATTTGGTTTAAAAAGGTTTCTAGTGAAGAGAAATAAATTTTTATTTAAAACAACATGTATAAAAAAGGTAGTTGCAATTCCAATAAAAATACCCGTAATTAAATCGTTGGTAAGTGTTATAATTAGTGTAATAATGAAAATTGCCGCCTGTTCTTTGCCGATTTTTAAAATTCTGAGAAAATTACTAGGCGCAGCAAGTTTATATCCCGTATAAACTAAAATAGCCGCTAAAGCGGGCAGTGCAATTCTTTGTATTTGCTCTTGGAACAAAAGAATGAAACACAATAACATTAATGAGTGTGACATGTTGGCAAAACGATTTGTACCCCCGTTATTTACATTTACAGAACTTCTTGCAATCACAGTTACAACATTAAGCCCCCCAGCCATTCCACTTAATGCAGTTGCTATGCCCAAAGCCCTTAGGTCTTTGTTTACATTTGACCTTCTTTTTTGGGGATCAAGTTTGTCAACCGCTTTAATACTTAATAAAGACTCAATACTAGAAATTAAGGTGATCGAAAAAACAGTTGACAAAAATGGTATCGATAAAGCTATCCCAAAATCGGGAGTAGGCAAATCGGACCATATATTATCAGGAAGAGATATTAAGAGATTCGAACCCATAGGGTAATCTTGAGGTAATATTAAATCATAGTAATAATTAAGCCCTACAGCTAAAAACACAACCCACATTGGAGCAGGAATTAGCTGGAAAAAAGGATTTCTTAATTTCGAGTAGAAAACTAGAATTAAAAGAGACAATATTCCCAACAAAGCAGGTAAGATAATTTCCATAGAGGAAGAAGAAAATAAAATTTTTAATGATTCAGGTATTTTTGACAAGACTTGAAGAGGTTTTCCACCAACTGAAGTTACCCCAACCATGACATGGACTTGTTTAGATAATATTCCTATACCAATTGC
>JBELIL010000031.1:3729-16449 GCA_042090925.1 Flavobacteriales bacterium
TTTAAACCCTCCTTAATTTCTGTAACTTTTTTTAGGCTTTCATCATCATCAGCTGTAACATTCACTTTAGATTGGCTTATTTCACCAACAAGAGTTATATTAGGGATGTTCATCAAAAAAGAAAACTCAAAGGCAGCTTTTATTGTTTTTTCTGTGTTAGGTTCGTTTATAGCATTTACAACAACATGCTTTGAAGGGACCCCTTCAATGGAGGGTTTAATCAAAAGAAGCACTGAACAAGGAGCTTTTCTTGTAATTTTCCTTGCTATCGAACCCACATAAAATTTTAACACATTTTCTCTTTGTACAGCTCCAAGAAGCAATAAATCAATTTTATTTTTATCACATAATTTTAAAATTGTTGGCACAGGCTCTCCTTCTTCCCAAAGCACTTTTATAAATTTTGGCTGTACTGGGGAATCGCTTAATATCTCGTCAAAAGTTTTTTCCTTTGCTTGTGTTTTCTTGCCAACATGAACATAGAAAATATTTGCCTCTAGTGAATTGGCTAAACGCAACGAAGTAAATATATTAGCTTTTAAGTTTGGTGAAAAGGCAAAACCAACTAGAATTTTTTTAAATAAAGTTTTTCTCAACTTTTTTTATTTAATATAATCTAAAAAAACTAGAATTTAAATTTTTGTTTTCAACATAGTTTAATTTAGAACTCAAAGGATTTCCGATTTTGGCAATAATTAATTTTTTAAACCTTATAATTTCTGTGATAAAATAGACAAAATTGTTTTTATACCATCTCTGTAATTTCCCAACCTAATATTTTCATTTGGGCTGTGTTGGTTGTTGTCTCTATTGACGGTAGGAACAGTGATTGCAGGAATATTTAGAGTGTTAACAAAGGGAGAAATTGGTATTGAGCCACCACTCATCCTGATTAAAATAGGATCCTCACCAAACCCCGTGTTTATAGCGTCTCTAAGCCAAATACTGTATTTGCTTTCAAGGCTGGTTCTAAATGATTGATATGAAATCTTCGAGGTAAAAGTTGCGATTTTTTTATTTTTCAACCTTTCGTTTTTGCTTGGCTCCCTTTCTAGCACCAAATAACCTAAACCTTCAATGTGCTTTTTTACCAATGACAAAAGTCTTTTTGGATCGGACTCTTTTACTAGCCTAACATCAATTTCCGCTCTAGCCCAAGAAGGAATTATCGTTCGCGCCTCTTCATTAATCCAACCAGAAAGCATTCCTCTGATATTTAGTGAAGGGTACTGAATTGCTTCTTGATAGGTGTCTTTTACTTTATCAAATCCCGCGACTTGGAATAGACCTAATAATTCTTTTTCGTCATGTGGTGTAGAATCTAGTATTTTTTTAACCTCAGGGCCAATTTTAATTCCATCATAATAACCATCAATTATTACTTTTCCGTTTTCGTCTTTCATCGATGCAAGTATTTTCGATAACCTTAACGCAGGGTTAGGGACATAGTTCCCAAAATGACCACTGTGTTGAGGAACTATAGGCCCATATGTTGTTAATTGAATGGTAGCAATTCCTCTTGCTCCAAATGTCAAAGTTGGTTTATTGAGTCTGTGACGAGGACCATCTAGGATAATTAAAACATCAGAATTAAGTGACTCGCCGTTTTTTATAACAGCGCCAGGTAGATTTGGAGACCCCATTTCTTCTTCAAAATCTAATATTACCTTTATGTTAAAGCTGGGGGCGATTCCATTTTCATCAATCGCATCAATTGCGGCAAGAAACATTGAAACCGGACCCTTTGCGTCACTAGCTGACCTGGCAAAAATTCTCCAGTCGTCATTATAGTCATATATCTTTTTCCAATCCAGAGTCTCCCAATGACCATTTGAATTCATTTTTTTCAATACTGGGGTGTATGGATCTTCTTGATTCCATTTTGAAGGATCCACAGGTTGTCCGTCCATTTGAAGATATATAAGAACCGTTTTACCCTTTGAAGTAAAATCTCTTTTAGCCAACAACAGGGGGGCTCCTTTCGTCAAAATTTTAGAAACCTTAAAGCCTCTCTTTCCAAACTCTTCCTCAGTCCACTCTATATTTTTCTGTATCCCAATTTTATCTTTTGCATCATTTGGGATACTGAGTAGTTTCTTAAATCCCTCAAAAGAAGATAATGTGTATTTTGAGGCTAAATAGTCCAGGTCTAACCTTTGTTGACAAAAAAGATTTAAAGAATAGTTAATAACAAAAAACAAAATGACTTTTTTCATTTATTCAAGGTTTTTTACATCTTCAAAAGATTCAGGAATACTAATTTTTCTTACTTGAGCCTCCGCATTAATCGATTCATTTTTTGATTTAAGCTCTTTTGTCAAAATTTGTTTTGATCTTCTTTCAGATGGTGGGTTTAACTTTTCGGCTTTTTCAAACTCAATTACAGATTCCAGTAAATCTTTTGGTAGATCATTTTTGCATTTAACCAAAAGCTCGATAAATTGATTAGCAAAAAATTGATCAACTTGGATTTTTCTTTTAGTTGTATGTGCGAACTTTCCTATAACACGACATATATTTTCTCTTTCTTCAGGACTCAGTTGCTCTGCAAACTCATACTCTTCAATTTTTTTTAAAGATAAAATTATCGGCTCTAAAGAATCAATTGTAATCACGTAGACTTTATAGTCTCCGAGGTTATATGTAAGTTGTGATATGTGTTCGATTGTATTGGAAGGAACAACCAAAAAAACCTCTTTTCTTACAGACTCTTGAGATGCGTATTTTTTCAGAGTATCTGTTTCTCGTTTAATATACTTTGGAAAATTACTCAAGTCGTCGTTAGCCGGGCTTTTAGCATCAAACACTATATATTCGCCACATATATTAATTGTATTGTCTGGCTTTCCCTTAAAAGGTACCTCTTCAACGTAGTCTACAAGATGAGTCTGACATAGCATCTTTATCTTTTGCTCAACAAAAGTTTCATGAGAAGACCATTGTCGTTTTAGTTTCTCAAACTCCTCCTCTTTTTCTTTTACCTTAGAATCTTGAATTCGACTCCTTTCAGAATCTAGATCTTTTTTAACTTGAGATACTTGCGCGACCTCTCTTTGGTATTCCTTCATTAGTGATTTTTCTTGAATTAAAACTTGCTTTTCCAAGCTGTTTATTTCGGTTGCCAAAACTCTGTTCTTGGCGCTCTCGTCTATAAGTTGCTTTTCTAGACTATCCACTTTCTGTTCAATCTCTTTGATTTCATCTAGGGTGGAATTGGAAATCTCTTTTATCAATTTCCATGAAAAAAGTCTCTCCCAAAATGAAAAATTCTTTAGTTTTTCAAAAAAAACATTAACCCTTTCCATCATTTAAATTTAACTCGAATTTAGAAGAAATCATATTATAATTTAATCATTAAGCTTTAGAACTGCTAAAAATGCTTGTTGGGGTATCTCAACATTCCCAATTTGTCTCATCTTCTTTTTCCCCTTTTTTTGATTTTCAAGCAATTTTCTTTTTCTTGTTATATCTCCACCATAGCATTTTGCAGTAACATCTTTTCTCACAGCTTTTATTGTTTCGCGAGATATAATTTTAGCTCCAATCGCAGCTTGAACAGGAATATCAAATTGCTGTCTAGGGATTAATTCTTTAAGCTTTTCACACATTTTTTTACCGATGGTGTATGCGCTATCAGCATGAATTAGAGAAGATAAAGCATCTACAGGATTACCATTTAATAAGATATCTACTCTCACAAGCTTTGACACATTAAATCCAATTGGAGAATAATCAAAAGACGCGTAACCCTTAGAAACGGTTTTTAATCTGTCATAAAAGTCAAAAACAATCTCAGCTAGAGGGAGTTCAAAAAGAATCTCGACTCTTTCCTGAGTAAGGTAAGTTTGATTAATCATCTTCCCTCTTTTTTCTATACATAGCGTTATTACATTTCCAATATAATCAGACTTCGTAATTATTGAAGCCTTTATATAGGGCTCCTCTACTCTTTCTAAAAACGAAGGGTCGGGGATATCAGACGGATTATTAACAAGAATCATTTTGTCTGGAGCTTTTCGAGTAAATGCATGGTAAGAAACATTTGGCACTGTAGTTATTACGCTCATTCCGAATTCTCGCTCTAGCCTTTGTTGGATAATTTCAAGATGCAACATTCCCAAAAAGCCACATCTAAACCCGAAACCAAGTGCGGCTGAGCTTTCTGGTATAAAAACAAGAGACGCATCATTTAATTGTAATTTTTCCATGGATTTTCTTAGCTCTTCGTAATCATCAGTGTCCACGGGGTAGATTCCAGCAAACACCATAGGTTTTACATCTTCAAATCCCTCAATTGCATTTACTTTAATTTTGGTGTCTTCAATAATGGTGTCTCCAACCTTTACTTCCTTTGCGTTTTTAATTCCTGTGATTAGATAACCTACGTCACCAGCAGAAATCAAATTTTTTGAAACCTTGTCGAGTTTTAATGTTCCTACTTCATCTGCAACATAACTTTTGCCAGTTGCCATAAACTTTATGGTTTGCCCCTTTTTTATTTTACCATTTATAACCTTGAAATAAGTTTCAATTCCTCTAAAAGGGTTAAACACAGAATCAAAAATTAGTGCCTGAAGAGGTAAATCACTATTTCCTTCTGGGGGAGGGACTCTATTAATGATTGCACTTATAATTTTATCTACCCCTTCACCTGTTTTCGCAGAGGCTTTTAAAATTTGATCCTTTTCACAGCCCAATAAGTCAATTATATCATCTGTAACTTGTTCAACATTTGCAGAAGGAAGATCAATCTTATTAAGCACAGGTATTATTTCCAAATCATTTTCTAAAGCAAGATATAAATTTGAAATGGTTTGCGCCTGAATACTTTGAGCAGCATCAACCACTAGTAATGCACCTTCGCACGCAGCAATGGATCTTGAAACCTCATACGAAAAATCAACATGCCCAGGGGTATCTATTAAATTAAGAATGTAATTTTTGTTTTCAAATTCTTGTTCCATTTGTATCGCGTGAGACTTAATTGTTATACCTCTTTCCCTTTCTAGGTCCATATCGTCTAAAAGTTGATCTTTTTTTTCCCTTTGCCCAATGGTTTCTGTAAAATCCAAAAGTCTATCGGCTAGAGTACTTTTTCCGTGATCAATGTGAGCGATAATACAAAAATTTCTAATTTGTTCCATTTAAATTTTCAATCATTGTAAATATAAGCTATTGTGTGGAGGCTTTTTTTTATTTTTGTAAAATTTCATGGTAAAAATAGGTAAAATAGAATTTGATAGCTTTCCCTTACTACTCGCTCCAATGGAAGACGTAAGTGACCCCCCTTTTCGAGCTTTATGTAAAGAAAATGGTGCCGATATTGTTTACACCGAATTTATATCAAGTGAAGGCCTAATAAGAGATGCTGCGAAAAGCATTCAAAAGCTTGATATTTATCAAAAAGAAAGACCTGTGGGGATTCAAATTTTTGGATCCAATTTAGAATCTATGTTAAAATCTATTGAGATAGTAGAAAAGACTAAACCTGATATAATAGATATTAATTATGGGTGTCCGGTAAAAAAAGTTGTTTGTAAAGGCGCAGGAGCAGGCATTTTAAAAGATATCCCCTTAATGGTTAAGTTAACGAAGGAAATGGTAAGAAAATCCAAAACACCAGTTACCGTTAAGACTAGATTAGGTTGGGATGAAAGCTCTATTAAAATAGTTGAAGTTGCAGAAAGACTTCAGGACATAGGAATAGCTGCTATATCAATTCATGGAAGAACTAGATCTCAGATGTATAAGGGTAGGGCAGATTGGTCTATTATCTCCGATGTGAAGAATAATCCTAGAATGAAAATTCCGGTTTTTGGAAATGGAGATGTTGATTCTCCAGAGGCAGCTTTAGAAATGAAAAATAAATTTGGTTTAGATGGCGCAATGATTGGACGCGCAAGTATAGGAAACCCATGGATTTTTAATCAGATAAAACACTACTTTAAATTTGGAGAAAAATTAAAAGAACCAAAAATAATTGATAAGATAGATTTAGTTAAAAGACACTTTGAGATGTCTGTAAAATGGAAAGGGCCAAATCTTGCAATATATGAAACAAGAAAACATTACGGCAGATATTTTAAAGGGGTTGAAAACATTAAGAAATTTAAAATAAAACTTCTTTCTTCAAATACAGTTGAAGAGGTAATTGAAAATCTACAGAAGCTACGTGAAAACTTTAATGAACCACAATTAGCTTAAATATAAATAGGCCTTCCTTTTAATGCCAGCAGTTGCTATAAAAGAGGTTATGGAGCCTAATAAAAAAACTGTTAACAATACAATTAAACAATTTTCAAGTTGAATTTCAACTGGATACGCAAGTGATGTTGACGGAACGTAAAGAAAGGGTAGGTTTTTTTGAATAATAACAATTATTAAACCTAAAACAAATCCTATCAATGATCCAACCCAAGAAATGCAACAGCCCAAAAAAAAGAATATTTGTTGGATTTGTTTTGGGACAATTCCTATTGCATAGAAAATAAAAAACTCCTTTTTTTTGTCTAAATACATAATAATAATTGAGCCAAATACAGAAAAAAGAGACATTACAACGATTAGACTAAAAACAAAATATAAAATTATGTTTTCAGTATTCAACATTTTATATATAGAAGAATTTAACTCTTTCCTCGATTCAATAATTACTGGTTTATTTAACACCTCATAGACTCTTTTCTTTAATTTTTTTATATTAGGTTTGCCCTGAATTTTCAAATCAATAAAATCAAATTCGTTAAACTTTTTTTGAAAAATTTTTCTAGCAAAGTCTATATTAGAAAAAACATAAAATTTATTCACGTCCTCAATTGAAGAATAGATTCCAGCCACTAATGCAGTCTCATTTTTAAAAGGGTTAAAATTAATTGTTGATGTATTTAATTTCCTGGGGACAGTTATTTTCAAAAGATCAGAATAATCATAGATGCCGAGATTTAGCTGCCTGGCGACGGAGCTACCAATAATCACTTCTGAATAATCTTTTTCAAACCAGCGACCTGAAATTAAGAGCGAATCTATTTGAACAATCTCAGAGTACTCTTGACGCACCCCTCTTAAAACCGCCATCATAGTCTTATCTTTGAAGTTTAAAACCACTTTATTTTCTATTACTGGAGAACTTTCTACAACATTAGGTATTAAATTAATATTTGATAATTCTTCATTAGAAAGAAATAATGTTTTTTGGTTTTCAGGTTTTATTCTAAAATCCGGATCAAATTTATTTGTAAAAGAAAGACCAAAAGTTTTTAATCCGCTAAATGCACTTAAAACTATAAACAAGGAAGATGTTGAAAATGATATAACTATAACTGCAATTATGTTCATTATATTAATTACAGATTTTTCTTTTTTAGAAAAAAAATACTTCAGAGCAAAATAGAGAGATACTTTCAAGTTATTCTTTAATTGGGTTTTTGCCTTTTTTTAAAGATGATTCAATTTTTTCGATATAGTCTAGAGAATCATCTAAGTAAAAAGTCAAGTTTGGAATCACTCTTAGTTCATTTTTAAATTTTTGAGAAAGAGCGTGTTTAACCTGTAAAGTGTTTTCACGAAGTCCTTTTATCCACTCATCTTTGTTTTTTGTGGGATAAATGCTAACATACACCTTAGCAACAGACAAATCAGGAGAAATTTTAACCTTTGTTACAGACACGAGCTTGTTAGACGAATCACTAAACCTAATAGCCTTTAGAAATATATTTGACAGCTCTTTTTGAAGGAGTGAACAAACCTTTTTTTGTCTCTGAGTATTCATTAAAGTAAAAATATAATTTTTTATACTGTTGATTGAAATTATTTTCAAATAATAAGAAAACAAATTTTAGTGTTATTTTTGACAACTAAAGTTTAAAAAATGAATGAACTTATTGTCCCATTTTGTTCTATTTTCATTGCTATGATAGTAATTTGGAGATCAAGTGATGGGTTCCAAGCCGCATCAGATTATCTTGGGAGAAACTTAACGGAAGGTGTTAGAGGGGCCACCATCAATGCAATCGGTAGTTCAATGCCTGAACTTTTCACAACTCTTTTTGGTCTGATAATGCTAGGGGAATTGGACAACTTTGCATTCGGAATGGGAACAACATCGGGTAGTGCAATTTTTAATAGTATGATTATACCTGCAGTTGTAATTATGGCTGTCACTCTGTTGGGAATTACCAACAAGGTTGAAGTTTCGAAAAAAGTAATTCTTAGAGACGGTCTAGGCTTAATTTTCTGTGAATTTCTCTTAATGTATGTGATTTATAAGAACAAAATAGATTGGATAGATGGTCTTATTTTAATGTCATCATACTTACTATACGTTATTTACATGTTTACCTCTATGAAGAAGGCTGAAGAGATAAGTTTAATTTCAAACAAAACCGAAGTCAAAGAAGAAACTCCAATTTTAAAATCGATCGTGTATTTTGATTTTGTCAATATTTTTTTCAGAAAAAAAGCAAATGCACTTAACGCATGGTCGTTGTTACTATTTTCTATGGGAATAATTGGTTCAGCATGTGTTTTGTTAATTAACGCCTGTGAAACCATTGCCGAAGGAATGGGGGTTGCACCCTATTTCATAGCAGTTATTCTTGCATCTGCAGCAACTAGCTTACCGGATACAATTTTATCCTATAGAGATGCGATAAAAGGGGATTATGATGATGCAATTGCGAATGCCCTTGGGAGTAATATTTTTGATATTTGTTTTGCCCTCGGCTTACCAATTTTTATTTACACTTTGGTTAAAGGCCCAATTGTTATGCCTGAGTCGACTTTATCCGATGTTATAGAACTGCAAATAAGCTTAATTATTTTAACGATAGTCTCTTTTTATATTTTCTATTTTAATAAAGGCCTTAAAATAAGGCACAGTGTCTATCTTGTAGGGTTATACATTTTGTTTGTAGCTTTTATATTTATAAATGCTTACAACCAGAATTAACTAGAAAAATTAAATTTTTCAATCATATCATACCCTCCTTCAATATTAATTAATTCGAAATTATTGGCTTTATTTATGATTGAACTTGCTATAACACTTCTATATCCTGATTTGCAATAAATATAAAATGTTGAGTCTTCTCTAAGCTCACTTATATACTTATCAATGTTTTTTAAAGGAGCGCTTCTTGCACCGGGGAAATGACCCACTTTAAATTCATCCTCATTTCTGACATCAAAAATATCCCTCCTTAATACCCCAGTTTCATTAACAAATTCTTCTGCACTTATACATTTAATCTTTTTAATTTTCCCAGATGAATTTGCCCATTTATCAAACCCTCCATCTAAAAATCCAATAACGTTGTCGAAACCAACCCTTGACAATCTAGATATAGCCTCTTCTTCTTTTCCTTTGGAGGAAACTATAATTATCTTTTGGTTAACATCTTCAATTAGAGTGCCCGCCCATGGCGCAAACATACCTTCTAGGCCAATAAATAAACTTCCTGGTATGTGACCTTCAGAAAATAATCTTTTAGATCGTACATCTAAAATTAAAATATCAATTTGTTTTCTTAATAAATTAAAGGTGTGAATGTTTATAGGATTCAGACTTTTTTTTATTATTAATGATACGTCCTCATAACCTTCTTTATTGAGCTCTACATTTGACGGGAAATATTTTGGCGGAGAGGAAAGGCCTTTTGTCACTTCATTTATAAACTCCTCTTTCGTCATGTCTTCGCGAAGCGCATAATTTACTTTTTTTTGATTGGCAAGGGAATCACTAGTTAAATCCATCATGTTTTTTCCACAAGCAGAACCTGCTCCGTGGGCAGGATATATGGTTATACTATCGGGTAAAGGCATCAATTTATCTCTTATACTGTCGAAAAGTTGACCTGCTAAATATTCTTTTGTTGTATTCTTGTTCCCTTGAGCTAAATCAGGTCTACCAACATCGCCAAGGAATAAGGTATCACCAGTGAAAACTGCAATTTCTTTATCGTTTTCATCTCTAAGAAGATAACATGTGCTTTCCATCGTGTGTCCGGGAGTATGGATTAATTGTAAGCTTATTTTACCAATTTTAAACCTTTCTCCATCTACACCAATTATTGACTTAAAAGAAGTATCCGCATTAGGCCCGAAGACTATAGGAGCGCCTGTTTTTTTTGAGATACTTAAATGACCACTTACAAAGTCGGCATGAAAATGTGTTTCAAAAACATACTTGATTTTTGCTTTTCCCCTAGCGGCCTTTTCAATGTAGGGGTCAATTTCTCTTAATGGGTCAATTATCGCAACCTCACCGTTACTTTCAATATAATAAGAGCCTTGGGATAAACACTCGGTGTATATTTGTTCAACTATCATATATATACAAGTTTAAAAAACTCAAAAATACGACAAGATTTCTAAAGATTTAAAAAACACAAAGCTTTACTTATCCAATATCTCATTCCTCCACAATTTCAAAAACTGATTATAATTTACAATATCTCCATTCGTATCTTTATAAATCTTCAAATACTTGTCGTCTCCCTGTTTGAGTTTTTCAAATGCACAAAAAAGCCAAGTAAGTCTTTCATTTTTTGTCATTTTGTCAAAAGATGTATATCTCAGCCGTAAACGACAATCTGTTGTTTCAATTGATGAAAATGAAAACCCTATAGATATAAAAGCTAAGACAATAAGAATTCGTTTGATTAAAAAGAGTATAAAATTTGACTTAAGCATTAGAAAATTAATTTGGCCATATAAACGAAATATTCTGTTTTATATCTGGATGTAAGGATTTTGATACTGGACAATTTAGAGCAGTTTTTTCAATTATGGACCTTGTTTTAGAATCTGCAGATTGCGAAAATTCAATTTTTACGACAATTTCGACTATCCTCCTGGGGTTATTACTCATTATTTTTTTTACGGACGATTTAGTGTTTACCAAGTCATATTTTATCCGCTTCGAAATAATTCCAATGACGGTTAAAATACAAGATGATAATGATGTTGCAACTAAATCTGTAGGAGAAAAGGCCTCCCCTTTTCCATTATTGTCTCTAGGTGCATCTGTAAGTATCATATCATTAGAGGATATATGGACTGATTCGGTTCTTAGGTTTCCTAAATAATTAACTATGCTTGTCATATTCTTTTTTTTAAGGTAAATGGTTCTTAAAATTATACAAATTTAATTTTTTAATTTTTTCAAGGTAATTAGGTAAATACCGATCAAAATAATAAAAGCAGATAAAAATTTACTAATACCAAATGATTCTCCGTCTAGTATTCCCCATCCTATCGCTACTATCGGGAGTAGGTAAGTTGTCGAAACCGAAAAAACGGGAGAGGAAATAGCAACTAATTCATTAAACATAACTTTTGCAAGAGCAGTTCCCATAGAAGCCAGAATAAATACAAATAAAAGTGAGGTTATAACATCTTCTTCTTTGTAAAAGGTGTTCCAAGAAAAATCTGATAATACCAAAAGAATTAGAGCAGGCGGAGTGATAGCTAGAAAGTTCCCAATAGCAATTCCAATTGAAGAAACCCCTTTAAGTTTGTATTTTAATATATTCACATTAAACCCATAGCATAGTGAAGCAATTAATACTAATAAAGAATAGTTAGCATTAGAAAAAGATTTTGAGGAATATTCATCGTATATGAGCATTACAGTTCCCAAAAGGCCAACAGCAACACCTAAAAACTGAAGTTTTCTAAAAGTATAACTAAAAAAAAACACAGCAATAAATAGAGTGAATAGCGGTGTTAATCCATTTAAAACTGCCACTACAGAACTATCTATTTTTGTTTCTGAATAAGCAAACAGAAATGTTGGGAAAAATGTTCCAAAAAACCCAGTAACAGATAACCATTTCCATTGATCTCTACTTAGGTTTTTCACGTGCCTTAGGCCAAAAAACACAAGTATGAAAGATGTGATTACGATTCTAAAACATGCTAATTGAATTGGGGACAAACCGATCAAGCCCTTTTTAATTAATATATAAGAACTACCCCATATACCTGAAAGTAAAAACAAATAAATCCATTTTTTGGTGTTTTTATCCATGAAATAATTTATCTATTACAACTTTTCTTTGTCAAGTTTTAATATTGTATTAAGGAGGATATTGGTCCCTTTATATACAGCCTCGTCTGAAGAGAATTCTTTTGGTGAGTGGCTAATTCCGTCAACACTTGGTATGAAAATCATTCCAGATGGTGCAATGATTGCCATATCTTGAGCATCATGGCCCGCTCCACTTGGCATCTTTTTGAAAGAATAATTCAACTCATTTGCAGCATCTATAATCAAAGTCTGTATTTGGTTATCCATGAGAGCGGGACTTGCATTAATGTTAATGGATGAAAATGATATTGAAGTTTCATTTTCCAAAGCAATTATTTTTGCCTCTTTTTCTATTTCGTTGAATAAAAAGTCTATTTTACTCTCATCTAAATCTCTTATTTCTAAACTGAGTTTTACTCTTCCAGGAATCACATTTGGTGCTCCAGGAAAAGCCTCTATTTTACCAACAGTTCCAACTTGATTTCCGGATGTCTCATTTATAATATTTTTGACAAGTAAAATAAAATCTGCAGCAGTAATCATTGGGTCTATTCTCTCATCCATTGGAGTAGTACCGGCATGATTTGCGAACCCCTCAATTGTGACATCCCACCATTTTAAACCAACTATTCCAGTGACAACACCAATGTCAATATTGCTTTTGTTTAAAATATTTCCTTGCTCGATGTGAA
>JBELIL010000032.1:0-16336 GCA_042090925.1 Flavobacteriales bacterium
GATGATTTATTAAAACCGTATTTTTCTTCAATAATGAATGTAGAATAATATTTTATAGGTATACTAATTAATGTGTTTAAAAAAAAGAAAAATAAGAAAAACATACTGGATTGAATAAATGCAGAGTTTGATTGGGAAATTAAATAATCACTCAAATAACCATAAAATCCTGAAAGAAAAATAGAAAGTGTTAAAAGAAAAGAGATTGTTGAAGAAAGGAGAGAAATTCGGCTATTTTCTATTTTGTAGTTTTTAGCTTTTTTATAATTTTTTTTAGAGTAAAAGTCTTTTAATGAATCAGGTATTTTATCTTTCCAGCTCTTATCATTGATATATTCCAATATTGAGGAAAAAAGGAAATTTAAGATTAATAAAGACAATATTATGTTAAACCAAAATGCCTCTGACATATCAAAATTTTAAAAAGTTTAAAATCAAATTTAAAAATAATTTTTTTTGATTTAAGGTTTAAAATGAAAATTAACTAAAACAATATTTTGTTTTTTTCAAATAATATAAAGCGTCATGAGCCTACCTGATAAATTATAATTAAATAGAGATTTTTAAATCAGTTTATTTTAATTGGTTATTTAAGATAAAATATATATCTAAATTTCATTTTTTTAATCTAAACTAAAATTCTTGATATATAAATTCATTTAAATATTGAGATTTGAAAAAAACAAAAACAAAGAAAATTATGAATAAAATGAAATGGATTTCGAGTTTAATAGCAATATTTTTGTTAATCAAAACTCACGGTCAGGAAAAAATTGTTTCGGGTATGATTACCGATTCCGAGTCACAACCAATTCCTGGAGTAGCTGTTATTAAAAAAGGAACAAATAAGGGTACAGTTTCTGATTTTGATGGAAATTATGAAATTGAGGCTAAAGTTGGAGATATTTTGACTTTCAGATTTATTGGCTTTGAAACCCAATCTTTCGTTGTCGGAGAATCCAACAATATAGACATTACCCTTGATCAAGATTATGCAAATCTTGAAGAAGTTGTAATAACAGGTTATGGGACTACCCGAAAAAAAGATCTGGTTTCTTCTATTTCTCAGATTAAGGGAGATGAACTTAGCAATATTCCTGCAGCAAGCGTAGATAATTTATTACAAGGACGTGCAGCTGGGGTTAATGTTGTTAGTTCTGGCGGAAGGCCTGGAGATGCTGCTAATATTCAAATTAGAGGTGTTAGCTCAATAAGTGGAAATAATAAGCCACTTATTGTAATTGACGATTTTATTGTAGGTACTGATTTTAACCTTTCAAATCTTAATGTAAATGATATAAGATCTGTCGAGGTATTAAAAGATGCAAGTTCATTGGCAATTTATGGAACTAGAGGCGCAGCTGGAGTTATTTTAATCCAGACAAAAAATGGACTTTCAGTTGGAGAGGGTAATGTAAACGTATCTATTAATCATTACACTTCAATGGATAAAATTGTTGATATGCCTGAAATGGCAGATCAAGCTCTTTGGGCTGAATTTTGGTCAGAGGGGATGAGTTTTATATCAGGTGCTGATGGTTATGGAGATAATGATCCAAATTATGTTTTTCCATATACCCTCGGAACACCCACAGATTGGAGAGGTCTCATATCAAGGGATGGAAAAATTAATAATACCGATATTAATATTTCAGGTAATTCTGGAAAAACTAATTACTTTATTTCATTAAATAGGTTTGATCAAGAGGGAGTAATAAAGGGATCAGGCTTATTAAGAAATACGTTAAGAGCAAATTTAGATGTTAAAGTTAATGATAAAGTACGTACTGGAATAAGATTTAGTCTAGCAGATAGAAAAATTGAGGATGAAAAACTTAATTGGGATCAAGTATACATGAGAGTTGCTGCTATTCGCCCTATTTATAATAGTAATGGATTATATGATGCTTTTAATCCAGTGAGTGGCTCTTTGGAAAGAAATCCTGTTGCAGATTTAAACGAAAGAATTGATCATACTTTTTCAACAAATTTAATAACTAGTGCCTATGCTGAGTATGATCCAATACCTGGGTTAACATTAAGGACTTCAGTTGGAATAAATCTTGATTTTGTTAAGGAAAATCAATATTTACCATCTATTTTGCCAATACGACGAGAACAAGGAATTGGAGGAAGGGCACAGTTGAATTCAAGAAACAAAAAAAGTGTTTTAAATGAAAATACCTTAACATATTCAAAAGAAATAGGAGATCATTCGATAAAAGTCCTTGCAGGATTTACGCTTCAAAAAAATACATCAACACTCGTTGGAGCTACTGGAGAGGGTTATCCTAATGACGTTGTTACTTTTAATAATCTTGCACTTGGTGCAGATCCATTAAAACATCAGATAAGATCTAATTATCTTCAAAGAACTTTTACATCTGTACTTGGAAGAATAAATTATGGATACCAAGGTAAGTATTTACTGACTCTAGTCGCTAGGAGAGATGGATCATCAGTATTTGAGGAAGGTAATAAGTATGCTATATTTCCTTCTGCAGGTGTAGCATGGAATATAAGTGAAGAAAATTTTATGGAAAGCTTTGATGTAATAAGTAATTTAAAACTTAGAGCAAGTTATGGAATAGTTGGTGAACAAGGAGTTGTCCCCTACAATTCATTTGCAAAATTCACTGACCTTCCAGTTTATTTAAATGATGTTTTAAATAATTCTGTTGTTCTTGATGTCCTACCTAGTAAAGGACTTGAGTGGGAAAAAACTAATCAAATGGATATTGGATTAGAAATAGGGTTTTTAAACAATAGGTACACTTTAGAATTTGATTATTATAATAAACAAACTAAAGATCTTCTTTTAGCTAAACCTTTACCAGGTACTGCTGGATCAACTAGATTAGAAAATATTGGAGAGGTAGAAAATAAAGGTTTTGAAATTTCTATTTCTTCTCTAAATATTGATAATTCAGATTTTACTTGGAGAACTACGCTAAATATTGCAGCCAATAAAAATAAAGTATTGTCTCTGGGTGGTCAAGGAGAGGATTTTATTGCTTTAGATGATGTTACTCATCCTGCTGGAGGTGACGGTCTTCGAGTATCTGTAGGAAGTCCAATTCCTTCTTTTTGGGGACTTAATTATTTAGGCACTTATAAAACTCGGGCTGAAATAGATGCTGATGGAAGATTTGGACAATCTTTTCTAGGTGGTCCAAGATTTCAAGATACTGATGGGAGTGGAGTTCTAAATGATATAGATTTTGTTAATCTTGGCTCTCCTGATCCGGAATTTTTTGGAGGTTTAATGAATACTATTAATTACAAAAATTTCAAATTAGACATATACATACATGGTTCACTGGGGAATGAAATTTATAATGGATCAGTTCATGAACATTTTTTTGCAAGAGGACCAGAATTTGGAGTTTTACAGGGGGCTTCTGAAAGGTGGACTGTTTCCAACCCTAATTCAGATATTCCTAGAGCAGGAACTTCTCAAGGATTGTATGTTCCTACAAACTCGGTTATGATTCAAGATGGTTCTTTTCTTAGACTGAAAAACGTGACTCTTACTTATCTTATAAATCAATCATTATTTGAAAAAGCTAGTGTTTATGTATCTGGAACTAATCTTTTATTACTTACCAGTTATGATTGGGGAGATCCTGAAACTAGTAATTATGGTAGTGGCGCATTAAACCAAGGTGTATCAAATGCTCCATATCCATATGCAACTTCTGTTGCTTTGGGATTAAACTTAACATTGTAAATTAAAAAAATTAAGAAAATGAAAAATAATAAAAATTTTATAAGAACTTTTATAATTGTCTTAGTTGCAGGAGTCACTTTTTCATGCGACAAGTACTTGGAAGAAGACTTAAGAGATGCTCTGTCACCATCAACATTCTATAATAATGATAATGAAGCTACAATTGCTGTAAACGGTGGTTATGCATTGTTAACTGGAGAGCAAGGTATGAGAAGTAGAAATTGGACTCAAATGTGGCAGATGGGTACTGATGAATCAAGCTCTAATCGAGGTGTTTATAAAGAGGGCCATAACTATACTTACACGGAGGGAGTAAGAGACGGAGAAGATTTTTGGAATCTCATGTATGAAATTGTAAGAAATACAAGCGGAGCTTTACCAAAAATTGAAGGTAATTCAAACCTTTCACAAACTGTTATTGATCAGTCAGTAGGACAACTTCTTGTTATAAGAGCTTTAGCCTATTACAATTTAACCCGTATGTGGGGAGATGTACCTTTTTTTACAGAACTATTGGAGCCAAAGGAATTGGCTACTCTAAAAAGAACGCCTTACAGCACTGTCACGACTGCTATGAAGTCAGATTTACAAAGAGCTTATGGATTATTACCTGATTCTTACTCTGGAAGTGGTAATGAGGGAAGATTTACAAAGTGGGCAGC
The DNA here is from genome assembly GCA_042090925.1 of Flavobacteriales bacterium. Classification (GTDB taxonomy): domain Bacteria; phylum Bacteroidota; class Bacteroidia; order Flavobacteriales; family Flavobacteriaceae; genus TMED96. The sequence continues at coordinate 4,393 of JBELIL010000032.1, forward strand.
AATGGCTTTAAAAGCTAAATTTCATATGTTTGATAGAGAATGGTCTGACATGAAAGCAGCATGTGTTGATATCATAAATAATTCTCCTCATAAGTTAATGGATAATTTCGAAAACGTTTATAACTGGAGAAATTATTCCCCATCAACATCAATGAATTCAGAACAAATTTTGTGGATTGATTTTGCTGGAGTTTCAGGGAATGGAGTTGTAGTATCACCTCTTTCAAGAAGTAATTCACTTTACGAGGAATTTAATCCTAGACTCAGAGATGAACCAAAGAGTAAATCTGAAAAAGCAGCTCTTCAGGCAGCACTTGCAGCAAATGGTGACGCAATGACTGGATACGGGGGAAGGGTTCCAAAGCCAGACTTCGCTTTACAAACTAGTTGGGAGGATGGAGATTTAAGATATGCCGCTTCAATTACAGATAAGTATGAAGGCATCCAATTAAAATTTCCTTATTTTAATAAACTTTGGAATCTTAATCAATCATCAACAATAAGAAGTGACAGACACGAAAATATTGTTATTATTAGACTTGCAGATATTTATCTAATGGCTGCAGAAGCTGAAAATGAATTGAATGGACCTACAGCAGCTTATACATATGTAAATAAGGTAAGGGAAAGAGCTTTTGAACCTGACAAGCCTTGGAGTGGTATGACTCAATCAACTTTTAGGACTGCAATGTATGATGAAAGAAAATTTGAACTTTGTGGAGAAAATCACAGAAAGCAAGATTTAATTAGATGGGGAATTTTGATAGAAACAGTTCAAAATACAAAGCATAGAAGCGCTAATACACCAGCCTCTACTAATGTATCTCCAAAACACTTTAAATTACCAATACCATTAGCTGAGATTTTAAGAAATCCAGCTTTGTTAGAAACTGATCCTACTAATAATGGTTACAGATAGTATTAACTTTAAATAACAGCTATTCTTTTAAATGAGTAGCTGTTTATTTAAAATTTTTAAAATTAGATTGTTAAAAGTTGAAAATATTTTCTACTTTAAATAATCTTTTTTTTGTAAAAAAAGTAAATTAAAACTAAAATGAAATTTGTGATAAAAATAATAGTATTATTATTAATTACTATTTTATATTCATGTGAGCAAACCCAAAACAAAAGTGAAAAGCCAAATTTTGTTTTTATTTTAGCCGATGATTTGGGTTATGGTGAGTTAGGGGTTTTTGGACAAAAAATAATTGAAACTCCATTTATCGATCAGTTAGCAAAAGAAGGAATGATGTTAACTGATCATTATTCTGGTTCCCCAGTTTGTGCTCCTGCTCGAGCAGTTTTATTGACTGGTCTTCATACCGGTCATTCTCCAATTAGAGGAAATGGAGAATGGAAAGAACGTGGAGATGTGTGGAGCTTTAAAGCTATGTTTGATAACCCTAATCTTGAGGGACAAAAACCAATGCCAGATTCAATAATTACGGTTGCAAGTTTTTTAAAATCACAAGGGTATAAAACTGGAATGACAGGGAAGTGGGGTCTTGGCGCTCCTAACACTAATAGTATTCCTAATAAAATGGGATTTGATTTTTTCTATGGGTATAATTGTCAAAGACAAGCCCACACTCTTTATCCAAGTCATTTATGGAGGAATGGTGAAAGAGATATTTTAAATAATAAAATAGTTAATAAGGGAAAGCTACCAGAGGGACTTAATCCATATAATGAAATGAGCTATCAAGATTATAATCAGAATGATTATGCACCAACGCTAATGCATAGTGAAGCTTTAGGGTTTTTAGATAGAAACAAAGACAATAATTTTTTCCTTTATTATGCCAGTCCCTTACCCCATTTACCATTACAAGCTCCTTCAAAGTGGGTAAATTATTATAGAGAAAAATTTGGTAAAGAAGAACCCTATCTTGGTGATGACGGATATTATCCAAATATGTCACCTATGGCAACTTATGCTGCAATGATATCTTATTTAGATCAACAGGTTGGAGAGATAGTTTCTAAGTTAAAGGAAATTGGACAATATGAAAACACTTTGATAATTTTTACAAGTGATAATGGTCCGACTTTTAAGAATCAAGTTGATATTGAGTTTTTTAATAGTACGGGTATTTTTGTAAATTCAAAAAAAACAGTAAAAGGTAGTGTTAATGAGGGAGGACTTAGAGTTCCAACTATTGCTTCTTGGCCAAAAAAGATTAAGCCTGGATCAAAATCGGATTATCCAATAACTTTTTATGACTATTTTGCTACAGTTTCAAATATTCTAGGTGTAGCCTCAAAAAACAAAATTGATGGTAAATCTTACTATCCAACTTTATTAGGTGAAAAACAAAAAATGACTAATCATCTTTATTGGGAGTTTCCGGCGCAAGGGGGACAACAAGCAATTAGAATTGACCATTGGAAAGGTATTAGAAAGAATTTATTTAAAGAGCTTTCAAAAATTGAGCTTTATAATATTAAGGATGATCCAAAAGAATTAAATGATTTAGCTCAAACTCATCCAAAAATAATAGAAAAAATGAAAAGATTAATGACTGAATCTCATTCTAAACCTGAAATTAAAGAGTTTATAATACCTGTTTTGGATAATTAACAAAAAAATATCGTATGAAAAAAAAATTATTAAAATCAGTTTTATTTTTTTTATCAATCTTTATTCTAATTTCTTGCAATTCAGAAATTGAAAAGAAAATAGTTAAACCTAATTTTATAATCTTTATAGCTGACGATATAAGTTGGGATGATTTTGGGTGCTATGGAAATAAAGACGTAAAAACACCAAATATTGATAGACTTGCAGGTGAGGGTTTAATTTTTAATAATATGTATTTAACGACCAGTTCTTGTAGTCCAAGTAGAAATTCTATTATTACAGGGAGGTATCCACACAACACTGGTGCTCCAGAACTTCATAGCCAGCCACCAATGGATATTAAGACCTTTGTTTTTGAGTTAAAAGAAAGTGGGTATTTTACAGTTTCTTCTGGTAAATTTCATATGGGAGATTATGCTAGAAAATCATTTGACATAATTTATGAGGGAAAAAAAGATAATGGTTTAGGCGGTGAAGCAAAATGGGTTAGTAGTATTGAAAAAAGACCAAAAGATAAACCATTTTTTTTATGGTTTGCATCACACGACGCTCATAGAGAGTGGGGAGAAAATAAATTTTCTGGAACTCATAATCCTGAAAATTTAACTCCTCCAGAATATTTAGTAAATGATGAGCCAACTAGAAAAGATTTAGCTGATTATTATGATGAGATTAAAAGATTTGACTTTTCAATTGGGGAAGTGGTGGAAATTTTAAAAGAACAAAATATTTATGATAATACATTTATAATTGTTATGGCTGATAATGGTAGGCCTTTTCCACATAGTAAAACGAGACTTAATGATCAGGGAGTTAAAACACCATTTATTCTTGTTTATAAAGATGGAAAATACAATGGAAAAACTCAAAGCTTAGTCAGTTCAATTGATATTGCTCCTACAATACTTGATTTTGCTGGTCTTGAAATTGGTGAAAATTATCAAGGAAAGAGTTTTAAGCAATTGTTAGAAAAACCTGAAATTGAGTTTAGAAATTTTATTTTTGCCGAGCATAATTGGCATGACTTCGAATCACATGAAAGAATGGTAAGAAGTAAAGAATTTATGTATATTGAAAATAATAGGAATCAATATGCACAAAGAGGCCCATTAGACGCCATTAACAGTGATACATATGCAAGTCTTTTGAGTAAATTTAACTCAGGGGAAATAACTGATATTCAAAAGGAAATTTTTATTAATCCAAGGGCCAAAGAAGAGTTTTATGAAATTAAAAATGATTTATTTCAAAGAGTTAATTTAATTAATAATGATAAATATCAAGAAAAAATTAAAAAATTAAAGTTTGTTTTAAACCAATGGAAAATTGATACTGGGGATTCAGAACCATCTGAAATTACAAAAGATTGGTATGAAAGAAGGCCAGGACCAAAAAATGAGAAATCTATTACGGAAAAGGACGAACCTGTTGGCGGTCCTTATAGTTTAACTACACCTTTTTACGGTAAAAGAGGAGAATTCCCTGGTGAATCTAACAATTCTAGTAAAATAAATAAAAAAGGACCATTTTAATTCTTAAAAAATAAAATATGAAATTTTATAAATTTTTTTTCATCCTAATTATAAGTGTGATATTTATGGGGTCACAATCTATTTCAAAACCACCCTCAAAGTTAAACGTTTTATTTATAGTAAGTGATGATTTGAATTGCGATATTGGTGCATATGGGAATAATGTAATTAGTACGCCTAATTTAGATAATTTAGCTAAAAAGGGAGTATTGTTTGGTAATGCTCATAACCAATACCCTTGGTGTGGTCCGTCAAGAGCTTCTTTTATGACAGGGCTATATCCTGATCAAACTAAAGTTAAGCAATTAAGAATTTATTTGAGACAGGCTATTCCAAAAGTTATTACTTTAGGGCAGAGATTTAGACAAGAAAATTATCACTCCGTACGAATAGGGAAAATCTATCATTATCATAATCCAAGAGATATTGGTACTGCCGGGCATGACGATAATTATACTTGGGATCAAACAGTTAATCCCTATGGAAGAGATAAGGTAGAGGAATATAAAATTAATACTTTAAAACCCAAACAATATGGAGGAACTCTTAGTTGGCTTGAAGCTGATGGCACCGATGAAGAACAAACTGACGGAATAGGTGCAACTGAGGCTATTAAATTTTTAGATAAGTTTGCCAAAAGTGGAGAAAATTTTTTTCTTGCATATGGCCTTTACAGACCTCATACTCCATATGTGGCGCCAAAAAAATATTATGATTTGTATGAAACAAAAAAAATGGAAATCCCTACCAGTTCTGATCAATATTTAAAATCATTACCAATTCCTGCTGCAGTAAGTGTTAGAGACAAAGGGGAGGTCCAAAATAATATGGATATTAATACAGCCAAAACAATCAAGGAAGCTTATTATGCAACTACCAGCTTTGTTGATGCTCAGGTAGGAAGAGTTTTAGATAAACTTAAAGAAACGGGTTTAGATAAAAACACAATTGTGGTTTTTACATCTGATCATGGTTATCATTTGGGAGAACACGGACATTGGCAAAAGCGTACACTTTTTGATAATTCAACAAGAGTACCATTAATCGTTTCAGGTCCTGGAATTAATAAGGATCAAAAATTAATGGATGCTCCAATTGAATTAATTGATATTTATCCAACATTAATGGATTTAGTAGGAATCAAAACTCCAGAATTTGTATCTGGTAAGAGTTTTGCTCCTTTATTAAAAGATTCATCTGCCGTGGTGAGGAAAAGTGCTTTAACTGAATTAGGGGTTTCTTTAAGCCAAGGATCAAAAGTTCAAGGATATTCTATAAAAACTGATCGTTTTAGGTTAACTCAGTGGGGAAGAAACGGAGTTTTAGGTATTGAACTTTATGATCATATATATGATAAGGAAGAGCTCAATAATCTCTCTAATGATAAGTCTTACAAAAAAATTAAAGATTCATTGATAGTTGTTATCAATCGTCGAATTGCTGAGGCGAGAAAAATACCAGTTGGTTTGGGTGAGCAAATTGAAAATGCTAGAGAATGGAAAGAACCACCAACAATTCATTCTCAACCAAAATAGAATTATAGATTAAATGAAGTTTTTATTATTTTTTATACTTATTATTTCTTTTTACTCATGTAAAAAAAATGAAAAAATAAAAAGGCCAAATATAATTTTAGTAATGACAGATGATCAAGGTTGGGGACAAACTGGGTATTATAATCATCCTGTATTGGATACTCCTAATCTGGATGCAATGGCTAAAAATGGAATTCGTTTTGATCGGTTTTATGCCGGAGCACCTGTATGCTCGCCCACAAGAGCTTCAGTTTTAACTGGTAGATCTAATGATCGAACTGGTGTTTTTAATCATGGTTATGCACTCAGGAATCAAGAAAAAACTATTACTCAAGCTTTGAAAAAAAATGGATATGCCACTGGACATTTTGGTAAATGGCATTTAAGTGGATTAAGGGGCCCTGGAGTACCTCAATTTAAAGAAGATACTCATCATCCTGGCAATTTTGGTTTTGATTATTGGATTTCTACAACAAATTTCTTTGATATTGATCCTTTAATGAGTGATAATGGAAAATTTACTGATTATATTGGCAGTTCTTCAAAAGTAATTTTCAGTGAAGCATTGAAGTTCATAAAAAAAAATAAAAATAAAAATATACCTTTTTTTGCAGTTATATGGGATGGTTCTCCACATGATCCTTGGGTTGCTAGCTCAAAAGATAAAAATAATTTTAAAGAATTAGATAAAGACAGTCAAAACCATTACGGCGAGTTAGTTGCTTTTGACAGAAATTTAGGATATTTAAGAGAGGAACTAAAAGCAATGGATATTTCTCAAAATACTATTTTATGGTTTTGTAGTGATAATGGGGGCTTAAAAAAAATAAATCCTACAACTGTAGCTGAACTGAGAGGATTTAAAGGTTCAGTATGGGAAGGTGGATTAAGAGTGCCAGGAATAATTGAGTGGCCTTCCAATATTAAACATAAGATAACAAGTTTTCCTGCATCAACTATGGATATTTTTCCAACCATTGCAGAAATTGTTGAATTGGATAAATCTAATTTTATAGAACCTGTTGATGGAATTAGTCTAGTTCCATTATTTAATTCTAAAATTAAAAGAAGAGGTAAAAAAATACCCTTTTCTTTCAATGATCAAGGGGCATTAATTGATAACAATTTTAAATTAGTAGTAAATAGTTATAAAGAAATGCAATTTGAATTATATGATATACAAATTGATCCAAAAGAATTAAAAAATATTGCCCTACAAAATCCAAAAGTTTTTAATAAAATGAAAAGTGAATATCTAAATTGGAAGGAGTCTGTTATATCTAGTGTTAAGGGAAATGATTATCCTGGAGATACACTTTTTAATCAACCTTTTCGTCGTTTTTGGATGAATGACAAAAAGTATGAACCTTTTTTAAAAGAATTTATTAAAAGACCTGAATATGAAAAAAGAATCAAAAGAAGAAAATAAGCTTTATTTTCTATTCAAGCTTTAAATTTTTAATATTTGAAAAATTCTTACCTCTTATTTTTACAAAATCAGATATCATTTGATTCAATTTGTCAGGTTTTTTTTTAGCAAGATTATTTTTCTGGAAAGGGTCTTCATCTAAATTGAAAAGCATAAAATCTTTTGAATTACCTAATTCAATATCAACATTTTTATTAATTTTTTGTCCATTATAAGGAGGTATCATAACCCAGTTTTTATTTCGGTAGGCAGTTCTAGTTGTTGCTTCAAGAATTAGTTCATCTCTTCCTTTACCTTGATTATTTATAATTAAATTTGAAAGGTTTAAACCGTCATTGGATTTAAATTTAGAATCAACAATTTCTGATATTGAATTGAATAAATCCAATTGAGATATAATCTCATTTGAAACACCAGAATTTATTTTACCTTTCCAGTAAGTTATAAATGGGACTCTAGTTCCTGCTTCAAACAAACTATATTTCCCTCCTCTTAATCCTCCTGATGGATTATGATCACCAATCATTTCAACTGCATTATCAAAATACCCATCATTAAGAACTGGCCCATTATCACTAGACAATATTATCAATGTATTCTTTAATATACCTTGAGATTCTAGAGTTTTATATAGCTCACCAATGCACCAGTCAGCCTCAATAATAACGTCTCCTCTGGGGCCCATGCCAGATTTACCTTCAAATCTTGGATGAGGTGTCCTGGGTACGTGAGGTTGTTGCAAAGAATAGTATAGAAAAAACGTTTCATCTTTGTTTTTGATTATGTATTCTTCAGCTTTTTTAAGGAAATGATCAGCCATATCTATATCACTCCATCTTGCTTTAATTCCGCCTTTCATAAATCCAATTCTAGGAACACCATTTACAATTGATCCGTTATGACCGTGATGCCATTTCATTGATGTGAGTTCAGGGTTTTTTAATCCAGTAGGAAGACCATAATCATCTTTATTAAAATTTACTTCAATCGGATCGTTTGGATCAAGTTTTACTACCTTTCCGTCTTCAATATATACGGATGGAACTCTGTCTTGGGTATCAGCCATTATATAGGAATAATCAAAACCAATTTCGTTTGGGCCAGGATAAATAATTTTGTTGTAATCTATTTTATCTATTCCAAGTCCCAAGTGCCATTTTCCGACAATTCCAGTTTTATAGCCCTTTTCTTTTAACATTTTTGGCATTGTCATTTCTAAAGTATCAATAATCAGGGAACCCCCTGTTATTATTTTCGCTCTAGGATTTCTCCAAGGATATGTTCCTGTAAGTAAAGCATATCTGCTGGGGCTACATGTTGCTGAGGAAGAATAGCCATTATAAAATTTCAATCCCTCATTTGCTAATTTATCAATATTTGGTGTTTTTAATAATCCATTTTTATAGGCGCTGACATCTCCATATCCTAAATCATCCAAATATATAATCACAATATTTGGATTTTTTTTTGATGCTATCTTATCAGATTTACAACATATTAAAAAAGTAAATAATAAAAAATATTTGATGAGTTTAGTTTTCATATTATTATTTATATTGATTGTTTTGTGTTGAATAAAAAGGATTATCATTAATTATTTTTTCATTTCTATTTACTCTCCCGCTAACTTTATTATTTTTAATTAAAAAATTTAAACTGTCAACATACTTTTGATCAAAGTGAGGATTAATAATTGATGGTACAGGAGCTTTATTTTCAGTTTTCCAGTTTTTTAAATCATTAAAAAGTTCATTTTTTTTCTCAAAATTTATTTCACTTAAATCATTAGATTCAGAAACATCTTCATCAATTTTGTAAAGTTCTATTTGATTATTCTCATAATAGTGATGTAATTTCCAATTATCTTTTATAATTACCGATCCAGGGCGTGTTCTAAATAAAGGATCGGTTCCATCATCTAGATGGACATTATAGGGTTCTAAGTAAATTGGGAAATGGAAAAATAAAGATCTTTTTCTTATTTTTTCACCTTTAAAGATTGGATTTAGGTCAACACCATCTAATTTCAGATCACTATTTTCATAATTTACAATTGTATTTATAGTAGGAAAAAAATCAATATTACTTACCCTTTCATAAGATACACTTTCAGCTTTAATTTTACCTTTCCAAGAAAAAATTAATGGAACTTTAATCCCTCCTTCATAGTAAGATCCTTTTCCAGCTCTTAGTGGAAATTGATTTGATATAGATCTAATTCCTCCATTGTCAGATGTAAATATAATTAAGGTATTTTCAGCTAGATTTAACTCTTCTATTTTACTAATAATTTTTCCTATATTTTCGTCTAATGATTGAATCATGCCAGCATAATCGCATCTTCTGTGATTTACGTTTCCTAACTTTTTACAATACTTAGATTGATATGACTTTTTTGACTGAATAGGAGTATGAACAGAATAAAAAGGAACATATGCAAAAAAGGAATTTCTTTTATTTGATTCAATAAAATTCACAACCTCATTTCCAAGCCTGTCAGTTAAATATTCGTTATTAGGGCCATCTGAGAGATTAGGATTTAGATAGGGAGAAAAATAACCTCCTTTGCCAGGACCTCCTTTTTCGTTTCCTCCAATATTAAGGTCAAAACCTCTTTGTTTAGGATAAAAGCCTTTTGGACCCATATGCCATTTACCGAAGTGACCATTAATATAGCCTTTAGTTTTTAACATTTCTGGAATTATAAAAAAATCTAAATCGAGGATAGTTTTGTTTTTAATTGGTATTATTTTTCTTGTTTTTTTATTACCTCGTTCCGAAGTCCCAACAGTATATATTCCGTGTTTCGTTTGGTATTTACCCGATAGCATTGTTGCTCTACTAGGAGCACAATTAGCTGAGGATGCATAACCGTTATAAAATGTCATTCCGCTTTTTGATAATTTATCAATATTGGGGGTTTCATAGAAATTTGATCCCATAAAAGAGGCATCCGTCCAACCTAAATCGTCAGCAACAATTAAAATAATATTTGGTTGTTTAATTTTATAACCTGTTTTTGAACATGAAAATAAAGTAAAAAAAACAATTAATGATGTTATTCTATTTACTATGCTCATTCAGTATTCGTTAAATAATTTATCCTTCTATTCATAAGATTATTTTCTTTTTCAAACCACTTTTTTGGAAAAACATTTTTGATTACTTCAATTTTGAAATCAGGATTTATAGTTTTATTTAGAGCCAAAGAATTATATATTAAGGTTGCTTCCATTAAATTCATTTGACTATTTATCAGAACTTCCATTGTTGAACTATCAAATTTTAAATTATTTAAAAGCAAAAACTCAAATGCTCTAATTCTCACTATATTTTCTTCATTTTCATCTTTAAAAATAGTGTTTATTTTATTTATGTTTTCTTTCGCTTCCATTCCAAATGATGTACATGCAATTAAGCCCCAATATTTTATCCATGGGTTATTGTCATTTAATGCATCACTAATTTTTTTTCTAACTTCTTCGAAAGTGAAAATATTTAAGTTGGCAACCTCAATAAGAGAAACTAAAAGTTCTTTATTTTTCTTACCAAATTCAATAGGATTTTCAGTACCTTTTTCTAAAAAATATGGTTCTGGGAAAAAACTGAGATCATTTTTTGAAATAATTTGTTTTATCAATAAACTACGTAATTCACTTAATTCATTTTTAAAATTTGATTTTTTTGCTAAATTATTTATTTCATTTGGGTCTTTTTCCAAATTATATAATTCCTCTGGTTGCTTAGTTAGAAAAAATTGTTTTTGATATTTGTTTAATTTTCCTTCATTAAATAAATTATACCATTCTTTGTAAGCTAGCATTTTATATCTATAATAATTGTATAAACCGTCCACATTAAATGGTTGAAAATTTCTTATGTATTTATATTTTCCTTTTCTGACAGATCTAACTAAGTCATATTTTTCGTCAAACCTATCAGCATATCCGAAAGTAATGTTTTGTTGTTCAATATTTTCTTTGTTTATTTTTTGACCTAAAAAAGGAGTTCCATCCAGATAATCTGGAATTTCAATTCCAGCGATAGATAAAATTGTTGGGACTAAATCAAGAAAATCAATAAATGCAGAAGTTTTTGAACCAATTTGAAATGGGGAAAGATTTTCCCATTTTTCAGGAATATAGACAACCATAGGAACATTAAGTCCACTCTCATAAAGATACCCTTTACTTCGAGGTAAAACCCCACCATGATCTCCATAGTAAAAAATTATTGTATTCTCCATCAATCCTTCTTTTTCAAGATCTTTGATGAATTCACCTATCTTAGAATCTAAACTCAGATGGTGCTTGTAAAGTAATTCTCTTGTAAATCTAAAAATTGGAGTATCAGGATGATAAGGGAAAGTAGGAGTATTTTCAATATTAAAATTTTCAATTTCTTTTTTAAAATATTCTTCGTCAAAATGTAATCGCCCCTCATGAGTATCTCCAAAATTTTGAACATGGAAAAATGGTTGATTAACTTTTCTATTTTTGTAGGTAGCTTTAGATGAAGACTCATCCCATATTTCATTCTCCTTTTTAAAATTATAATCTTCTTTATTATTGTTTGTTGTATAATATCCTGCGTCTCTAAGGTATAATGGAAGTGGCTTAATATATTTTGGTAAATTAACCGGATATGCTTTTCTATGGTATTGTGTACCTATAGTTGGTCCGTAAACACCAGTTATTATTGTACTTCTTGCAACAGAACACACTGGAGCATTAGAAAAGGCATTATTGAAAACCACCCCCTTTTTTGCGAGGCTAGAAATGTTTGGCATTTTTGCCCCATCCTTAGAATATAAATCCATGAAATGAATAGAGTTGTCTTCACTAACTAACCAAATTATGTTAGG
>JBELIL010000033.1:0-6389 GCA_042090925.1 Flavobacteriales bacterium
TAGAAGTTATTAGTGAAAAGCACTTGAAAGATTTTAATGATCAAAAAGAAAGAATCGCTTAAATATCCAAAATTATTTATACTTGATAATTTTTAATAAATTTTATTCAATACTAGAAAAAATCCTGTTTTTATTCATATTGAATATTTCTTTTACACTTTTTTCTCAAGAAGACCTTAGTTATTTTTTACCACTTGACGAAAAATATGATGACAATATTCCTAAGCCAAGTGAAGTTTTAGGTTTTAATGTTGGTGACTGGCACATAAATCACCATAAGTTGATTGATTACTTAACTAAATTATCAAAGTCATCAAAAAAAATTAAAATTGAAAACAGAGGATATACTTATGAAGACAGACCTCTTATATTACTAACAATTACAAGTGAAAAAAATCACTCGAGGCTTGAGGAATTAAGAAAAAATCATATTAATCTTTCGAATAAAGCTCTAACTGAAGGCGATTTAAAAAAAATGCCCGCAGTAGTATATCAGGGATTTTCTGTTCATGGAAATGAAGCAAGCGGTTCTAACGCCGCTATATTATTAGCTTATTATTTAGCTACATCCGAAGATGAAAAAGTTTTGGAACTTTTAGAAAATCTAATCATTTTACTTGATCCAAGTCTAAATCCTGACGGCTTACAAAGATTTTCGGGATGGGTTAACTCACAAAGATCTCATGTTGAAAATCCAGATTCTTATGATAGAGAATATAATGAGGTATGGCCAGGGGGGAGAACTAATCATTATTGGTTTGATTTAAATAGGGATTGGTTAACAGTCCAGTTAAATGAATCAAAAGCAAGGATTTTATCATTTAATAAATGGCTACCTAATATCTTAACAGATCATCATGAAATGGGAAAAGATCAATCTTTTTTCTTTCAACCTGGTATTCCTTCTAGTGTAAATCCTCTAATTTCAAAAAAAAATCAAAGTTTAACATCTAAAATATCAAAATTCCATGCAAAGGAACTAGACGAAATTGGCTCTTTGTATTATTCTAAAGAAGATTATGACGACTTTTTTTTAAGTAAGGGTTCAGCTTATCCTGATATTAATGGTGGAATTGGTATTTTATTTGAACAAGCTAGTTCAAGAGGCTATAGTCAAAATACAGAGAATGGATTACTGACCTTTCCTTTCTCAATTAGAAATCAATTTAAAACAGCTATATCAACTTTAAAAGCAGCAAATTCGCTGAAAGTAGAACTCTTAAAATATCAAATAGATTTCTTCAGCAACTCAAAATTAGAATCCGAAAAAAAGAGAGAAAAAGCCATAGTATTTGGAAATAAAAAGGATATTTCATCTACCTACAAGTTACTAGAAGTTCTTAGATTTCATAATATTGAAATACACAATCTTAAAAATGACATCACCATAAATGAAAAAAAATTTTCAACCGAAAATAGTTTTATAGTTCCTTTAAAACAAAATAAATTTAAAATAATCCAAGCAATATTTGACAAACAAAAAAAGTTTAAAGACAGCACCTTTTATGATGTTTCATCATGGACTATACCAATTGCTTATGATGTAAATTTTGAAAAAATTAATGATTTGAAATTTATTGGTGGATTAATCCAGGATGACCAAAAATTTAAATTAAAAAAAGTAGAAAAAGCAGATTATGCCTATGTTTTTGAAACTCACGGATACTACTATCCAAAGGGACTTTATAAATTACTAGATTATGGTATTAGAGCTAAAGTTTCATTGAAAAAATTTAAAATTAACAACAAATCCTTTGATTATGGAACAATAATGGTACCCTCTCAAAATCAAAATTTAAATTCAGATGAAATTCACAAAATCATGTCAGAAATTTCAGTTGAATCGGAATTAGATATATATAGTACAAACACTGGAGCATCTCAAGAAGGTATTGATCTTGGTTCAAGAAACTTCAAAACAATTAAAAAGCCAAAGATAGGTTTATTGATTGGTGAGGGCGTAAGAAGCTATGATGCTGGTGAAATATGGTATATAATGGATAGACAATATAATATGCCTATTACCAAAATTGATACCAGAATTTTAGAAAAATTAAATTTTGAAAAATATACTCATTTCATTTTTCCAAGTTTTAGTGGGGAACTAAGTGATAAAACAATTCAAAAAATTAACTCTTGGATAGAAAAAGGTGGAACCCTAATTCTCTTCAGAGAGGCGGTTAATTGGGCAAAAGAAAATCAGTTAGTGGAAATTGATATTTTAGAAAATGAACTTAAAGCAGAAAATATTAATTTTATTAATAGAAAGAACTTTAAAACGGCTCAATCTGTATCTGGAGCAATCTTTAAAGCAAATTTGGATAGAACTCACCCGATTAATTTTGGAATTGAAAATAATTCAATAGCGTTGTTCAGAAATACAAATATTTTTTTAAAGCCAGATGATCAAAGCTATAACAATCCCATTAAATATGATAAAAATCCATTGATAAGTGGCTACATATCAAAAGAAAATTTAAAAACTTTGTCAAATACCGTCCCCTTCAAAATTGAATCAACAGGGGATGGTAAGATTATTATTATGACGGATAATACTAATTTTAGAGGGTACTGGATTGGAACTCAACATTTTATGGCAAATATGATATTTTATTCTCAATTTATGAACTAAATCAAAATTCGTTAAATTATTTTTTATGGTCTTAACTGCATCTAGTGTCATTAATAACAATAATAAATTAAAAGATTTTAAATTGTTAAATACATCCAACAATAAAATTGAAAATACTTCAATTTATTACGGAGAAAAAGGAACTCTTATAATTTTTATGTGTAACCATTGTCCTTATGTTGTTCATCTTTTAGAACATATAATTGGTTTTTGTAAAAAAATAAAAAAAAATAAAATTTCAACCATAGCATTTTCAAGTAATGATATTGTAAATTATCCTCAAGATTCACCTGAAAAAATGAACTTACTAACTAAAGAAAAAAAAATTGAATTCCCATATTTTTTTGACAAGAATCAAGAGGCAGCTCACTATTACCGTGCCTTGTGTACACCAGAGTTCCTATTGTTTGATAAAGATCATAAACAGTTTTATCACGGTCGATACGATAAATCAAGACCCAACAATGGAGTTGAAGTTAGTGGAGAAGATTTAAACGGCGCGATAAAATTATTGAACAACAATTCTGAAACTAAGTTTTTACAATATCCAAGCATGGGATGTAACATAAAATGGATTAAAGGAAATGAGCCTAAATATGACTAAGAATTCTTACTTAATAATTCCTGACTCAAAAACTTTAACCTCATCAAATTTTTCTGCTACTTCACCTACTTTTAAAATCTCTATTTTTTGAATCTTATCTCCATTTAAAATTGAATCTACAATGGACTGACCTTCTATTACATTTCCAAAAACTGTATGTTTTCCGTCAAGCCACGGTGTAGGAAGATGAGTAATAAAAAATTGACTTCCATTAGTATTCGGTCCAGCATTTGCCATTGATAAAACCCCGGGTTTATCATGTTTCAAGTCAGGGTGAAATTCGTCTTTAAAATTGTATCCCGGTCCTCCCATGCCGTTTCCGTCAGGGCAACCCCCTTGAATCATAAAATCAGGGATAACTCTATGAAAAATTAAGTTATCATAAAACCTTGCATTTTTTTTGTTGGAGTAATTTGATAAAGTTCCTGATGATAAACCAATAAAATTAGATACTGTTACTGGGGTAAGCTTGTATTCTAAACAAATTAATATTTCTCCTTTTTCTGTTATTATCTTAGCGTAAATACCATTTTCCATATCCTTAAATTACAATTTTTTAAATTAATTAGCTACTTCACTCAAAAATTTCAAACGATACAATCGTATTTCATCTTCATCAAACTCTCCGTCAAATTCACTTATAGCATCATTAATATCATCTGTTTCTGAATCTAAAAAATAATCATGAAGTTCTTCTTGTTGATCTTCATCGAAGACTTCATTAAGCCAATAATCAATATTAAGTTTAGTTCCTGAATAAACTATTGTTTCAGCCTCAGAAAGAAGTGTGTCCATAGACATACCTTTAGCAAATGCGATATCCGGCAAGGGTAATTTTCTGTCAATTGACTGAATAAGATAAAGTTTGAGAGTTGAATTAGATCCTGTAGTTCTAACAATGTGTTCCTCACCCCTAAGTATATTATTATTATTTACGTATTCTTCAATTACTTTTATGAATTCTCTCCCATACTTTTTTGCCTTACTCTCGCCTACACCATATATATTTTTCATTTCTTGCATATTTATAGGGTACTTAAATGTCATATCATTAATTGATGCGTCTTGAAAAACTGTATATGGTGGGATTTTACTTTTATCGGCTACTTTTTTTCTTAATTCAAGTAATATCTCTCTTAAATTATGATCATTGATTGAAGATTTCAAGGTAAAATTCTCATTAACATTATCTTTTCTATTATCCAGATAAATAATAAAAGGATTTTGATTTTTCAAATATTCAAAACCTTTATCATTTAATTTTATGATTCCGTAGTTTTCAATATTTTTTTTGATAAATCCTGAAATTGAAGCCTGAGAAATTAATGAATTCCAAAATGATCTATCCTTACTTAATCCCTTATCAAAAAAAGACATTTTTTGTAAATCATAACTATTTATAAGTGAATTGCTATCACCAACAATTATTTTAACTAATTCTTTGGTCTTTAACTTTTGATTTGTATTGATTATAATATTTAAAAGAAAAAGGAGTTCTTTGGAGGCATCCATCTTGTCTTTAGGAAAACGAAGATTATCATCCATTTTCTGCAAATCATCCTCTACATTAAAATCCTCTCCAAAATAATGTAAAATAAACTTTCTTCTAGATATTGAAGTTTCTGCATATGATACCATTTCATTTAATAAAGCAGTACCAAGTTCTCTCTCTGATACTGTTTTTTTCGATAAAAATTTTTCTAATTTTTCAATGTCTTTGTAAGAATAAAATGCTAGACATTGTCCCTCACCCCCGTCTCTGCCTGCCCTGCCTGTTTCTTGATAATAACTTTCTAAACTTTTTGGAATATCATGATGAACAACAAATCTTACATCTGGTTTGTCTATACCCATCCCAAAAGCAATAGTTGCAACTACAACATCGCAGTCCTCTTTTAAAAAAAAATCTTGGTTTTGAGATCGTGTTTTAGAATCTAGACCTGCATGATAAGGAACAGCACTGATGTCATTCAAGTTAAGGGTTTTCGTTACCTCTTCAACTTTTTTTCTTGACAAACAATATATTATTCCAGACTTAGATTTATTATTTTGTACAAATCTAACTATGTCAATTAGCACGTCTTTTGTTTTTTTTCTCACTTCATAATACAAATTTGGTCTATTGAAAGAGGCTTTAAAAATTTCAGCATCTTTAATCTTTAAATTCTTTAGAATGTCCTGTTGAACTTTGGGAGTAGCTGTAGCTGTTAATGCTATTATGGGAGTGTTTTTATTTATTTGATCTGTTACTTTTCTAATATTTCTGTATTCTGGTCTAAAATCATGTCCCCATTCAGAAATACAGTGTGCTTCGTCAATAGCCAAAAAAGAGATTTTTACTGATTTTAAAAATTTTATAAGATCCAATTTGACCAGTGTTTCTGGAGCAACAAAAAGAATTTTAGTCTCTTTATTGAGAATGTCATTTTTTACTTTGGAGATTTCTTTTTTGGTTAGTGTTGAATTAATAACGTGAGCAATGCTGTCTTTAAGGGAATTACCACGTAAAAAATCGACTTGGTTTTTCATTAGAGCTATGAGAGGAGAAACTACAATCGAAGTTCCTTCTAATAATAAAGAAGGTAATTGGTAACAAAGAGATTTACCGGCACCCGTTGGCATAATGACAAATGAGTTTTTGCCATTTAAGAGGCTTTTAATTATCTCTTCTTGATGACCTTTAAAGGAAGTAAATCCAAAATACCTCTTCAATTCTAAATTTAAATGTTCAAAATGCATTAAATTTTATGAATCAAATTTTAAATTTGTATTTAATAAATATAATATTTAGTGATTAATTTTCTTGAAAAATTTTAAATAATTGAACAAAAAAAGAGAAATTTTAGGTATTGCTAGAATGGTTTTAACCAAAGAATCCAATTCTATAAAGGGTTTAATAAATCAACTTAACAGTCAATTTATAGAAGTTGTTAATCTAATTTTAAATTCAAAGGGGAAAGTAATAATTACAGGAATTGGAAAAAGCGCCATAGTTTCCATGAAGATTTCATCTACATTAAATTCAACTGGGACTTCCTCAGTTTTTCTTCATGCTGCAGACGCTATGCATGGTGATTTAGGTTTAGTAAATCCAAATGACTTGGTTGTTATAATATCAAATAGTGGTTCATCAAATGAAATAAAAGATTTAGT
>JBELIL010000033.1:6489-16120 GCA_042090925.1 Flavobacteriales bacterium
AGTCATCATCCAGGTGGGTCTTTAGGTAGAAAATTAAACTTGACATTAAAAGATTTAGCATCAAACAACCCATTACCAAAAGTTACAGATGAATCTAAAATAAACGAAGTAATTAAAGAAATTACTTCAAATAGATTGGGGATTACTTTAGTTATGAAAAAAAACAAATTATTGGGAATTATAACTGATGGGGATATTAGAAGAATGATTGACGATAATGAATATATAGTAAATTTGAGGGCTAAAGATATTATGAGTAAAAATCCTGTCTTATTCGATGAAAACATGTTAGTTTATAGTGCCTCCATAGAAATTAAGAATAAATCAATAAATCATATGATTTTAATCGATAAAAACAATAACTGTACTGGTGTTGTACATGTATTGGATATTATAAAAAATTTTGATTAGAAGTGTCAAGGGAAAACGAAATGTCATTTTTAGAACATCTTGAAATTTTAAGATGGCACATAATTAGATCTTTTTTTGCTGTCTTGATAACAGGGTTAATTGCATTTTTAGCAAAGGATTTTATTTTTGAGTTTATAATCTTTGGTCCTAAAAAATCAAATTTCCCAACATACAGGTTTTTTTGTAAAATATCAGATATTCTGTGCATTCAAGAACTTCCTTTTAGGGTTCAAAGTAGGACAGTTTCAGGTCAATTCTCAGCTCATATTTGGACATCTATTACGGCTGGATTTATTTTATCTTTTCCTTATGTACTATTCGAGTTATGGAGGTTTATTAAGCCTGGTTTACATGATTATGAGAAAAAAAATGCAAGAGGATTTATTTTTGTTGCTTCTTTCCTATTTTTTATTGGTGTGCTTTTCGGATATTATGTAGTTACTCCCCTTTCCGTAAATTTTTTGAGTAACTATACGATAAGTGAAGAGGTTTTTAATGATTTTGATTTAAATAGTTATATTGGATTATTAAGAGCTTCTGTTTTATCCTCTGGATTTATTTTTGAACTACCTATTTTGATTTTTTTCTTGACTAGAATAGGTTTAGTAACTCCAAATTTCTTACAAAAAAATAGAAAATTTGCAATTGTTATTGTTTTAAGTATTTCTGCAATAATTACCCCACCTGACATAACAAGTCAAATAATTGTTACTATCCCAGTGCTAATTTTATATGAAATAAGTATTTTAATATCTAAATTAATCGTAAAAAAACAGATTCAGAAATCAAAATGATTTTAAAAGCATTAAATATAGTCAAGTCTTTCAGATCCAAAAAAGCTGTTGATGATGTGTCATTAGAGTTAAAACAAGGAGAAATAATAGGTCTTTTAGGTCCAAACGGAGCTGGTAAATCAACTTCTTTTTATATGATCGTTGGTTTGATCAGACCTGATTCCGGAAAAATTATTCTTGAGGATAAAGAGATAACAAAATATCCTATGTATAAAAGAGCTCAAAATGGGATTGGATATCTTTCTCAAGATCCTTCAGTTTTTAGAAAATTAAGTGTTGAAGATAATATTTTAAGTATTTTACAATTATCTAAATTATCTAAGAAAGATCAAGTAAAAAAAATGGAAAGTTTACTAGAAGAGTTTGGATTAATTGGAATACGGAAAAATCGTGGAGATCTTCTTTCGGGAGGTGAAAGAAGAAGAACAGAAATTGCTCGAGCACTAGCGTCTAATCCAAAGTTTATACTTCTAGATGAACCTTTTGCGGGAGTAGATCCTATAGCAGTTGAAGATATTCAAAAAATAGTTTCTCACTTAAAAGACAGAAATATAGGTGTTTTAATAACTGATCACAATGTTCAAGAAACATTAGCTATAACTGATAAAACTTATCTTATGTTTGAAGGTAAAATTTTAAAAGAAGGAGCGCCTGAAGAACTAGCAAAAGATGAAATGGTGAGAAAAGTATACTTAGGAAAGAATTTTGAACTTAGAAAGAAAGCCAGCTCCTAAATTGGAAATAAATCAAACTAACTAGTATATATATAAGTATAATAACAGTCAGGATCGCAAAATTTGTAAGTACTATAAGACCACCAATTAAACAAAAAAGAAAAAAGACAATTAATATGTTTGTGTTCTTTAATGAAATCAGTTTTACTCTGGAATTTAAAATATAGATCGAAAAAAGAGTTATTGAAAACAATAAACTATAACTTAGATATTTTTCTCCTAAAAAATCGAACACAAAAGGAAGTCCAATTATCATAATGCAATTAGCAGGTGCTGGAAGCCCGATAAAATATTTATGTTCGGTTTCCATTAAGTTGAATTTTGATAATCTAAAAGCGGTTGCAACAGTTATAATAAAGCCAGCTAAAGATAAAGTTGAAACATAAAAATTGAAGTTCAATAAATCGGGAGATATTAGTGTTTCAGTCAATCCTGATTTAACAAGTAATTTGTACATAACCATACCAGGGACTAAACCGCTTGAAATTAAATCTGAAAAAGAATCCAATTGCTTCCCAACCGCACTTTCTGTTTTTAGTAAACGTGCAAAGAAACCGTCCGCAAAATCGAATAAAAAAGCCAAAAGACAAAAAAAAACTGATGCATTGTAATTATCTTTCGATAATAGTAAAATAGCTATGCATCCGCAAATTAAATTTAGTGAAGTAAAAAAGTGAGGGACATATTTTTTCATTCAACCAACAATGTACAATTTTTCATTATTAAAATTCTAGAATAAACATTACTATTTAATTCCATATTTTTGATTTAAATATAAATGTATAATTGAAAAAAAATCTAATACTTTCAATTTTAACTGGTCTTCTATTAGGATTTTCATGGCCAACAAAAGGGCAATCCTTTTTGATTTTTTTTAGTCTAGTTCCTCTGTTAATATCAATTAAAAGAATTAACGGTAATAATAAAAAGTTTAAAAATTTAATTACTTTTTTAGTTTCTTACCTAAGCTTTTTTTTATGGAATTTAATTACTACTTGGTGGATTTATAATTCAACAGAGTTTGGCGCTTTTTTCGCAATTTTAGTTAACAGTTCGTTCTACTCGTTTATGATGGTTATTTATAGAATTTCTTTAAACTTAATTCCTAAAATAACGAGTCAACTTTTATTATTAAGTATGTGGATTTCATTTGAAAAATTTCATCTTAATTGGGATTTTTCATGGCCTTGGCTTAACCTAGGTAATGTTTTTTCAGAGAGTATTTATTTCATTCAGTGGTATGAATACACGGGAGTTTTTGGAGGTACTTTATGGATTATAATTGTAAACCTTTACATTTTTAATTTTTTTGAAAAAAAAACAAAAAAAATTATATTAAAGGCTTCATCATTAGCTTTTTTAATTATTACTCCTATTATTTTTTCGATTTTAATATATATAAGAAATACCGAAACAAATGATGAAATCGAAATAGCAATTTTACAACCTAACATTGACCCCTACAACAAAAAATTTAAGAGTAGTAACAGCAAACTTTTTGAATTAATTAAAAATGAAAGTGAAAATTATATTACCCAAAACACAAAATATTTAATCTTGCCTGAAGGTTACTTGGATGGTGGATTAGGCTTAAATTTAAAAAACTTTACAAATTCTGAATTAAAGTTTGAGGTTGATGAATTTTTAAAAAAATACAAAAGTTTAAATCTAATTGTAGGAGCTCAATCTTACAACATCTATCCTAAGAGTGAAAATTCTCCAACAGATACAGCAAATAAAATTTCTGATGGGAGATGGATAGATGTATATAACTCAGCTTTTCAATTTAGTAATGATTATGAGTCACAATTTTATCACAAATCTAAACTAGTTGTAGGAGTTGAATTTATGCCTTACAAAAAACTTTTGGAACCAATAATTGGCGACGTGCTCTTAGATTTTGGTGGCACTATTGTTAATAGAGGCATTCAAAATAAAAGAACTAATTTCCAATCAAAGGAAAAGTTTATTGCAGCTCCAATCATATGCTATGAATCGATATACGGATCATTTATAACAGATTATGTTAGATTTGGAGCCCAATTTCTAATTATAATTTCAAATGATGCGTGGTGGGGTGATACTGAAGGTCATCGTCAATTATTAAGTTATTCAAGACTAAGAGCTATTGAAAATAGAAGAGCTATTGCTAGAAGTGCAAACACCGGAATATCAGCATTTATTGATAAAAACGGAGAAATTATAAAAACAATTGATTATGACAAAAAAGACATCTTAATTGGAAATTTACAATTAGAAAATAAGCTTACTTTTTACACAAAATACGGAGACTATATAGCTAGGATAGCACTATTATTGTTTATATTAACAATACTTTTCTTATTCAGAAATTTTTTAGCTAAGAGATAAATGAAAATATACACAAGAACTGGTGATGATCGAAAAACCAACCTATTTTCAGGTAAAAGAGTAAATAAACATAATAAAGGATAATTGTATATGGTTCTGTTGATGAATTAAATTCTATGTTGGGAATTGTTAGAGGCTTTTCTCCAAAAAAAACATAAAGATGAAATTTTTATAATTCAAAACAAACAAATGATTATATCTAGCCAATTATCAAATGATAAAAATTATAAAAACATACCCGAGATTATTAAAAAGGACACTGAGTTTTTTGAAAATGCTATTGATAGAATGACAAGTAAGTTAGATCCACTTAAAAATTTCATAATTCCAGGGGGGAATAAATTAGTTTCCTTTACACATCTTGCAAGATGTCTATGCAGAAGGGCTGAGACAAATATTACAAAACTTAAAGAAAAAGAAAATTTAAACATATAAATATTATTATTTATAAACAGATTATCAGGTTATCTGTTTACAATTGCAAGATTTTTTTTATAAAACACTGATAATAAGTGAATTAAAGTGGAATACAGAATGAAAAACATTTTTTTTCTTGTTTTTTATAAACTAACAATTATTTTTGCAAAAAAATAAATCATGTATTGGACATTAGAATTAGCCTCCTACTTAAGTGATGCACCTTGGCCCGCGACAAAAGATGAATTAATCGATTTTTCAATAAGAACTGGTGCCCCATTAGAGGTAGTAGAAAATCTACAGTCCCTTGAAGACGAAGGAGAAGTTTATGAATCTATCGATGAAATATGGCCAGATTTTCCATCTGATGACGACTACCTTTGGAATGAGGACGAATATTAGTTTCTAATTTCTTATATATAGTAAAGATTTTATTTATTTAAATTTGCTTTATACAAACAAATAATATGGGGTTATTCAATACTATTTTAAAAACTTTTGTAGGTGATAAAGCCAAAAAAGATTTAAGATTAATTTTACCCACTGTAGATGCAATAAAAAAGATAGGTGTTGATTTAGAAAAATTAACAAATGACGAATTAAGGGAAAAAACAAGTCATTTTAAAAAGAAAATAGTAGATGAAAGGAAAGAATTCGATAATAAAATTGAAAAGATTAAATCTGATTTATCAAGTTCTCAAAATATAATTGAAACACAAAATTTATATACTAGGATCGATGAACTAGAAAAGTTGAGTTTTGAAAAAACAAACGAAGTCCTAGATAAAATACTACCAGAAGCATTTGCCGTTGTAAAAGAAACTTCTAGAAGGTTTTACAACTCTACACAAATTGAAGTAGCCACTACTGAATATGATAGACTACTTTCACAAAATAAAAATTATGTAAATATTATTGAAAATAAAACAATTTGGAAAAATGAATGGGATGCGGCAGGTAAACCTATAAAGTGGGACATGATTCATTACGATGTCCAATTAATTGGTGGAATTGCTTTACACCAAGGAAAAATTTCTGAAATGCAAACTGGGGAGGGAAAGACACTTGCTGCAACACTTCCAATATACTTGAATGCACTATCAGGTAAAGGAGTCCATCTTGTCACTGTGAATGATTACCTAGCCAAAAGAGACAGTGCATGGATGGCGCCAATTTTTGAATTTCATGGTTTGTCAGTTGATTGTATTGATAAATACAAACCTAATAGCGTTGAAAGAAAAAACGCTTACAAAGCCGACGTGACTTACGGAACTAATAATGAATTTGGTTTTGATTATCTAAGAGATAATATGACCCATACCCCAGATGATTTAGTTCAACGGATTCATAATTTTGCAATAGTAGACGAGGTTGATTCCGTATTAATAGATGACGCAAGAACACCTCTAATAATTTCAGGTCCAGTACCAGAAGGAGAAAGACATGAGTTTGATCAATTAAAACCTAAAGTTTACAATTTATTTACTTATCAAAGAAAAATGCTCAACAATGTCCTAGCAGAAGCTAAGAAAAAAATTTTAGATGGAGATAACGATGATGGAGGAAAACTTTTGTATACAGTATTTCGTGGACTTCCTAAAAATAAGGCATTGATCAAATATTTAAGTGAGGGAGGGATCAAACAATTATTGCAAAAGACTGAGAATTTCTATATGCAAGATAACAACAGAGAAATGCACATAATTGATTCCAAACTATATTTTGTTATTGACGAAAAAAACAATTCAGTTGAATTGACTGAAAAAGGACTTGAAAATTTATCTGAGAGTATAGAAGATAAAAATTTCTTTGTACTTCCTGATATTGGAACTGAAATTGCAAAAATTGAAAACCAAAATCTTAAACCAGAAGATGAAGCTGAAAAAAAGAATAAACTCTTTCAGGATTTTTCAATAAAGAGTGAAAGAATCCACACTATGAATCAGCTTTTTAAAGCTTATACTTTGTTTGAAAAAGACACTGAGTATGTAGTGATGGATAACAAAGTTTTGATAGTGGATGAACAAACCGGAAGAATTATGGATGGAAGAAGATATTCCGACGGTCTACATCAAGCAATTGAAGCCAAAGAGAATGTGAAAATCGAATCGGCTACTCAAACATTTGCTACTATAACTTTGCAGAACTATTTTAGAATGTATAATAAACTTTCTGGAATGACTGGAACTGCTATTACTGAAGCCGGTGAATTTTGGGAAATTTATAAATTGGATGTAATAGAAATACCAACCAATAAACCCATTGCGAGGAAAGATGAAAATGATTTAATATATAAAACAAAAAGAGAAAAATATAACGCAGTTATAAACGAAGTTAATGAACTCTCTAAAAAAGGACGACCTGTGTTACTTGGGACAACTTCAGTTGAAATTTCTGAATTACTTGGTAAAATGCTCAACATACGCAAAATTAAACATAACGTGTTAAATGCAAAACTTCATAAAAAGGAAGCTGAAATTGTGGCGGAAGCAGGACAAAGTGGGATAGTAACAATCGCTACTAATATGGCAGGAAGGGGAACAGATATTAAATTATCAAAAGAAGTAAAAGAAGTTGGTGGTTTGGCAATAATCGGTACAGAGAGACATGATTCTAGGAGAGTAGATAGACAGTTAAGAGGAAGATCTGGACGACAAGGTGACTCAGGTAGTTCTCAATTCTATGTTTCTTTAGAAGATAATTTGATGCGATTATTTGGATCTGATAGAGTGGCAAAGGTAATGGATAGAATGGGACTTGAGGAAGGAGAGGTGATTCAACATTCTATGATGACAAAATCAATTGAAAGGGCGCAAAAAAAAGTTGAAGAAAACAATTTTGGAATAAGAAAGAGACTTCTTGAATACGATGATGTAATGAATTCACAAAGAGAAGTCATTTATAAAAGAAGAAGAAATGCATTACAAGGCAACAGATTAAAAATTGATATTGCTAATTTACTTTATGATACTTGTGAAGAAATTGTAATTGAATGTTTTTCCAATAAAGATTACAAAAACTATGAATATAATATAATAAGTATTTTTTCTGTTTCGTCACCAATAAGTTTAGAACAGTTTGAAAGTATTGAAGAAAAAGTATTGATTGAAAAAACATTTAAAAACATCTATGATGTTTACAAAAAAAAATGTGAAATAAATGCTTCATTATCTTTTCCCGTAATAAAAAATGTCTACGAAAACCCAAGAAATAGATTTGAAAAAATTGTAGTTCCCTTTTCAGACGGAAATAAAACCTTAAATGTTGTAACTAACCTTGAAAAAGCATACCATTCAAATGGTAAACAACTAATAGATGATTTTGAAAGGAATATAAGTTTAGCTATTATAGATGAATCATGGAAAAATCACTTAAGGAAAATGGATGAATTAAAACAATCTGTGCAATTAGCCGTTCATGAACAAAAAGATCCGCTTTTAATTTATAAATTTGAGTCTTTTGAATTATTTAAACACATGATCAGCTCTCTTAACAGAGATATAATTTCATTCCTTTTAAAAGGTAATATTCCTAGTCAAAATCCATCGATACAAGAAGCAAAAAAAACTAAGAATATTGACAAATTAAAAATATCTAAAGACGAAGTTTTAAATTCCGAGGAGTTAGCAGTGAAACAAAGAGCTATAGGTTCAAAAGCGAGTAATAATAATCAAAGAGTTGAAACAATCATAAGGGAAATGCCTAAAATAGGTAGAAATGAAAAGGTAAGAATACAAAATATTAAGAATGGAGAAGAAAAGACACTTAAATTTAAAATTGCAGTTCCATTAATTAGCAGTGGAGAATGGATATTAATTGAAAAAATGTAAATTGAAATATAAATGACTACTTACGCAAACGTTTTAACAATAGCTATTCCTATTTTTTTTATTCTTGTTTTGGTAGAGATTATTTATGGATTCTTTTCAAGAAAAAATTATTATAATTTAATGGATACACTTTCAAGTTTAAGTTCAGGAATAACTAATTTGTTGAAAGATCTTCTAGGAATTGGAATTATTATTATTTCTTATCCATTTATCAAAAAATCCATTTCAATTATGGAATTAAACGAAAGTATATATTTATATATTATTGCTTTTATATGTCTAGATTTTGCAAGTTATTGGAATCATAGGCTAAATCATTCAATAAATTTTTTTTGGAATCAGCATGTAATACACCACAGTAGCCAAGAGTTTAATTTAGCTTGTGCTTTAAGACAAAGTATTTCTAATTTATTAGGTTATGGGGCAATTTTCTTAATTCCAGCTGCACTTTTTGGAGTTCCGCACAAAGTAATTTCATTACTAGCTCCTCTACACTTATTTGGTCAATTCTGGTATCATACAAAACACATTGGTAAATTAGGATTTTTGGAATACATTTTTGTAACTCCCTCTCAGCATAGAGTACACCATGCAATTAATTCAGAATATATTGATAAAAACCTTTCTGCTATTTTTTGTATTTGGGATAGATTATTTGGAACTTTTCAAGAAGAAATTGAAAAAATTCCATGTGTCTATGGCACAATAAAACCCGTTAATACATGGAACCCTTTTATTATAAATTTTCAGCACCTGTGGTATTTAATTGTTGATGCTTGGCATACACGCAAGCTAAAAAATAAAGTTAAAATTTGGTTTATGCCTACTGGATGGAGACCAGATGATGTTAAAGTAAAAATTAAAAGAGATAAAATAATCAATGTATATAATCAAAAAAAATATAAAATTGAATATAAAAATATTCATGCATTTTATGCAATATTCCATTTTGTATATGTTAATGCTGCTTTATGGATGTTATTAGGTGGATATGATGAATTAGGTTACGACTTAAAAATATTCTATTCAACATTTATTTTGACTACTATTTTCGGATTTACATCTGTTATGGACA
>JBELIL010000034.1:0-15939 GCA_042090925.1 Flavobacteriales bacterium
TTTAAATTAAATAATAAATTATGTGTGGAATTGTTTGTGCTTTTAACTTAAAACAGCCAATGGAATCAGTTCGTCCAAAAATTCTCCAGATGTCAAAAAAAATTAGACATCGTGGACCTGATTGGAGTGGTATTTATTCAAACAGCAATGCTATTATTGCTCATGAAAGACTTGCTATAGTAGATCCAACATCTGGGAAACAACCACTTTTTTCAGATGACAATCGTTATGTGTTAGCCGCTAACGGAGAGATTTATAATCACAAGGAATTAAGAAAAAAACTTAAAAATAAATATCAGTTTAAGACTAATTCTGATTGTGAAGTTATTCTCGCATTATTTAAGGAAAAAGGAAAAAATTTTTTAGATGACATGAATGGTATTTTTGCTTTTGCTATTTATGACACTATTGATGACACCTATTTTATAGCTCGTGATCACATTGGAATTATCCCATTATATATTGGATGGGACTCTAATGGAACTTTTTATGTTTCTTCTGAACTAAAATCATTGGAATCTAATTGTGAAAAAATCGAATTATTCCCACCAGGGCACTATTTATCAAGCAATGAAGAGGGATTTAAAAATTGGTACTCTAGAGATTGGGAATCTTTTGATAAAGTTAAAAATAATTCAACAGATATTGATGAACTAGAAAAAGCACTATCAGATGCAGTACACAGGCAATTAATGAGTGATGTTCCATATGGAGTACTTTTATCTGGTGGTTTAGATTCTTCAATTACGTCTGCTTTAGCTAAAAAATTTGCATCAAAAAGGGTAGAGTCTAATGATACCAAAGGAGCTTGGTGGCCTCAATTACATTCATTTTCTGTTGGGCTTGAGGGATCACCCGATCTATTGGCTGCAAGAAAAGTAGCTGATCATATTGATACTATCCATCACGAAATTAAATTTACAATACAAGAAGGTTTGGATGCATTAAGTGATGTTATATATCATTTAGAAACCTATGATGTCACTACTGTAAGGGCTTCGACTCCGATGTATTTAATGGCAAGAGCGATAAAATCTTTAGGTATTAAAATGGTTTTATCTGGAGAGGGTGCAGACGAATTGTTTGGGGGTTACTTATATTTTCACAAAGCCCCTAGTCCAAAAGATTTTCACGAAGAAACTGTAAGAAAGTTAAAAAAATTACATCAATACGATTGCTTAAGAGCTAACAAATCACTAGCTGCTTGGGGAATTGAAGGTAGGGTCCCCTTTCTCGATAAGGAGTTTATTGATATTGCTATGAGAATTAATCCCAAGGACAAAATGATCACAAGTAAGAGAATGGAAAAATGGGTAATACGTAAGGCTTTTGAAAAATATTTACCTAAGTCAGTAACATGGAGACAAAAAGAACAATTTTCCGACGGTGTTGGATACAGTTGGATTGATAAACTAAAGGAAATCACTGAGGAAAAAGTAACAGACCAACAAATGGAAAAAGCCAATAAACATTTTTCCATTAACCCACCACAAAATAAAGAAGAATTTTATTACAGATCAATTTTTGAAAATCATTTCCCTAGTGATGCTGCCGCTATGTCTGTTCCCTCAGTACCCTCTGTCGCTTGTAGTACTCCTGTTGCACTGGAATGGGATAAGACTTTTAAAAATGTTAATGATCCAAGCGGAAGAGCTATTGCAAAAATTCACAATAAATCTTACTAATGTCTACTTTAAATTTAAGCATTTAAATTCTACATATTTATTCACATTAAGTGTTAATAACTTAGTCTGTCAACTTCTTATATTTCATAAATTTAGACAGCTTATTTTCGTAAATTTATAATTCTTCACAAATAGACAAAATCGTCGTATATAATGAATGAAACCATAGCAAACTCAAAGTATTCTGCAGACAGCATCCAGGCATTAGAAGGGATGGAGCATGTGCGAAAAAGGCCTTCAATGTACATAGGTGATCTTGGCTCAAGAGGTTTACATCATTTGGTATATGAAGTAGTTGATAATTCAATAGATGAAGCCCTTGCAGGTCATTGCGATATTATAAGTGTAGTAATTAATAAAGATAACTCTATAACAACAAAAGATAACGGAAGGGGAATACCTGTTGGAATTCATAAAAAAGAAGGGGTTTCAGCTTTAGAAGTTGTTATGACAAAGATAGGTGCAGGTGGCAAATTTGACAAAGACTCATACAAAGTTTCTGGAGGTTTGCATGGTGTTGGAGTTTCCTGCGTTAATGCTCTTTCAGAATATTTAAAAGCCACTATTTATAGAGATGGTTCTATATGGGAACAAGAATATGAAAGAGGTAAACCTAAATATCCGGTAAAGGAAGTTGGTAAAACAAAAGAAAAAGGTACCGAAGTAACATTTAAACCTGATCCCGAAATTTTTAAACAAATACTTGAGTATGACTATGAAATTCTTTCTAGCAGAATGCGTGAATTATCGTTTCTAAACAAAGGAGTTAAAATATCTATTGAAGATAAAAGAATAAAAGATCGAGACGGAAACTACAAAAAAGAGAATTTTAAATCCAAGGAAGGCTTAAAAGAATTTGTTACTTATTTAGATAAAACAAGAGAATCTATAATTAAGGATGTTATTTCAATGCAAGGTGAAAAAAATGGTATTCCAGTTGAAATTGCGATGGTTTACAATTCTTCGTTCCTCGAAAATTTACATTCTTTTGTCAACAATATAAATACACACGAAGGAGGGACACACTTGTCAGGTTTTAGAAGAGGGATGACTGCCACGTTAAAAAAATATGCTGAATCTTCAGGAATGCTAGATAAGTTAAAGTTTGAAATAAGTGGTGATGATTTTAGAGAAGGGTTGACAGCAATTATTTCTGTGAAGGTAGCTGAGCCTCAATTTGAAGGTCAAACGAAAACTAAATTGGGTAACAGAGATGTAACATCAGCTGTTTCTCAATCCGTATCAGAAATGTTAGAATCATATTTGGAAGAAAATCCTAATGATGCGAAGATAATTGTCCAAAAGGTTATTCTTGCTGCTCAAGCAAGGCATGCTGCAAGAAAAGCAAGAGAAATGGTCCAGAGAAAGACTGTGTTAACTGGTGGAGGTCTTCCTGGAAAACTTTCTGACTGTTCAGAACAAGACCCCGCACAATGTGAAATTTTTCTTGTTGAGGGAGACTCAGCAGGGGGTACAGCTAAACAAGGTAGAGATAGAAAATTTCAAGCTATTCTTCCTTTGAAAGGGAAAATTTTAAATGTTGAAAAGTCAATGCAACATAAAGTTTTTGAAAATGAAGAGATACGTAATATGTACACTGCTCTTGGTGTCACTATAGGAACAGAAGAAGACAGTAAAGCTCTCAATATAAAAAAATTAAGGTATCATAAAATCGTTGTGATGTGTGATGCCGATGTTGATGGAAGTCATATTTCTACATTAATTCTGACTTTTTTCTTTCGCTATTTAAAAGAATTAATTGACTTAGGATATGTATATATTGCAACTCCACCTCTATACTTAGTTAAAAAGGGAAATAAAAAAGAATATGCATGGGACAATGACCAAAGAGATAAAATAATGCTTGATTTTGGTCAAGGCGCTTCGGTTCAAAGATACAAAGGTCTAGGGGAGATGAATGCTGAACAATTATGGGATACTACAATGAATCCTGAATACAGAACTCTAAGAAAAATAGTTGTAGAGAATCAAAAAAGAGCAGATGAAACTTTTTCTATACTCATGGGGGATGATGTCCCCCCTAGAAGAGAGTTTATTGAAAATAATGCTGTTTATGCAAACATTGATGTATAAGTTGTTATGAAAGTAAGTATAATTGGAGCTGGCAACGTTGGTACATCCTGTGCTGAGTACATTGCAATTAGTAAAATCGCAAATGAAGTTGTCTTATTAGATATTAAAGAAGGCTTATCTGAAGGTAAAGCTTTGGATTTGACTCAAACCTCATCTACCCTTGGTTTTGATACTGTTATTAAAGGAGTAACCAATGACTATAAAAGCACGCGAGATAGTGATGTTGTTGTGATTACTTCAGGTATTCCAAGGAAACCAGGAATGACTAGAGAGGAATTGATTGGTATCAATGCAGGCATAGTTAATTCGGTTACTGAAAACATAATAAAGTATTCTCCTGATACAATTATAGTAGTCGTTTCAAACCCGATGGATACGATGACTTATTTAGTTTTGAAATCGAATAAATTAGAAAAAAATAAGGTGATTGGAATGGGTGGAGCTCTTGATAGTTCTAGATTTAAAACTTACTTATCACAAGCTTTAAATAAACCACAATCTGATATTCACGCTATGGTTATTGGTGGTCACGGTGATACGACTATGATTCCTCTCATAAGGTTAGCGTCATATAATGGAATCCCTATAACTGATTTATTGTCAAATGAAAAGCAGAAAGAAGTTATTTCTTCTACCATGATAGGAGGTGCAACACTCACAAAGCTTCTCGGTACATCCGCATGGTATGCGCCAGGCGCATCAGTTTCTTACTTGGTTGATAGTATTTTAAATAATAAAAAGAAAATCATTCCTTGTTCGGTTTATTTGGACGGCCAATATGGACTTAGAGATTTATGTATAGGTGTTCCTTGTATTGTTGGTAAAAAAGGGATTATAGAAATAACCGATTTGGATTTGAATTCCACAGAAAAAAATAAACTTCAAGAAAGTGCCAAGGCTATAGTTAGTATGAATAAATCCCTAAAAAAATTGATTTAATTTAGATTTTTAAATATTATTTTTTTTATAAATTAATTTTTATAATTTAAATCATATCTAAATGTGTTTGTGTTTAGAAATTTAAACTTTTATATTTGCTGCCGCATTAAATAATAATTTCAAAGTGCAAAATAACAGCCTTGTTAAAATTTTTGGTTTTTTATTTTTAATTGTAAGTATCTACCAGCTCTCATTTACATTCATTTCAAGTGGTTTAGAAAAAAATGCGAAAGATTTTGCTTACTCTAAGATTAGTCAGGAAGAGGAGGATTTTATTTTCAAGAGGGATAACTTAGAATCTAAATATCTAGACTCAATAGGAAATGTTTCTATTTATGGTTTTACATCATATAATGATGCTAAAAAAAGAGAACTAAATCGTGGTTTAGATTTAAAGGGGGGAATTAATGTTATTTTACAGATTTCTGTAAAAGATGTCTTGAAAGGCTTATCAAATAACACTAGAAATCCAGTTTTTAATAAAGCTCTTGACGAAGCTGATGAATTGCAAAAACAATCTGATTTACCATATGTTGAGTCATTTTTTAATTCTTTTGAAAAAATAAAAGGAAGCTCCAAACTGTCAGACCCTGATATTTTTTCTAATAGAAACTTGAGTGATTTAATCAACTTTAACATGGAAGATAATGAAGTGAAGCCAATAATTAGAAGAAAAATTGATGAATCAATCACATCTGCATTTGAAGTTCTTAGAAAAAGAATTGACAAGTTTGGTGTTACTCAACCAAATATACAAAGGTTGGGACAAACAGGTAGAATTTTAGTTGAACTCCCAGGGGCAAAAGATGTAGAAAGAGTTAAAAACTTACTTCAAAGCACTGCTCAATTAGAATTTTGGGAAACTTTTAAAAATGATCAATTTTTTAATTTTTTATCTGAGGCAAATTTATTGTTAAGGGACAAATTAAAAAATGAGAAAAGTCAAATTAAAGAAAACCAATCAGATGAATCGGGAATTGATGATTTACTTTCTGATGTAAAACAAACAGATTCCTTAATCCCTAATAGCCTAAATCCCCTAAATGATTTGATTAAAGGTCTTGGTTTTCAAGGAGGTCCAGTACTAGCTCAGGTATCAAAGAAAGATAAAGACTTGTTTAAATTCTACCTAGATTTACCTGAGGTAAGAAGGTTGTTACCTGTTAATTTGAGATATGTACAGTTTATATGGGGTAAAGCAAATCAAAGTAACGATTTAGTTGATTTATTTGTAATAAAGTCAAACAGAGACAACAGACCCCCTTTAAGTGGAGGTGTTATAGTTGATGCTATTCAAACATACAGTCAAGTAGGTCAGCCTGCGGTATCTATGCAAATGGATTCAAAAGGCTCAAGGATATGGGAAAACATGACAGGGAAAGCATTCAAAGATGCAACTAGTATTGCAATAGTTTTAGATGATTTAGTATACTCTGCTCCTGGAGTTAGTAGTGGAGCTATATCCGGAGGAAGATCAGAAATCACGGGTTCTTTTTCATTAAATGAAGCTATTGATCTTGCAAATGTACTCAGGGCGGGAAAATTACCTGCTTCAGCAGATATCATCCAATCTGAAATCGTTGGCCCATCATTAGGAAAAGAAGCAATTCAAAGTGGATTATATTCTTTTCTAATTGCATTATTTATAGTTTTGATATGGATGATTTTTTATTACGGGAGATCAGGTTTATTTGCTGATATAGCCTTATCCTTAAATATACTTTTAATTTTTGGCATACTAGCTGGATTAGGAGCTGTGCTAACTCTACCCGGAATCGCCGGGATCGTTTTAACCATAGGAATATCTGTGGATGCCAATGTTTTGATTTTTGAAAGAGTTAGAGAGGAGTTAAGAAGAGGTAAAGGTGATAAAAAATCAGTAGATGACGGATTTAATAATGCCCTCTCTTCAATTTTGGATGCGAATATTACAACAGGATTAACTGCAATGATTTTATTCATATTTGGTACCGGACCAATCAAAGGATTTGCCACAACACTACTAATTGGTATCGCTACATCTTTGTTTACAGCAATTTTTGTAACAAGGTTATTTATTGAAAATAGAATTTCTAAAAAGAAACCTATTGATGTTTCAACTAAATTGACCAAAAATTTACTAACAAATTTGAGTTTCCAATTTTTGAAAGGTAGAAAAATAGCTTATTTGATTTCAGGAATATTAATTTTCACAAGTTTACTTTCTCTAAGTATAAATGGATTAAATCAGGGAGTTGACTTCGTGGGTGGACGGTCATACATAGTTAGATTTGATAAAATTGTGAACCCAAGTGAAATTGAAAAATCAATTTCTAATATATTGGGTAGTGCTGAAGTTAAAACATTTGGTGAATCTAATCAATTAAAAATCACCACTAAATACAAAATTGATGAAGAGGGTAACCAAATTGATAATGAAATTTATCAAAAACTTTTTTCCTCTTTATCAAACTTTCTTCCTGAGAATTTTACCATTGATGAATTTATTAATGGCTCAGAAATCAAAAAAGTTGGTATAATGTCATCAATTAAAGTTGGACCAACTATTGCTGATGACATTAAAAAGAACTCGTATTTAGCTGTAATTGGTTCACTGATCATAGTTTTTATATATATTCTCCTAAGGTTTAGAAAATGGCAATTTTCTGCAGGGGCCGTTGTAGCCGTTTTTCATGATGTCTTAATTGTATTGGGTATTTTTTCGCTATCCTACAACATTATGCCTTTTAATATGGAAATAAATCAGGCATTTATTGCTGCAATATTAACCGTTATCGGATATTCATTAAATGACACAGTTGTTGTTTTCGACAGAATTAGGGAGTATATTAGAAATAATCAAAATGAAAAATTATTTCAAACTGTGAATTTAGCTCTAAATTCAACTTTGAGTAGAACATTAAATACTTCTTTGACCACACTATTAGTGTTACTTGCTATTTTTCTATTTGGTGGTGAATCAATTCGTGGTTTTATGTTTGCTTTGATAGTAGGTGTAATTATAGGAACATATTCATCTGTATTTATTGCTACACCAGTAATGTTTGACACTCAAAGGAGAGAAATTTCTAAAAATTAACTTTTTGAGGTATTAATTGATAATATTAAAACTACAATTCCTGATAAAATCAATGGAATACTAAGCCATTGACCAGTAGAAAATAAAGGTAAAATTGTCTCAAATCCACCTTGACTTTCTTTTATAAACTCGATTAAAAATCGAACACTAAACAAACTAAGCATAAAAAAACCGAGTAAAAATCCGCTCTTATTTTTATATTCACTTTTATAAATCTGAGATAAAATAAAAAAAAGAATAAAATAACAAACTGCTTCGTATAATTGGACTGGATGACGAGGCATTGTATCCCCACGATTGACAAAGATGACACCAAAATTATTTCCCGTGTATTTCCCAACGATTTCTGAATTAAAAAAATTTCCTATTCTAACAAAACCAGCACCCAAAGTAGTTGGAATAATTAATCTGTCTAGAATCCAGAGTAAGGTTTTTTCTTTATATATTCTTTGATAAAGTACTATTCCAGTTAAAATACCTATTGCAGCTCCATGACTTGCCAAACCCCTAAAACCAGTAAAAGAATATCCATTTGTGGTTTTTTCTATTGGCAAGAAAACTTCCAATAAGTGATTCTGATAGTATTCCCAATCATAAAAAATAACATGACCAAGTCGAGCGCCAATTAAAGTTGAAAGCACTATATAAAAAAGCATTGTTTCTAGTCTTTCTGTAGGAACGTCTTCTTTCAAATACATTTTCTTCATTATGTTGAATCCGAAAAGAAAAGCAACTATAAACATTAAACTATAATAATGGATACCGAAGTCTCCAATTGAAAAAATTGTTGAACTAGGCTCCCAAATAATTTTATTTAATGTGATCATGAAATTTAATTTAAATGTATAAAAACTTTTTAAGGTATCGGGTCATATCCACCCTTACTCCATGGGTTACACTTTAAGATTCTTTTAACTGTTAAAACCAACCCTTTTATAATACCATGTTTATTAATAGCTTCGATTCCGTATTTGGAGCATGAAGGTGAAAATTTACAACTAGATGGAAAAAAAGGGGAAATAAATCTCTGGTATATCTTTATAAGATTTATAAATAAAAGTTTAAATAAATTTAAAACAAAGAGCTTAATACTCATAAGTTGTTTCATCTTCACTGTCATTTAATGTAATTCCAACTTTATTTAATTCATCTCTTATTCTGTCAGAGGTACCAAAATCTCTATTTGCCCTGGATTTATTTCGAATCTTGATCAAAATATCCAGTGTTTTTCCAAGTAATTCATTAGAGTTATTATTTTTTTCGTCACCTTTTAAATCAAGCCCAAGTACTTCTGAGAAAAAAGTAGAAGCTTTATTCAAAAGAAGATTTTGATCTTTTTTTGAAATTTTCTCTTTTCCTATTAATACTGAATTTGAATAATGAATTGCATTAAAAAGCTCAGCGATTAGTAAAGGTGTATTAAAATCATCATTCATAGCTTTATAACAATTCATTTCCCATTTTGATAAATTAAATCCCGAAGATGAGTTTGAAGGTTTTAGTTTAGAAATGTTTTTTATTCCAATTTCAAGTTTCTTAAGCCCTTTTTCAGATGCCATTAAAGCTTCTTCGCTGAGATTCAGGATGCTTCTATAGTGAGCTTGAAGAAAGAAAAAGCGAACAACATTAGGAGGATAAGGTTTTGAAAAAAAAACATTATCACCTTCAAATAATTCTCCTGGGAGAACACTATTTCCGGTTGACTTTGACATTTTTTTTCCGTTAAGTGTCAACATATTTGCATGAAACCAGTACTTAACTTTTGAATTTTTATTTAGTGCTTCCGATTGAGCAATTTCACAGTCGTGATGAGGAAATTTCAAATCAATACCACCACCGTGTATATCAAACTTATCTCCTAAATACTTCATACTCATTGCGCTACATTCGGTATGCCAACCTGGGAATCCCTCCCCCCAAGGAGAAGACCACTTCATTATATGCTTGGAGTCAGCTTTTTTCCATAGTGCAAAGTCCTGTGGATTTAATTTATCACTTTGTCCATCAAGAGTCCTAGAGTTGTGAACCAAATCATCTAAGTTTCTTTTGCTTAATTTACCGTAAGTAGAGCTATTATTGAATTTTATAACATCAAAATAAACAGAACCGTTTCTAATATATCCAAATCCATTTTTAATAATTTTCTTAATTAAATCAATTTGTTCCAAAATATGTCCTGTGGCTGTAGGTTCAATACTTGGAGGAATTGTATTTAGTTTTCTCAAATTCTTGTGAAAGTCTAGAGTATATTTTTGAACAACTTCCATAGGTTCGATATTTTCTTTTTGAGCCTTTTTTATGATGGGGTCGTCTCCATCGTCAGAGTCATTCTCCAAATGTCCTACATCCGTTATGTTTCTTACATATTTTACTCTATATCCTAGATATAGTAAATATCTATAAATTACATCAAATGAAATAAATGTTCTACAGTTACCCAAATGCACGTTACTATAGACGGTAGGACCACACACATACATATGAACTAAATCTTTATGGAAAGTGGTAAACTTTTCTTTTTTGCCCGTTAAAGAATTAAAGACAGATAAATTGTGCATTAAAACTCTGTTTCAATTTTAATGTAATCTAAAAATTCATTTTTACTTGCCTCGTTTTTGAAAGCACCCCCAAACTTAGATGTTATAGTACTAGAATTAGGATCACAAACACCTCTTGAATTAACACAAATATGCTTTGCGTCAATAACACACGCAACATCTTTTGTTTTCAATACATTTTGCATTTCCTCGACTATCTGCAAGGTAAGTCTCTCTTGGACCTGTGGTCTCTGAGCGTAGTATTGAACTATTCTATTCATTTTAGATAAACCTACAACAGTTCCATTTGATATATATCCGACGTGTGCCCTGCCAATTATTGGAAGCATATGGTGTTCACAAGTCGAAAAAAGAGTAATATTTTTCTCTACAAGCATTTCACCATATTTGTATTTATTTTCGAAAGTTGACGCTTTTGGTTTGTTTTTTGGATTTAATCCGCTAAAAATTTCATTAACATACATTTCAGCCACTCTTTTTGGAGTTCCTTTTATACTGTCGTCATTCAAATCTAATCCTAATGTTTGAATAATATCAGTAACCTTAGTTTTGATAATTTCAATCTTTTCTTTATCGGATAAATTGAAAGCATCTTTTCTAATAGGTGTTTTTAAATTAGTACTAAAGTGATCGTATTGATTTAAATCTTCTTCGGAGTAAATGTTTTTTTCGACTTTCATTCTTTATAATTCACTGCAAATATACTTAAATGATTATTAAAAATGACAGTCAATTAGTTCTTAAAGTTTTAATCTATAAGTAATAACATAATTATTTCTCGTGGTTGATAATCCAATAGGATCTACTAACCCTTCATTAAAAATTGGTCTAAGATTATTGTATTCTGTATTTTGATAAGATAAGTCTATTATTCCATAAGAGAAAGCGTAACCAATGCCAAGACTCAAATTAGTTATGCTGTTATCATATAAATTTGATGAACTACTTTCATTTAAATAGCCAGCCCTAAGGCTTATTTGTGAGTTCAATCTCATTTCGCCTCCGATTTGAAAGGTATTATTACTTGTTAATTTTGTTCTAATATCATTATTTAGGCTTGTATCTAAGTAATTATTTCCTCCAGGCCTATATCTGATACCAGAGTAGTTTTTTCTTGTGTAATCAATACTTATAAGACCTTTTGGACTTATAATAAAAGCAAAACTTCCCCTAATCGAACCAGCTGTGTTAAGTTTATGTTCAGGGAAAAATATTTCGGTTTCTGGGTCTAATATTAACTCATCATTATTGGGGTTATTATCTAAATCAGTAACTAAAAATTGACTTAAACTCTCATTTATTGTGTAATATACAGGACTATTAATTACAAGTCCTAATCTCACTTTACTGTTCAATTTATAAATACTCCCAATTTGGAATGAACCTCCTTCGCCAAAACTTGTCAGATAATTATTAAATCTGAGTGCTTTGATACCAGAGTCACTAGCATAATTACTTTCGTAGAAATCAATTTTTTCAGTATAATCAAATCTATGAGAATTGATATTTAAACCAAAATAAAATTTATCTTTAAACGATCCGCTTATATTGAATGTGTATAGTCTATTTATCCCAAAGCTATTTAGAAAATATTCATGGTAAAATCCATTATTTAATGGTTCTGTATTTGATGTATAGTCATAAACTGAATTAATGGGGCTTAGTGGGTCATTTGGCTCATTGGGATTTTCTGAAAAAACAGGATTTATTACATATCCCTCATACCCAAAGAGTGCTTGTTGAGCTGAATAACCTAGATTAGCCTGTTCCCCAATATTTATATATGCTTCCCTAAAGCTTTCTCCATTAATTTGAGAAATATCATCTAAATTTCTATTCATCGAATGATATAAGAAATACTTGTCAATTCCATTTTTTGTTGAGTTATTTCCTCTTGCAAGAATATTAGTATCAAAGTTATTATTCACCTGATAGTTGAATCCAAAAGAAATTTTTGACCATTTGCTACTTCCTTCATCTTTTAATACTAGAACAATTCCTGCTTGGGACAAATCTATACCATTTAATGAATTAATTTTTTTGTTACCAAAGTAAGAGGATGTTACTTCATTATTGAAAGTATTTGCAGTTACTGAAAGCTCAGAGAACAAAAAAACGGAGGAGGAGGCAGGGTTAATACTAATTGCACTAAGTTCTCCTCCTAAGGCTCCAAATGCACCAGATAAGGCATTGAACCTTGCACTTCCTGATAATGATGTTTGACTATATCTTATTACATCATTTAAAGACTGAGCATTTAAACTAAAGCACAATAACCCCATAAGTAAAAATAATCTACCTTTCATAATTATTTTATTTAGCTACTGTTTTCTTCCGCTAGATCGACTACCAGAAGACCTACCAGATGATCTATTAATCGATGATGAACCATAAGAACTCCCTCTGGATGCATTGTAGGATCCTCTACTTGGAGAACTGTATGAACTGCTACCTGATGAGTTAGAATAATTCCTTGAATAATTACTTGATGAATTGTTATTTTGATATGTTTTACTACTAGAGTTGTATTGAGAAGATGACCTGTCAAAAATGGAATTACCGCTACTTTGAGTATTCCTTCCTTGATATCCATAATTTTCTGAAACTCTTAACTTATAAAAATCACTATTCCTTCCTGTAGGAATTAATTCTACATTATATCCTCTAGACTGATATTGTCTTATAATAGATTCAATTCTTCTTCGTTGGGCATCTGAATTTGAATTTATGCTTCTTTGTTCAGGATTATTATTTTGTTCTAATCTTCGCCCTTCAGACACTAAATTAGGCATAGAGCTGTTAGGTGTAGGGCGAACATTATCAGACTGCGATTCACCTGAACGAGCTCTAAAATTATTATTTGCAAGCCCAGTATTTTTTCCTCTGTAGGTGGAGCTATAGGCCCAACCCCTAATTCGGTCGAATTGTGAAGATCTTCTTACACCATAATTACTAGCGTATGGACTATGAAAATAATTGTATGGTGAAAATCCCCAATGAGGATTACCAAATAACCATGGATCGTAAAAACCGAAATTACCATTCCAACCATAGTTCCAAGCCCATCTATTCCATCCCATGAAACCTAAACGATTCCATCTCATAGGATTTCCCCATCCCCAACCGTTCCAAAACGGACTGTAAAAGCCAGAGTAAAAAGGATTATTGAAATTTTGAAAACCCCACGGACCGTTATTAAACATAAAAATTTGTGTTGTTTTTTGTCCACCTCCCCATTGTGGGTTAGTCTTATAATTATCTATACTATTTGAATTTATAGAATCTATATCGGACAATACTACATCGCTTCTCCTGTCATCCCAGTCATATTGTCTCGCTACCTGATCAAAATAGCTAGAATATGAATTAGAATCATTATCTAAGTCACTTTTTCTAATTACAATCACATTATCTGATGAATATATTCCATCTGAATATGAAGATACGGGCTGAAAGCTTCCACAAGAAACTTGAGTAAGAATAAATATTCCTAAAAAAGAAATTTTAAAAACATTAATAATAAAGTCATTCATAAAGTTGTTATGTTTATTTTTGAGCAAACTTAATTTATTAGTTTTGTTCATGGTTTTTCTTATAAATAAATATAACCAAATTTTGTGCCAAACATGTATTTAAAATGTTAACAAAAAGGTCAGATAACTTTTCAAAATGGTATAATGAACTTGTTTCAATGGCCCAACTCGCCGAAAACTCGTCGGTTAGAGGGTGTATGGTAATAAAACCTTACGGGTTTTCTATATGGGAAAGCATGAAAAGTGAGCTTGATAAAAAATTTAAAGCAACAGGACATCAAAATGCATACTTTCCATTATTTGTTCCTAAAAGTCTTTTTGAGGCTGAAGAAAAAAATGCAGAAGGTTTTGCGAAAGAATGTGCTGTTGTTACTCACTACAGGTTAAAAAATAGTGGCAAAGAAGGAAAGTTGATTGTAGATCCAGAGGCTAAATTAGAGGAAGAGTTAATTGTAAGGCCAACAAGTGAGGCCATAATTTGGCGAACATACAAAAATTGGATTCAATCCTACAGAGATCTTCCAATTCTCATTAATCAATGGGCAAATGTAGTCCGATGGGAAATGAGACCAAGATTATTCCTAAGAACAGCTGAATTTTTATGGCAAGAGGGACATACTGCGCACGCAACAAAAAAGGAAGCAGAAGATGAAGCTCTTTTAATTAACGAACTGTATACGGATTTTGTAGAAAATTACATGGCTATTCCTGTAATTAAAGGACTAAAATCCGAGAGCGAAAGATTTGCAGGCGCTGTTGAGACTCATTGTATAGAGGCACTTATGCAAGATGGCAAGGCACTTCAAGCAGGCACGTCGCATTTTTTAGGAGATAACTTTGCAAAAGCATTCGATGTTAAATTCGCTAATCAAAACGGAAATCTAGAGTATGTATGGGCAACTTCTTGGGGTGTTTCTACACGTCTAATGGGTGCACTCATAATGACGCATGGTGACGATAAAGGACTTGTCCTACCTCCAAATCTTGCCCCAATACAAGTAGTTATTGTTCCAATTTTTAAAGGCAAAGAACAGCTAGAAGAAATTTCCATTGTAGCTGAAAATATTAAAAATGAACTTGAATCAAAAAATGTAAGGGTTCAATTCGATAATAGAGAAAATCTTAAACCTGGGTTTAAGTTTGCCGAACACGAGATGAAAGGTATTCCTGTTCGTATTGCCATAGGACCGAAAGATATTGAAAAAAAACAGTTAGAACTAGCTAGAAGAGATATTGAGAAAAAAATATTTATAAAACAAAGTATTGTTTTTACCGAAGTAGAGAAAATTTTGAAAGAGATTCATACTAATCTTTTTGAAAGGGCTAAAAGATTTCTTAATGAAAATATCACAGAGGTTGATAACTATGATGATTTTAAAAATACAATTAATCAAAAAGGAGGTTTTGTATATGCACATTGGGATGGAACTTCTAAAACTGAAGAAATAATAAAAAGAGAAACAAAAGCTACTATTCGATGTATACCCTATAATAAGAGTATTAAAGGTAAATGTGTATTTAGTGGAAAAGAGTCCAGTCAAAAAGTCTACTTTGCTAAATCTTATTAGCCATAGTTTTTAATGTCAACTTTTAGTAGATTTCGCGTTGCACAATAAATGAATATATTTTACATTTGCAAACAAATTTATTGGCCCGTTCGTCTATCGGTTAGGACGCCAGGTTTTCATCCTGGAAAGAGGGGTTCGACTCCCCTACGGGCTACAATTCTCAATTTTTTCAAAAAATAAATAACCAATGTATATAATATTTAAGTCTATTTTTGTTTAAGAATAATTTTACTTTTTTTATGAAAAAATCTATCCTTAAACTTTTATTTTTCCTTGCAATTAATATTACAAACGGACAATCAATTCTTTCTGAATCAGATAAGAAAGAAATCATATCGGTACTAAAACAACAAGAAAAGTTTTGGAATAAAGGAGATATAGACGGTTTTATGCAAGGGTATGTAAAATCTGATAACTTAGTTTTTAATGGTTCCAGCGGTCCCTTTTACGGATGGGATTCCGTCAAGGATAGGTATATCAAAA
>JBELIL010000130.1:0-2874 GCA_042090925.1 Flavobacteriales bacterium
AGTATTGCCTTTTCAATTCTTCAGAAATAGATGGAATGCCTCCAATACAACATGAGAATTTTAAGTCTCGTAGTTTTTGATGAAACGTAACTCCAGATCTTCCCTTTTGGATAGCTTCTAAGAAGTTGTCTAGCCCAATCGCATTTGGAGCTACAACCCCCATTCCAGTAATAACTACTCTATATTTCATTATTCATTACTTTTAACATTCCCGAGATTTTTCCTTTGCAAACCAACTCGTTTTTTTCATTAAATAACTGAACTTTACATTTTAGTTTGTTGAATCTAAAATATATTTTTTCTGAAACTACCTTCACACGTTCTTTGGGCATAACTGGTAAAAAAAAATCTATCTCGTTTGATGTAAGTGCTATTTGTGGGTTTTTTATTTCAGAAAAATCTTTTTTTAATAGGTAAATCCCTAAACAAACCACTCCTATTTGCGCCATAACTTCCGTTAAAATAACACCTGGGGTTATGGGTTTATCTTTAAAATGACCTTGATAGAAATATTCATCACTTTTAAAAGTATAGTAACCCTCGGATCGATGTTCTGAGATATAGGTTAGTTCCTCAACAAATAAAAAAGGTGCTTGGTAAGGTAGAAGCTGTATTATGGTTTCTTTCTTCAATTAATAAAAAATCTATGTTAGTTTTACTTTCATTATCAATATCCTAAAAACTTTGAAATTGAATAAACTTTTTTTAGCTAAT
This sequence comes from Flavobacteriales bacterium, assembly GCA_042090925.1. GTDB lineage: Bacteria > Bacteroidota > Bacteroidia > Flavobacteriales > Flavobacteriaceae > TMED96. The sequence continues at coordinate 715 of JBELIL010000130.1, forward strand.
ATGCTCTCCTCCATCTACTGGAATAACAGTTCCATTAATCCAACCAGCTTCGTCTTTTGATAATAAATATACAACGTTAGCAACATCTTCTGGCAATGTTAATCTATCAAAAGGATTTCGCTGTAAAGAGTGTTTTTTTATTTCACTACTTCCTGGAATCATTCTGAATGATGCTGTGTCAGTAGCTCCTGCTTGAATACAATTAGCTCTAATCCCAAAGCAAGCAAATTCTAATGCAATATTTCTTGTAATAGCTTCCAGTGTTACTTTTGCCGCAGACACCGCTGCATAATTTCTCCAGGCTTTACTATTACCCTCACTTGTGAAGCTTACCACTCGCGCATCTTCTGAAAAAATTTTTGCTTCAAAAATAGCTTTAACCCAATCATATAGACTAATTCCCATTGCTTGTATTGTTAATTGGAAATCATCTGTTTCTAACATTGGTATTGAATCTGAAACCATAGGTTTTAAATTTCCTTTGGCAATACTATGTACTAATATTTTTATCTTACCCCCTTCTAATTCTTTTTTTAAATTTTCTATCAATTCTGTTCTCTTTTCCGAGTGAAAAGCATCCGTATTATAACTAATAAAAGCCACTGAATCCTCTTTAATTTCTTTAAAATCTTTCTCTATTTGACCTAGCTGAGATCTAGAGTTTCTATGAATAATACAAATATTCATTCCGTGTTTTGCTAATTTTTTTGCTGTAGCTAAACCTAATCCAGTTGAACCACCTATGATTAGTGCCCATTCCTTTTTATTTTCAAACTCTTTTACCATTGTAATAATATTCTTTGCGCGGAAAATCCTGGTCCAAAACTAAGCATTAGACCTTTTTCTCCTTGTTGTCTATCTCCATCCATAAAGCGTTCTAAAACATATAAAACGGTAGCACTTGACATGTTTCCATATAACCTTAAAACCTCTTTTGTATCATCTATATTTTTTCCTAGTGTCTTAAATAAAGCCTCAACAGTATTTACTATTTTTTTTCCTCCAGGGTGAAAAATCAAATGATTTATATCATCAATTTTCAAGTTATTTCTTTTTAAAAAAGGATGGATAATTTTAGGGAAATGATTAGAAATTGTTTCAGGAACCTTTTTATCTAGAATCATTTGTAGCCCTGTATTCACTAACTTAAATCCCATAATATCGATGGAATTGTAAAAATGATACATAGCTTCATCTATAATTTTAGGTCCTTTATCTTCTCCATAAGATGATAAAATAGCAGTCGCTGCACCGTCTCCAAAAATTGCAGCACTTACAATATTTGCCATAGAATAATCTTCCATTTGAAAGGTTGCAGTGGGTGCTTCAACCGAGATAACAGCAGCTCGTTTATTTGGATTTGATTTTAAAAAATTTTTTGCATAAATAATCCCTGAAATTCCTGCTACACATCCCATTTCTGTTACGGGAAGCCTCACAATATCTTGTCTCATCTGCAAATTATTAATTAAATACGCATCCACTGAAGGGATCATAATTCCTGTGCAGCTAACTGTTATAATGTAATCAATATCTGTTGGCTTTAATCTTACTTTTTTTAAAGATTTTAATAATGATTGTTCTGCAAGTTTTGTTACTTCATCCATATAAATATTATTTTTTTCTTCAAAGGATGAATTCAAAAAAACTTCATCTGCATCCATAATAGAATAGCGTTTATCTACTCCAGCTCCTTCAAAAAGTTTTAGAACTTTTCTTTGAAACCTGATTTCTTGGCCTTGCATCCACTGTTTGACAAAAGGAATAATTTCTTTTGTCTCTTTGACGTATTTTGGTAGGTTTTTTGCTACCGATATTATTTTTACACTCATAATACTTCCAATGTAAGGAATGGTTTCATTAATTAATAAAATCTTTTTTCAGGATCCATAAATAACGAAAAGCCCATTTCCACTGAATTGAAAAATGAACTTTTATTTCTTTTGCAATATTTTCTAAATCTTTTCTTTTAAAAGCTCTTAAAATAGAAGTTAATCCATCTTGTCTGACCATCTTATTTTTTATAAAATACCCTATCAATTTAAAAAGATAGTAGGCTAACTTGTGTCTATGTAAATCATTTACAACCACTCCAATTGTTGCTTTCTCAGTAGTAGTTTTTAAAATTGATATAAGTTCCTCATTTTTAAAATGATGTAA
>JBELIL010000131.1:0-2831 GCA_042090925.1 Flavobacteriales bacterium
TACTATTCAAGATATATTAGTAAGGAGGGCTAGGATGAGTGGTATGAATTCATGCTGGGTTCCTGGCACAGATCATGCATCAATAGCGACCGAAGCGAAGGTGGTATCTTATTTAAAAGAAAAGGGTGTTGAAAAGAAATCTCTTTCAAGAGATGAATTTTTAAAACATGCTTGGGATTGGACTGATAAATATGGGGGTATTATTTTAGAGCAACTGAAAAGAATAGGTTGTTCATGCGATTGGGATAGAACTAAATTCACTTTAGATGATGACTTATACAAATCTGTAATAAAAGTTTTTATCCAACTCTACGAAAAAAACTTAATTTATAGAGAAAACAAAATGATCAATTGGGACCCTAAAGCTGAGACGACATTGTCAGATGAAGAGGTAATTTATCAAGAAAAACAAGGTTTGTTGTTTTATATTTCATATCAAATTGAAGAAACCAATAATCAAATATCAATTGCTACAACTAGGCCGGAAACGATTTTTGGAGATACTGCAGTTTGTGTTAACCCTAATGACGAAAGATATAAAAACCTTATCGGTAAAAAAGTTGTTGTGCCAATTTCAAACAGGTTGATACCTATTATTAAAGATGAATACGTTGACCCAACATTTGGAACAGGAGCCCTAAAAATAACACCTGCCCATGACTTAAATGATAATCTAATTGGTAAAAAACATAAACTAAATAGTATTAATATTTTTAATTCAAATGGAACTCTAAATGAAAACGGAATGCATTATCAAGGGATGGACAGATTTGATGTTAGAAAAAAAATCCATAAGGAATTAAAAGAAAAAGATTTTTTAATAAAAGTTGAAAATTATAATCACAATATTGGGATTTCAGAAAGAACAAAAGTTGTAATTGAACCAAGAATTTCTAAGCAGTGGTTTTTAAAAATGAATGATATTTCAAAACCGGGACTAGATGCAGTTTTTAAAAATAAAAAAGTAAAGCTATATCCAAAAAAATTTCAAAATACATATAAGCACTGGCTTGAAAACATAAGAGATTGGAATATTTCAAGGCAGTTATGGTGGGGTCATAGAATACCTGTTTTCTATTATGGAAAAGGTGAAGATGATTTTGTTGTCGCTGAAAATATAAATATGGCTATTGATAAAATCAAAAACATAAGTGGGTTTGAAAATATTGTTTCTAAAGAAGTCACACAAGATCCAGACGTATTGGACACGTGGTTTTCGTCTTGGCTATGGCCTATTTCAGTCTTTAATGGAATTTGTAAACCTGAAAATTCAGAGTTTAAATATTATTACCCCACCCAAGATCTCGTAACTGGTCCTGATATAATATTCTTTTGGGTTATTAGAATGATAATTTCAGGTTATGAATTTACGGGTAAAGAACCATTTAAAAATATTTATTTTACTGGATTGGTAAGAGATGAAAAAAGACAAAAAATGTCAAAGCAATTAGGTAATTCACCTGACCCTTTAAAATTAATAGACAGTTATGGAGCTGATGCTGTAAGAGTAGGACTTATGCTTAGCTCTTCAGCGGGCAATGATTTATTATTTGATGAATCACTTTGTAAGCAAGGTAAAAATTTCGTAAATAAAATTTGGAATTCATATAGGTTAATTTCTTCATGGGAAGTGGACGAAAAAGATCAAAATACTGAGAAAAATGCAAATATCATAAATTGGTATGAAAACAATCTTTACTCTACAATATATCTAGTGAATAAAAACTTTGATAATTTCAGAATTTCAGATTCATTAATGCTCGTATATAAATTAATATGGGATGACTTTTGCTCATGGTTTTTAGAAACAATTAAACCTGATTACGGTGAGCCTATTAGCAGGCAATCTTTAGATAAGATAAAAAAATTATTCTCGACCAATCTTGAGTTACTTCATCCTTTCATGCCTTTTATTACTGAAGAGTTGTGGCAAAAAATCAAAGACAAAAAAGAAGAATCTATAATGATAACAAGTTGGCCTATTGAAAAAAAGTATGACTCTAAAATTCTAAAAGATTTTAATCGGGCAAAACAAATTATTTCGGAAATCCGAAAATTCAGAAAAGAAAAACTTATTAAAGGAAATAACTTATTAAGTTTAAAATTTATTGGTGATGAAGATAAGTTGCCATATTCTGAAGTTTTGAAAAAATTAGGGAATTTAGAAAGTATAAAATCTATGAACTCAGAAAAAGATATTTCAGACTATACCTTTATTGTAGAAGATATGGAATTTTCGATTCCAGTAAATTTTGATTTAGATTCAAAGTTTGAAAAAGAAAAACTTGAAAATGAGTTGTCTTATGCCGAAGGCTTTTTAAAATCTGTAAGAAAAAAACTGAATAATAAAAAATTTACCGATAACGCTCCTAAAAAAGTAATTGAAATAGAATTAAAAAAGGAATTTGACACGATCAAAAAAATTGAAATATTAAAAAAGAATATTTCATCAAGATAATCTAAACTATGTTGCTAATACCGCCTTTTACCATTTGATTCATACTTACATTCACTTTAGTTTTTAATGGTAAAAAAATATCCAATCTTGATCCAAATTTAATAAATCCTGATTCACCACCTTGTTTAATTTCCCTTCCTTTAGAAGCATAATTAACTATTCTTCTAGCTAAAGCACCAGCTATTTGCCTGTAAAGAATATCTCCAAAAACTTTATTTTTAATTACTACAGTGGTCCTTTCATTTAATTCTGATGATTTTGGGTGCCATGCAAATAAATATTTACCAGGATGGTATTTACTAAAAATAATTTCACCACCGACTGGGTATCTTGTAACATGTACATTAAATGGCGACATAAAGATAGAAACCTG
>JBELIL010000132.1:0-2828 GCA_042090925.1 Flavobacteriales bacterium
TTTTCAAATGGATTTTCATTAGCGTCCATCATAATCATTTTTTTTTCATCACTTGAAAAATCGTCCCTAGCAGATTTATATGGGATCAATTTTAAAATCTCTTCTCGAGCTAGTGAGAAAATATATTTTTTAGTCATTTTGTATCTCTTTTAATCTTAAACTAACTGACATCTTGTGGGCACCAAGGCCTTCTGCAGCGGCTAATAACTCAACATGTGGTCCAATATTCCTGATTCCATCTTTAGTGATTTTTTGAAAAGTAATTGATTTTAAAAAACTGTCTAAATTAACTCCGCTATATTGTCTGGCAAATCCATTAGTTGGAAGTGTGTGATTCGTTCCTGAAGCGTAATCACCAAGTGTCTCAGGCGAAAAGTTTCCTATAAAAACGGAGCCTGCATTTTTTAAACCATCAATATAAAATTGTTTTTTTTCTACACATATCATATAATGTTCTGGTGCATAATAATTGATAAAGTTAACAGCATCTATATCTTTATTAAAAATTACAAACTTTGAATTTTTCATTGAATCAATTAAAATATTTTTTCTATTTAGTTTAGAAATTATTTTATTTATCTCGTTTAACACACTTTTTATAACGTCTTTATCATTAGCTACCAAAATTGACTGACTATCCTTTCCGTGTTCAGCTTGGGCTAATAAATCAATTGCTACAAAGGAGGGGTTACAAGTTTTATCTGCAACTATTAGGACTTCGCTTGGGCCAGCTGGTAAGTCGATACTTACATTATACTTTAATGCATGTTGCTTTGCAGAGGTAATAAATTGATTACCTGGACCAAAGATCTTATATACTTTTGGAATTGACTCAGTACCAATCGTAAGTGCAGCAATAGACTGGATTCCACCTACTTTATAAATTTTTTTAATTCCACATAAAAATGCAGTATATAAAATTACATTTGAAACCTTTCCGTCAACACCGGGGGGTGTACAAACTATAATTTCTTCACAACCGGCAATTTTTGCAGGAATAGCAAGCATTAAAAGGGTAGAAAAGAGTGGTGCGGTTCCACCAGGTATATAGAGGCCAACCTTTTCAATTGGATACTTTTTTTGCCAACACTCTACCCCTTTTGAAGTTTCAACTATAATTTTTTTTGATTTTTGAGCGGAATGAAACTTGTAAATATTATTGTAAGCAACCGAAATAGCCTTTTTTAATTCAGAATCCACGTTATCTTTAGAATCTGATATTTCAGCTTCAGAAACTAAAAAATCTTTAATTAAAACATTATCATATTTTAAAGTATATTTTGTAAGCGCTTCATCTCCTTTATTTTTTACGTCTTCAAAAATTTTTTTAACAACCAATTCATTTTCGCTATAGGATGTTGCTAACCTGGAACATATTTCATTCCATTTTTCTTTTTGTGGATTATAAACTATTTCCATTATATTACCATTTTTTCTATTGGACAAACTAAAATATCTTCTGCACCTTCTTTTTTAAGTTTATCGATTATATTCCAAAAATCTTCATAATTGATAACTGAATGAATAGAACTCCATCCGTCTTTTGCTAGAGGAAGGACTGTGGGACTCTTTAATACAGGAAGAATCTTAGATATTTTATTTATACTCTTATTAGGAGCATTCATTAAAATATATTTAAATTTTTTTGCCAGTAAAACTGATTTAATCCTGAAAGTCAAATTTTTGATTTCAGCATAAATCTTTTTATTAACTTTTCCAGATTGAACCAAAACTGCTTCCGATTCAAGTAATGTAACAACCTCTATTAAATTATTTTCAAATAAAGTACTACCGCTAGAAACGATATCACAAATAGCGTCAGAAAGACCGATACTAGGAGATATTTCGACTGATCCATTAATAATATGTAAATCTGATTTAATATTCTCTTTTTTTAAAAATTTTTTCAAAATATTTGGATAAGAAGTCGCAATACGAATATTATTTAAATCGTTAATACTCTCGTATTTAAAATCATTCGGAATCGCTAAGGACACTCTACACTTTGAAAAACCAAGTTTTTCTATGATTTTAAGTTGATAACCCTTTTCACTAAGAGTATTTTCACCGATAATTGCTAAGTCCACTACACCATCATTTAAGTACTTTGGTATATCTCCATTTCTAAGGAAATAAATTTCTATGGGATAATTTTTTGAAATTACTTTTAATTGATCTCTATATATTTCAAAATTTATACCACAATCCTTAATAAGATTGAGAGATTCTTCGTTCAATCTTCCACTTTTTTGAATTGCAATTTTTATCATTTTTTTAAATCTATTTTATAAAAAAACCCGTTTGAAAATCAAACGGGTTAGTTAATTTATTCAACACATAAACTATATCTCGTTTGAAATGGTGATATAATTATGATTGTGATGTAATTTTTTCATTTTTACAAATATAATATTTTTTTTAAAATTATTGATTACCTAATATTATGGGTAATCCATCTTTACCACTTCCAATAATAATAACCTTAGCATTCGGAGACTCTGAGAGTTTTGTAGTAGCCTCGATTCCTTTTTCTTGCAGAATTTTTGAGGTTAAAGAGGCACTTAATATTCTATTAGCAGTTGCTTTTCCTTCAGCATCGATTCTCTGTCTTTCGGCCTCTTGTTTTGCTTTTTCCAATCTAAACTCGTACTCTAATGCCTCCTGTTCTTGCCTTAACTTCCTTTCAATTGCTTCTTTTATGGCAACTGGTAGAGTTACATCACGGACTAAAACAGCATTGACTTGAATATGTTGTTGATCAACATTCTTTACGGTTTCCTCAGCAATTTCAATTTGAATTGCATCACGTTTTGTTGAATAAAGTTGCT
>JBELIL010000035.1:0-9389 GCA_042090925.1 Flavobacteriales bacterium
GGGTTTCCAGTAGCTAAGACTTCTTCTCCTCTACTTAAACCATCTGTTGAATCCATAGAAATAGCTCTAACAGTATTTTCACCAATATGAGACTGAACCTCTAATATTAATTTCCCAGCTTGAGTATTTACTTCAAGACTTTCATATATTCCTGGTAAATAATTTTCTTCATTTTCAAAGATTACGTCTACTACTGGCCCAAGAATCTGTGAGATTTTACCCTTAATTTTAGTCATTGTATTTTTTTAATTAACTTTTGAGCAAATATAACTTTTAAGGTTTTAAATTAAATATAATGTTTAAAATTTTTAATCTTTTATTTGAATTAAATGGCAACCATTAAATAATTTTATCTGAAGGGTAAAAAAGTGAAAAAAATATTTTACGAATTTGTAGCATTAACACTTTCGATTTACAATAATTTTTTTTTTAAAAAACTTACCATTATCGGAAGGGAAAAAATACCGAAAGACGGGGCAATAATTTTTTCTCCAAACCACCAGTCAGCATTATTAGACCCTTTGTTAGTAGGTGTGACCAATGGTAAAAGAGTATATTCACTAACAAGAAGTGATATTTTTAGAAAACCTTTTTTGTGGGTTTTAGATGCAATGCTGACTTTACCTATTTACAGAATTAGGGACGGATATGAAAAGTTGCATCGAAACAAAGAAACTTTTAAAATTTGTTACAATTTGTTGAGTAATAAAAATAACATAATGATATTTTCAGAAGGAAAACATCACGATAAATATTTTTTATTACCAATTTCAAAGGGGAGTTCAAGGATTGGCTTGGAAAGTTTAAAAAAATTTCCAAAAACAAAAATTTATCTGCAAGCAGTTGGAATAAACTATGGAAGTCATATTCACCCATACCATAATTGTACAATTGTATATGGCGACCCAATAAAACTGAATGAATTTGTTAATCTTTATGAAAAAAAACCTGTTGAAATCTTAAATAGCGTTAGATTAAAATTAGAGAACGAAATGAAAAAATGTCTTTGGTTGCCTAACTACTCTAGTGAATATACAATTAAAAGAAATTTGATCAATTATAAAAGTACCAAACACGAATTTAAAATATTAAAAAAGAAAATTTTCCAAAAGGATAATAAACTTAAAAACAATAACTCTAAAACCGTGATTGAAAAAAATTTAATTACTTTTTTTTCAATATTTAATTTGATTCCCCTAATTCTAATCAGTTCAATCTTAAAAAAATTTAATGATAGGGTTTTTCACCTTTCTATTAAATATTGTGCTGGGTTTTTTATTTTTCCTTTATGGTGGGCAATTGTTTTTTTTATTTCAGTTTATTTTTTAAACATCTTCTCAAGCATAGTAATTGTGTTCCTTTTAGTCTTATTTTTATTTTTAAGACAGTTTTTAATTATCAAATATAAATAATTATACTTTTTTACTATTAAGTAGACTTAATTTATGTAAATCAGCAACTTTTTTTTACTTTTTTTTGTAGTTTATAATTAAATATTATTATTAGTTTTTTATTATAGTTATTTACTATTACTTTTCATGCTTGAGACATCCATTTTATAAATACATATATTTATAGAATGTTTGATGTTATAATTATTGGTGCTGGCCCTATTGGATTAGCGTGTAGTATTGAAGCTAAAAAGAAAAAATTGAAGAGCCTAATCTTAGAAAAGGGAGTCTTGGTGAATTCTATTTATAATTATCCTCAAAACATGACTTTTTTTTCTACATCAGAAAAGCTTGAAATAGGAGAAGTTCCATTTATTTCACAAAACCCAAAACCAACGCGTCCTGAAGCGTTGGAATATTATAGAAGAGTTTGCACATCGTGGGATTTAGAAGTTAATTTATATGAAACTGTAAAGAAAATAAATTTTCAATCTGAAATTTTCAATATAATGACAGATAAGTCAAACTATAAGTCAAAAAATATTATAATTGCAACAGGTTTTTATGACATACCTTTCCCTTTAAACGTCAAAGGTGAAAACTTAGAAAAGGTGTCCCACTACTACTCAGAGCCGCATCCCTATTTTGGTATGGATATAGCAATTGTGGGAGCTGCAAATTCTGCAGTAGACGCAGCATTAGAGACATTTAGAAAAGGTGCTAAAAGTGTTACGATGGTAATTAGAGAAAAGAAGTTTAGAGAAAATATTAAATATTGGTCTAAACCAGATATTGAAAATCGAATAAAAGAAGGTTCAATTAAAGCATTATTTAACTCTGAAATTGTAGAAATTCAAAAAGAATATGTAATTGTGAAAAATGATAAAGAAATAATTAAAATGAAAAATGACTTTGTTTTAGCTATGACTGGGTATCAGCCAAATTTTGAGCTTTTAAAGTCGGTTGGAATAAAATTTAATAAGGATAAAAACTCTAGTCCTTACTACAAAACAAATACAATGGAGTCTAACGTTAAAGGCATTTACCTTGCTGGAGTTATTTGCGGTGGTTATCAAACTAATAAATGGTTTATAGAAAACTCTAGAATTCATGCTTGTCAAATAATTAATCATATTAAAGAAAAAATATGAATATTTTAATCGCACCAGATTCATTTAAGGAGTGTTTAACTGCAAATAAAGTGGCTAGATCAATAGCGCACGGCATAAAAAAAATAAACCCTAATCATAATATTGAGGAAATTCCAATTTCTGACGGCGGGGAGGGATCCATTGAGTTTTTAAAAAAAAACTGCGATGGCAAGGCTATTGAACATAAAACTGAAAACGCTATTGGAAATAAAATTTTAAGTGAGTATTTTAAGTTTAGGAATTCAAAAACAGCTTGGGTTGAGCTCTCTCAAGCTTCAGGGTTATCGTTAATAGAGAAAAAAAACAGAAATCCTGGCCTTACATCCACATATGGTACTGGATTATCCATAAATCATGCCATTAAAAGTGGATGTTCAGAGATAATTTTAAGCCTTGGTGGAAGTGCAACCAATGATGCGGGAGCAGGGATTTTTCAAGCACTAGGCGGTAAGCTTTTAGATGAGAACAACAAGCAGATAGAAATAGGATGTGAGTCTCTCTTTAAAATAAAACAAATAAAAACTCCTAAAGATTTAAATAATATAAAATTCCAAATCGCCTACGATGTATCAAACCCGTTATTAGGAATTAATGGTGCTACAAAAACTTATTCCATACAAAAAGGGGCAACCTTAGATCAAATAGAAAAGCTAGAAAAAAATATTTTTCATTTCTCTCAAGTAGTAAAAAAAGATTTAAAAATTGATATAACTAAAGTCAAAGGTGGTGGTTCAGCTGGAGGAACAGCTGCTGGTTTGTATGGCCTTTTAGGAGCCAAGCTTTCAAATGGATTTAAATTGATAGCTGAATTTGTAAATCTTGAAGAAAAGGTAGAGTTAGCTGATATTATTTTTACCGCAGAAGGGAAACTAGATTACCAGTCATTAAATGGAAAAGTTCCCATTGAGCTAGGGAAATTAGCCAAAAAACACAAGAAGATTCTCATATGCTTGGCTGGAAGTATTGAGCCCCCTTACGAAAATTTTTATAGAAATGGGATTACTGGAATTTTTAATATTCAAAACAAACCGATTTCATTAGGTGAATCCATAAAAAAGGCTGAAAGTCAAATTTCAGATGTTTCCAGCAGAGTATTTTCATTTTTTGAAAAAATTCAATAATGTTTTTTCTTTTAACTACAATAATCACATTAATTCTATGGATTATAATAGGCACTACTTATTTTAAGTTACATCCATTTTTAGTACTTTTTACTGCATCAATACTACTAGGACTTTTATTAGAGATTCATTTTGTCGAGCTGTTTAAATTATTATTTATTGGATTTAGTGAAACTATACAAAAAATAGGTTTATTAATAATTTTCGGGACCATTATTGGCAAAACTTTAGAGCTAACAAATGCCACTTCATCAATTGCTAATTATATAATTACGAGATTTAGAAAAATACCTCTTCAATTCAAAATTGGCTTTATTGGTTATATAATTTCAATTCCTGTTTTTTGTGATGCCGCTTTCATAATACTTTCGAAAACCATAAAATCTATTTCAATAAAGTCAAAGATTCCATTAAAATCCCTTGGAGTTGCTCTCTCAACTGGTCTTTTTGCACCTCATGTCTTGGTTCCACCAACACCTGGCCCACTTGCTGCTGCATCTAATCTCAAATTAGAAAACTTTCCTCTTTTGATAATTATTGGAGGTATTCTTGCTTTTATTTTGGTGATTATAGGCTCTACTTTTTCTTATTTAATCTTCAATAAATCAAGTTTTGATCCTAATTTGTTTTTCGAACAAAAACACAGCAAGAAGTTTCCGAGTATAAGTGAATCTATAGTGCCAATTATCATACCCGTTATATTAATGGCAATTGGCACCTTATTTGGAAATTTAGGTGCTTTCAAAAATTTAGATTTGGTATTTAGATTTTTAGGCACCCCTTCTTTTGCTTTATTTGTTGGTGTTATTCTTTCATTTAGGTTAATTAAATTTAACTCTGAGATAGGATTGAAGTATTGTATTAAAAATGGACTCTCTAGTGCTTTCCCAATAATTTTAATAACTGGGATGGGAGGAACACTTGGTCTTATAATGCAAAAAATTCCTCTGGAAGATTTTATAAATAAATTCTATTTTGACTTTAGAATAGTTCTTTTAATTCCGTTCTTTATATCTTCCATATTTAAAACAGTTCAGGGCTCATCAACTGTAGCAATAATTACTACTTCCACAATTATGTATCCTCTTTTAGGTTCGTTCGGTCTTGATAATGAGATTGATAAAATATGGACGATCTTGTCTATTGGTGTGGGTTCTATGACAGTATCCCATACAAACGATTCATATTTTTGGATAGTTTCTGAAATGACTGGAATTTCAGCTAAGAAAGCTTTGAAATATCATACAACAGCGACCTTGATACAAGGTGTGGTTGGTATTGTTTTCATTTTAATTGGATACAAATTAACTTCCCAAGTTAATTTTATTTAAATTCAAAAATTAATATCATGTCGTTAAAAAAATCTGCTGAAATTTCTTGGTTTGCTCCAATTTGTGACGGAGATGACGATTTTCTTGGTAATAGAAATCCGTTATACAAAAGTTCTTGGGAGAACACTTGTAAAATCGTTCAAACTGCAGACAAAATAGGATACAAGAATGTCTTATGCCCATCTTCTTTCCAAGTTGGTCAGGACCCTCTTTCATTCGTAGCTGCAATGTCAAATCTAACAAAAGATATAAATTTTCTACCTGCTGTCAGATGTGGAGAAATTCATCCTCCAATGCTTGCTCGAACTATTGCAACAATTGATCATATGGTTAAAGGAAGATTAACTCTAAATATTATTTCATCAAATCTCCCTGGTGAAAATTTAGAATCCAAAATGCGTTATGAAAGATCTAGAGAAGTTATTCAAATTTTAAAATTGTTCTGGTCAAAAGATTTTGTGGAATATGATGGTAAGTATTATTCTTTTAAACTGCCTTCAGATCCTGCGAAACCTTACCAAATAAATGGTGGTCCACTTCTTTATTTCGGAGGATATTCAGATCATGGTATCGACCTCTGTGCTGAATTTTGTGATGTTTATTTAATGTGGCCAGACAAAGAAGAAAATTTAAATGAATTAATCAAAAAGGTTAAGAACAGAGCTATGCACTACGGGAGGTCGATAAAATTTGGTCTTAGGATACATGCAATTGTAAGAGAAACAGAAGATGATGCAAGGGCTTATGCTAGAGGGTTAATTTCTAAACTAAGTTTGAAGAAAGGAGAAGACATAAAAAACCGAGCATTAGATTCAAAATCATTGGGTGTTTCAATTCAAAACAATTTAAGATCAGAATCAAATCAAGATTTTTTTGCTGAACCAAATTTATGGACAGGGATTGGTTTGGCTAGATCTGGCTGTGGAGCAGCTTTGGTTGGGAGTCCAAATCAAATTGTTTCAAAACTAAAAAGGTATATCAGTATGGGTATAGACTCTTTTATTTTGTCTGGCTATCCCCACAGCAAAGAGTGCGAAATATTTGGAAATTATGTTTTGCCTCACTTTAACAATATTTCCTTATCAAAACAATTAGGAAGACTCCCTAAAGGAAAATCTAATTCGCCTCTTAGCAAAGGGCCAAGGAAATAAAATATGTTTGACTTATTTATAGTAATTTTTTATTTTTTCATTATAATCTCATTTGCTTTAAAGGGAAAGCTAAGCAACGACGCAAGTGCTAGCCAATATTTTCTAAGTTCAAGAAACCTCCCGTGGTATTCGATAGCAATATCTACGATTGCAACAAATATCCAAGGTTATCAATTATTAGGGATGATGGGCTCCGCTTATATATTTGGTCTTGCACAAGCAAATCTTGAAATCAATGCTGTTCAAGGGATACTTATAGGAGCATTTATTTTTGTTCCTCTATATTTAAAAGAAAAGGTTTTTACCATAACCGAGTTTATTGAGAAAAGACTTGGAAAGAATATCGCATTATTTTACTCTGTGGCGAACATATCACTTTTTTCAACTATTACACTTGGTGCAGCTCTTTTTTGGGGGGCTTATGCAACAGAGGTTGTATTTGACGACCTTTTGGAGCCTTTTGTTCGGAATAAATTTGAGAGAATAACCTATTTAATTGTAGCCTTAGGTGTAATCTCCGGGGTTTATACCTATTTAGGGGGGTTAAATGCTGTAGTAAAAACAGATATAATTCAATTTATAATTATAATAGTAAGCGGAATAATAGTTTTTTACACATCTATATCAAATTTGGGAGGAATAGAACAGTTATATGAAAAGACCGGAGATAAAATGCACCTTCATCTTAGTGCCAACCATCCAACTTTGCCATGGACACACCTTTTAGGACTATTTTTTCTTAACATAAATTATTGGTGTGCAAACCAAACAATAATGCAACGTGCAATTGCAGCAAGAAATTTAAACCATGCTCAAATAGGGTTGTTGGCAGGTGGATTAATAAAATATTTTATGGCTGCCATTATAGTTCTGCCCGGAATTGCATTATATGGAATCTTAGGAGAAAACCTACAAGACCCTGATTTAGCTTATCCCTACATTGTAAAAAACCTATTGCCTAATGGATTTAAAGGTATTATTCTTTGTGGTTTATTTGCTTCTTTAATGAGTACCCTAGATTCTACTCTAAACTCAATTGCTACAATGTGGTCAACTGATATTTATTCTAAATATATAAATAAGGCCGCAACTGATAAAGAAAAAATAATTGCTGGTAGAAAGTCGATTATAATTGCTCTTTGCATTGGACTAACAGTTGGAATATATTTACTTTATTTAAAACTTGACAAACCTCAGATAGCATTTACTCATGTTCTAAACAACTTGAGATATTATATAAATTGTGGTATAGTTTTGCTGATTTGCACATCGGTTTTGCTTACAAAACCAAACAAAAAAATAATTTTCTACCTATTGGTTTTGAGCATTCCTTTTAACTTGGCAATTGAAAAACTTATTCCTGAATTAAATTACTTCTTGCGAGCTTTTACAGTAATTATATTTTTATTGATTTTGTCATTTTTATTTAGTGAAAGAAAGATAAAAAATATTAAAAGTTTGTTTTATCCTAGTTCTATATTAAATAGAAATTTAGGTTATTTGCTTTTAGGTAGTTTAATAATTATACATTTTTTGTTTAGTTAAATTTATCTATAATAGTGAAGTGAGATGTCTTTGAATATTATTATCCCGTGCTACAATGAATCGAGGAGGCTTCCCGTTAATAAATATTTAGATTTTTTAAAACTAAACAAGAAAGTCAAAATAATTTTTGTAAATGACGGCTCTACTGACAAAACAAAAAATTTAGTAAATAAATTATCCCGTAAATTTCCTAAACAAATTAAAATTTTGTCTTATGAAAAAAATAAAGGAAAAGGAAATGCTGTTCGTGATGGTTTTTTATATGCAGTTCGTCAAAATATGAGTGGTAATTTGGCTTATCTAGATGCTGACTTATCTACCTCACTTGAAGAATGCAAATTATTATCTAAAAAAATAAATGATAAAATCAAATTTGTGTTTGGTTCTAGGATCCCCAAATCAAATAATGTCATTAAAAGAAAATTTCACCGTTTTATAATTGGAAGAAGTATAGCAACTATTATATCCTTAATTATAGGAGTTCCTTTTTATGATACACAATGCGGATGTAAAATAATAGATCAAAAATTGGTGAAATTATCATTTGGTAAACCTTTTTTGTCTAGATGGCTGTTTGACGTTGAAATATTTTTAAGACTCATAAATTTTTATGGTAAGGATAAGTTTTTAGAAATTTCAAGAGAAGTACCTTTAAAATGTTGGATTGACACTGAGGATTCAAAAGTTAAATTTATAGATGCTCCAAGGATTATTTTAGACCTTTTGATAATTAAAAAAAGGTGCAAATAATGGATTCTCGTTTATTTAAATACATAAATAAGTTTTGGGCTGCATTTTTATTACTTGTATTAATTGCTAATAGAGGAATACTAAATTATTTGCTGCCATTAATGGATAAAACCGAAGCCAGATACGCCGAAATAGCCAGAATAATGGTCGAAACTAATAATTGGATAATGTTACAAATTGACTACAATATTCCATTTTGGGCCAAACCTCCACTTTCTTCTTGGCTAAGCGCTATTTCAATTAAAGTTTTTGGTTTATATGAGTTTTATATAAGACTTCCTTATTTAATTACAACTATAGTAATCATTTTATTTATTTCAAGATATGACAAAATTGAAAATAAAATCTTTTTTCTAACGCCTTTGATACTATTATTAATGCCTGAATTTTACTTGCATGCAGGTGTAGTTTCTACCGATACAATGTTAAATTTTTCAATAATTCTTACTATGATTTCCTTTTGGGAAGCAATTAGTAAGGAATCAGAATCCAAATGGTGGTATCCTTTTTTTATTGCAATTGGACTGGGACTTTTATCGAAAGGACCAATAATATTAATATTAACAATACCACCAATCTTTACCTGGTTTTTAATTAATAAAGAAGAGCTTCAGAAGCTTAAAAAAATTCCAATTTTAAGTGGCTTGACTTTAACTTTTTTGATATCATGTCCTTGGTACTATCTTATGGAATTAAAATCACCTGGTTTTATCGATTACTTCATTTATGGAGAACATTTCAGAAGGTTTTTTGATTCAGGCTGGAAAGGAGATTTGTATGGCTTTGCTAAACAACAACCTGTTGGAATTGTCTGGTTATTTTCAATAATGACTATCTTTCCTTGGTCGTTTATAATAATAAGTAGATTTAGAAAAATAATTAAAGAAGCTTACAAAAACAAATGGGTTTGTTTTCTTTTTTGTTGGATGTTATTTACTCCTATTTTTTT
>JBELIL010000035.1:9489-15191 GCA_042090925.1 Flavobacteriales bacterium
TTAAATTACAAATCTTTTTCTAGCCAGTTTTACAGTTTAGGCTCAATAAATATGATCAATTTGGGTCAATTAAAGGATAAAATTATAGAAAAAGAAAAATTTGGCATAATCATAGAAAACTCAGAAATAAAAAAAATAGATTTATCAACAATTAAAAATTTAAAGGCAATTAAAAAAACCGATAAAAAAATTCTTTATATATCTGACTACTAATTTATAATAGGCTTCGATTAAATTTTTAATTTAATTCTAAAATTCAGTATATATTATTTCTAAAATTAGTTTTTTTTCGATTAATCCTTCCGGAGGGTTTTCATTTAAAATCACTGTTCCTAATGGGTTATATATAGTCCCTTCAGGTATTGTGATTTTATCAACTCTATTTTTTAGGATTGCTTTTCTAGATCTTATAAACGCTACATCCGAAGTAACAACGAGAGAAAGGGGTATGTTTTCTGTATAATCCCCATCGTTTAAGTTGATTAAATCAGATACATGCTCAGTAATATTGATTTTATACCTAAATGGCTTATTATCTTTATATTCTAATTTACCACCATGAAGAATTTTATTTAAGGTCGGATCTGTTTCACTGCTGGTTGGATCAGAAAAGTAGTCCGAAAGAGGAAGATTGTCTGTGGTTTTATATAGATACAATCTTTCTGCAATTAAACTCTCACTATTCCAGTCTTGCACAAATAAAGGATCAACGTAAAAAATTAAGTTGGCTTCGTTGATTAAAATATTATTTTTTATTCTTAAATCTTCAATAACCTCTGTTTCTCCTTCTTTATCAAAAAGATTTATAATTGATCTAGTGCCCAAACCTCCTTTAAGATAAATTTTCCCTGATGAAAGAGTATTTTCTGATACGTTATCATTTTTGAAATGATTGATTTTTACACCCCCAATTGACAACTCCAAAATTCTTTCTCCTTCTTCGATAGTATCATCTGTCAAAACATTTTGAGTGCCATTATCGTTGACCAAATCAAAATTATATTTTACCTTAATTGACGCTCCAGTCATATTTAACAGCATATAAATGTCCTCATTCGTGTTGGAAATTCTAAAATTTATTGATTTTATGTGATTATGAAAATTATTAGCATTTTCTAAAGCATCAGTGCTTTCCATGTCTAGTATCTTCTCTTGAAAAAAAGAATTGTCTAAAGGAATCCTAATCCTTGGAGTTAGTCTTGTTTCGACAAGCTCAGTCTCATCGACGCTCTCTGTTTCGGGATCATCTTCTTTGAAATTATATCTTATTTCATTGAGGTCTAACTGATATGGGTGATCAGCTAGAACCCTACCCACAAAACCTTCTTCATAATAATCTCTTTGAGAATAATATGGCTTAATGCTTTCAAAATTATCGTCTGGATTTAAATCATTAAAGAAATAAGTTAACTCAGTTACTTTGAAGTTGAATTGAGTATTTTTATTTCCATATATCGAGTCAACACTGTATACTTTATTTTCGCTGTCATATGTACTATTGTCCGTATCCGTTAAATCGGAAATTCCATCACCATCAGAATCAGAATCAAGCGGATTTGTTCCATTACGCTGTTCCTCTATGTCAGTAACACCATCACCATCAGAATCACTATTTGGATTATTTGGGTCAGCGTCGAAGGCGTCTATTACTCCGTCATTATCTGAATCTCTTTGATCAACTATAAAAGGTATTTCAAGATACACATCTTTGATTCTCTCGTTTTCCTCAATAACCTTAGTATTGTTTGGATCACCATCTGATTCACGATTTTGAGAAAAATTTCCAAAAACACTATTCGGTGGAATATTAATTTGTGTTGTAAAATTTGCTAAACTCCTTCCAAAAAATGGAAGGGTGAATTGGCCAATGTGCATATAAACCTGTCTGTCAGATTGAATATCAGCAATTGAATCAGTTCTTGAGTAAACTGAATAATATTCGGTTTTAGTTTTAAAATCAGATGTAGTGACAAGATCTATACCAATAGTATTGTAATCTTCGTTGCATGAAAAGCTAAAAATTATAATAAGAAGGATGAAAAAAAGAGCATTGAAAAGTTTCATTAATTACAAAAAGTGTTTTTTAAAAAAGGTCGTATGCCCATTTTCTTTTCTTGCATTTTCAAAATCTAGAACTGGTTTGTCAAAATGTTTAAGTTTATCGACTAAATCTAAACTCAAGTTATCTGTATAGTTTATTATTCCATCCGAATAATCTATCGCTAGTGAAATCAAGGAGTTATAGTCAGGTTTATTAATCAAATCCAAATCTACATTAATATCATCAAACTTAATTTTGTCTTTAAGTTTTTTATCTAAAATTCCTTCCATATTGTTTTCATATATTGAAGTTACAATTTTACTTTTTTTGAAAATTGACTCGTCGCTAAAATAAGTCTTCATATATAAGGGGAATAATGATGTAAACCATCCGTGACAGTTAATTATATCTGGAGACCAATTTAGTTTTTTAACAGTCTCTATAACACCTTTTGTAAAAAAAATCATTCTCTCATCGTTGTCTTTATAGCCCTTTCCTTTAGTATCAACTAACATTTGCTTACGTTTAAAATAATCCTCATTATCTATGAAATAAACTTGCATTCTTTCTTTAGGTATAGAGGCTACTTTTATTATAAGCGGCATATCAATGTCATTTATTACCAAATTCATTCCAGAAAGCCTAATAACTTCGTGTAATTGGTGACGTCGCTCATTAATAATACCATATTTAGGCATAAAAATTCTAATTTGCCCTCCTAAATCATTAATTTCCTTTGGAATATTAAATGAACTTTTAGATAGTATAGTTTCAGGAAGATATGGAACTACCTCCGAAGAAATTACAAGTGTATTCTTGTTGCGCATAAAGTTTAGCAGTTAAAAAAGTCTAGCAAAATTACAAAAAATCTTTTCTTGAACTCAAAAAAGACTAAATTTAGAATTATAAATTACTAATATTGAGAAGTTTTAATCATTCTTCAGAAATCTGTAGGCTTTTAAAAACAAAGGAGTATAAAAATCTTGGATTAGTCCCCACAATGGGTTCATTACATGAAGGGCATATTAAACTTATTGAAAAATGTTCAATGGAATGTGATGAAACTATTGTTTCAATTTTTGTAAATCCCACTCAATTTAACAACAAAACAGACTTGTTTAAGTATCCTAAATCCACCAATGAAGATATTCAAACCATAAAAACAATTAATCAAAATGCTATAATTTACACTCCGGTGGAGTCAGATTTATATTCATCTCCTGCTAAAGCAGAAATTTTTGATTTAGATGGGATTGATAAAATTATTGAAGGGGAATTTAGAAAAGGGCATTTTCAGGGAGTTGCTACTGTAGTTAAAAGGCTATTTGAAAAATTTTCACCTAATTATGCATTTTTTGGTGAAAAAGATTACCAACAAATTTTAGTGATTGAAAAAATAATTAAAAATTATGGCTTGAAAGTTAAAATCAAAAGTATTTTAACTGTAAGGGAAGAAAATGGCTTAGCGATGAGTTCTAGAAATATTTTATTAGATAAGGAAACCAGATATGACGCAAAAATCATTTATAAATCCCTATGCTTGGCTAAGAAAATGATCAAAACCAACGATATAGATAAAATTAAATTTTTTATTGGTGAACTATTTTTAGTAAATAAAAAATTTGATCTTGAGTACTTTTGTATTGCAGAAAACAATTCTTTAAAAGAGGTGAAATCATTCAATTCTAAATTAAAACTAAGAGCATTTATTTGCGTAAAAGCAAAAGGAGGAGTAAGACTTATTGATAATATCGCATTGTTTTAATATTGAGGTCATTTAAAAAAATATTTCAAAAAATAGCGCCTCCTTTAACAGGTCTTTTTTTTATTTATCTATCCTTTTACTATACAAACCAAGAAGAGAGAAGTGAAATATACAGATCCCTAAAAGAAGCGAAAATGGAATACATATTTTTATCTATTCTGTTTGGAGTTACCAGCTTTCTTTCTCGAGCATATAGATGGAATTATATGCTTAATTCATTGGGGTATTATCCTAAGTTTATCAATAATGTTTTCGCCGTTTTTATAACTTATTTAGCAAATTTAGGAGTGCCGCGTTCGGGTGAAATTTTAAGAGCTTCTGTTATGCAAACATATGAATCCATACCCTTTAACAAGGCATTAGGAACAATATTAGCCGAAAGATTAGTTGATTTAACTATTCTATTTTCTATAATTATTTTGAGTTTATTTTTAGAAACAGATATTCTACTTCCATTTTTAAAAGAGAAGGTGGGTTTGTATTTAAATGTATATTATCTATTTTTTATAGTTTTATTTTTTTCAATATTAATTTTTGTTTTGATTAAAATTTTCAAAAAAGGAATACTAAAAAAAATTTCAAATTTAATTGAAGGGATAAGTATTGGATTTACTTCTGTTTTGAAAATGAAAAATAAATTTTCTTATGCGGCACACACAATACTTATTTGGTTCATATACATTTTAGTATTTTATATAATGAAATTTAGTTTAAACGGAACTGAATTGTTAGACTTTAAAACACTTTTAGTTTCATTTATTTTTGGAGCCATTTCAATAACAACCACAAACGGCGGAGTTGGTGTGTATCCTCTTTCAGTCTCAGTAGCTTTAAGCTTTTACGGTATTCCATTTGAAACAGGTTTGGCGTTTGGTTGGATAACATGGACTGTCCAAACCCTTGTGATTATATTTTTTGGAGTTTTGTCTTTTTTCCTTCTTCCGATTGTTAATAATAAAGTTTAGAAATCTTTCTCTTAAAAGTCCGCTTGATTAATTTTACTTAAAGATGAGTAAAGAAAAGATCGTATTTTTTTGTAAAAATTGTGGTAATGAGCATTCAAAATGGCATGGTCAGTGTAAGTATTGTAAAGAATGGAACTCTCTTAAAGAGATGAAAGTAAGTCCTTTAAAAATCAAGTCTCAAACTGAAATTGGAAAATATTTTAAAAAAGAAAATATTCCACTTAAAATGAATGAAATAATTACTGATAATGAAATAAGACTAATAGTTAAAGATGATGAATGGAACAGAGTTCTTGGAGGAGGTCTTGTCCCTGGGTCGGTTTGTTTAATAAGTGGCGAACCGGGGATTGGAAAGTCTACTTTGCTCCTTCAAATTTCCATGAAATTTGATAAAAAGATCTTGTACGTATCTGGAGAAGAAAGTCAAAAACAGATAAAGGTTCGTTCAAATAGAATTGGTAAGGAAGCTGGTGAAATTTTTATTTTGAGTGAGACAGAAACAGAGAATGTTTATGAACAGATTAGGAAAATTAAACCTGAAATAGTGATAATAGACTCCATTCAGACTTTACACTCAAAAATGGTGGATGGCTCTCCTGGAAGTGTTATTCAAATACGAGAATGTTCGGGTGAGCTTATTAAGTACGCCAAAAGTACAGGTTCTTCTGTAATTCTAATAGGACATTTAACTAAAGACGGGAACATTGCTGGACCAAAGGTTTTGGAACACATGGTAGATGTGGTTTTAAGTTTTGAAGGAGACAACAATCACGCTTACAGAATATTAAGAGCCAAAAAAAATCGATTTGGTTCAACAAGTGAGATAGGTATATACGAAATGTTATCAACAGGGCTCAGGGAAGTCAAAAACCCCAATGAAATTTTCTTGACCATTAATAAAAGTAAAATGAGCGGGCATGCGATAGGAGTT
>JBELIL010000036.1:0-15007 GCA_042090925.1 Flavobacteriales bacterium
AATTTCATCTTCAATCTTTGATAAATCAAAAGCGTGAAGAGGTTGACCAAGCTCGTGCATTACATAATTAGTTATATCAACTATATTGTTTTTAGGTATAATACCGATAGTCTCTAAATAATTTTGCATCCACTTTGGAGAAGATTTAACATCTATATTTGAAATAAAAGCACCCGAATAATAAGGACAATTTTCAAAATTTTCTATTTTTAGTTTAAAACT
Organism: Flavobacteriales bacterium; assembly: GCA_042090925.1. Taxonomy (GTDB): domain Bacteria; phylum Bacteroidota; class Bacteroidia; order Flavobacteriales; family Flavobacteriaceae; genus TMED96. Next base: position 223 of record JBELIL010000036.1, read on the forward strand.
CGAATTACTCCCTAATTTATATTCTTTTACTTTTGGAATTTTGAAACTATAATTGATACTATTTGAAATACACCAGGCTTTAAGATCTCTTGCTACTCCCAAATGACTCATTGCATCTGATCTATTTGGTGTTAATCCAATTTCAATTAAATTATCATTATAAATTTCAAATATTTCTGAACATTTTTTTCCTACAGGATGGATTTCATCAAGAATCATTATTCCTTTATGAGATTCCCCAAGTTGAAGTTCTTTTTCAGAGCATATCATGCCTTCACTAATTTCTCCTCTTATTTTAGACTTAGAAATCGTAAAACATTCATTTTTATTAATGTAAAGATTAGTTCCATTCAATGCAACCGGAACTTTTATACCTTCTTTAACATTAGAAGCACCACAAATTATTTGTAATGTATTTTTTATACCAACATCGACTTCAGTAAGTTTTAGTCTATCAGCATTTGGGTGCTTAAAGCATTTTAAAACTTTACCTACGACTACTCCTTTAAGTGAACCAGGTATTGATTCATAAATAGAATTGCCCTCAACTTCAAGACCTATAGATGTTAAAGCATCCAGCTGTTGTTCAAAAGGAAGGTCTACATTTATTATTTCTTTCAATAAATTGTAGGAAATTTTCATTCTAAAAAGTTATAATGCTAATATACACATCCAGATTCAACTTATAAGATTCCATATCTTTTTATTGGATGTGATTTTATTTAATTCTGACTTTATATTCTTATTATCTTCATGACTTAATCTTGGGTCACTATTAATCAAATTTTTGGCATAACTCCTAGCCACTTTAATTATTTCTTGATCCTTGACTATATCTGCAATTTTTAATTTGATAAGCCCACTTTGCTGAGTTCCAGCAATATCCCCAGGACCTCTTAATTTTAAATCCACTTCAGCTATTTCAAATCCGTCTGTAGTTTTAACCATTGTTTCAAGTCTCAATTTAGCATCATTCGATATTTTTTTACCCTTCATAAGTATACAAAAACTTTGATCATTTCCTCTTCCAACTCTTCCGCGGAGCTGATGCAATTGAGAAAGACCAAATCTTTCTGAACTCTCGATTACCATAACATTAGCATTTGGTATATTAACTCCCACTTCTATAACAGTAGTTGAAACCATAATTTGTGATTTGCCTTCTACAAATCTTTTCATTTCATAATCTTTATCTTCTGTCTTCATTTTACCGTGCATTATACTAATTCTGTATTTTGGTAATGGAAATTCCCTACATACACTCTCATATCCATCCATAAGGTCTTTATAATCCATTTTTTGAGATTCTTCAATAAGAGGATAAACAATAAAAATTTGTTTTCCTAGTTCAATTTGTTCTCTTAAAAACTTAAAAAGTTTCAGACGATTATTTTCTCCCATTAAAAAAGTTTTTATTTGTTTTCTTCCAGGAGGGAGTTCGCGAATAACAGAAAAATCTAAGTCGCCGTATATACTCATGGCTAATGTTCTTGGAATTGGTGTTGCAGTCATGACCAAAACGTGAGGTGGAAAATTGTTTTTGTACCATAATTTTGCCCTTTGTGCAACTCCAAATCTGTGTTGCTCGTCAATAATTACGATGCCTAGATTTTTGAATATTACCTTATCTTCAATGAGACTATGAGTGCCTACTATAATATTTATGTTACCATTTAATAATTTTTCATGAATATTTTTTCTAATTGATGATTTTGTTGAACCTGTTAAAATTTCAACTTGAATTGGCATATCACCTAGAATTGACTTTAAATTGTCATGATGTTGAAATGCCAATATCTCAGTTGGAGCCATAAAACACGCTTGGAATTTATTATCTAAAGCTATTAGCATTGACAGCAGGGCTACAACTGTTTTACCAGATCCAACATCACCCTGCAATAAACGATTCATTTGACTCCCAGTGCCTAGATCTTTACGTATTTCTTTTATAACTTTTTTTTGGTCGTTCGTTAGATCGAAGGGTAAGTAATTTTTGTAAAATGTATTAAAAAACTCTCCTACTTTGGTGAATTCGTAACCTTTAATTTTTATTTTATTGTCAGTATTTTTTTTTAAAAGCTGAACCTGTATAAAAAATAATTCTTCAAATTTTAATCTAAATCTTGCTTTTATTAGCTCAACATCACTTTTTGGAAAATGAATATTAGAGAATGCGTTTTGAAGCGATATTAAATTTAATTCTAAAATAATTTTATTTGATAAAGATTCGTTCAATTCATTTTTTAAAACTTTAATCAAATTATAAATTGCCTCTCTTATTACTTTTTGTGTAATCCCGTATCTAAGAGTTTTTTCAGTAGATGAATAAATGGGATATATACCACTAATATTCTTGATGTTATAATTATTGATTTTGGTTAGCTCTGGGTGAGCTATAGTAGGGCGATTATCAAACCAATTTATTTTTCCATAAACTACATACTCTGATTTTAAATCAATATTTTCTTTTATCCATTTAAATCCTTTAAACCAAATCAATTCAATGTTAGAATTGCCATCACTAAAAATTCCTGAAAGACGTTTACCCTTTTTTTGTTGGATAATATTTGTGTCTAAAAATTTACCTTTTATTTGAACATCTATATTTGATTCATTAAGATCATTAATTAAATGAAATTTCGATCTATCAACATACCTGTACGGAAAGAAAAAAAGGAAATCACGAAAGTTTTTAATATCTAATTCTTTGCTAAGGATTTTAGCTCTACCAGGACCAATACCTTTCAAAAATTCAATTGGTCTTTCAAATAAATCCATCTCTTTGTTTAATGTAAAAGGATTAATAAAATTAAGATAAGTTGAAATTTACTTATTTAAAATACTTTTTCCTTTTAATGTTATTAATTTAAAATTTTTGTGTTGTATATTAATTTTTTAATAAATACTTAAATCCTTTAGATAAATTGGAAGATCTACTAAAATCAAATATCAATTCTTTAAATGATTCTCAAAAAAAGGCAGCTTTAAAAATCGACGGACCTATAATTATTATTGCTGGTGCAGGATCAGGCAAAACACGGGTACTTACTTTTAGAATTGCCTACCTAATTTCACAGGGTATTGATCCCTTTTCAATTTTATCACTGACTTTTACCAATAAAGCAGCCAAAGAGATGAAAACAAGAGTAGGGGAGTTAGTTGATGAAAGTGAATCAAGAAACATTTGGATGGGAACTTTTCATTCTGTTTTTGCGAAAATTTTAAGAATTGAAGCGGAAAAATTAGGTTTTACCTCCTCATTTACAATTTATGATACTCAAGATAGTGATCGTTTAATTTCAAGTATTATCAAAGAAATGGGACTAAGTAAAGATTCATATAAACCGAAACAAATTAGAAATCGAATTTCAACACTGAAAAATAGTTTAATTACAGTCGAAACTTATGAATCTGATTTTGATTTAAAAGAATATGATGAAATTGCACAAAGACCATTATTTGGAAAAATATATTTAGAGTATACAAAAAGATGTTTTAAGTCTAACTCTATGGATTTTGATGACCTATTAGTTAAAACAAATGAACTTTTAAATAAGTTTCCTGAAACATTGGCAAAATACCAAGATAGATTTCGATTTATTTTAGTTGATGAATACCAAGATACAAATCATTCACAATATTTAATTGTAAAGATGTTGGCAGATAAATATCAAAATATATGTGTAGTTGGAGACGATTCCCAGAGTATTTACTCTTTTAGAGGTGCAAATATTAACAATATTTTAAACTTTCAAAAAGATTATGAGGAAGTTGAAGTTTTTAAATTAGAACAAAATTATCGTTCCACAAAAAATATTGTGAAAGCAGCAAATTCCCTTATAAAACACAATAAGTTTAAATTAGAAAAAACAATTTGGACAAGTAACGACGAAGGAGAAAAAGTAATAATTAAAAAATGTTTTAGTGATAATGATGAGGGCAAATATATTGCGAAAAGTATTTTAGAAACTGTTCGTGAAAATCACTCCAAATACAATTCATTTGCAATTTTGTATAGGACAAATGCCCAGTCAAGAATTATAGAGGAATCTTTCAGAAAAAATAATATACCATACAAAATTTATGGAGGTCTTTCTTTTTATCAAAGGAAGGAAATTAAAGATATTCTTGCTTATCTAAGATTAGTTATAAACTCCAATGACGAAGAGAGCTTAAAGAGAATTGTGAATTTTCCACCTAGAGGTATTGGAACCACAACAATAGACAAACTTATCGTCGCTTCTAAAACACACAATCTATCAATCTACGATGTAATACTTTATAAAATTGATTTTGTTAAAATAAATAGTGGCACAAAAAATAAAATTTTCGATTTTGTTAACATGATTGAAGGCTTCAAGACAATGATTAAAAGTTATGATGCATTTGAATTAGCAAATCAGATTATTAAAAGGATTGGAATTATAAAATTTTTCGAAAATGAAGGAACTGCAGATGGTATTAACAGAATTCAAAACATTGAGGAATTACTAAATGGGATAAAAAATTTCATTGATGAAAAAAATAAATTAAATGAAACAGTTTTCCTAGCAAACTTTTTGGAAGAAGTTGCTATGGCAACTGACTTCGAAATTCAAGATGGTTCAGAAATTGATTCTGTATCTCTTATGACTGTTCACTTATCAAAAGGATTAGAGTTCCCCTTTGTTTATATAATTGGTATGGAAGAGAATTTATTTCCATCATCTATGAGCTTAGACTCTAGAGAAGGTTTAGAGGAAGAACGGAGATTGTTTTATGTAGCACTTACAAGAGCTGAGAAAAGAGCTAATCTGACATTTACAAATAATAGATATAGATGGGGTAAAATTATTGAATCAGAAGAGAGTAGATTTTTGGATGAATTAGATTCATCTTTTGTCAAATTTGATGTCAATAAACATAGGAAAGATTATTTGTCCTTATCAAATCCAACAGCAACATATAATTCAATTAAAAATAAATTTAGAAAGCTAGAAAATTCTGGAATTATTAATACTAAAGTTAGTGATAAGCAGATATCTGAAATTAAAAAATTTAAAATAAATACTATCGTTATGCATTCAATTTTTGGAAAAGGAATTATCAAATCGATAGATGGTCAGAAGCACGATTCAAAAGCAAAAATTTATTTTTACGAAAAAGGTGAAAAAAATCTCTTACTAAAATATGCTAAGCTTCAAATAATAGATGCTGAATAAAAAATTAGCAAATAATTAAATTTTAGTTAATTCATAGCTGCAGCCTCTTCCATTCCTTTATTTATAAGATCATAAAATTGGTCTAATTTAGGTAAGACTACAATTCTAGTCCTTCGATTTTTTGCTCTACCTGAAGATGAATCATTATCTGAAATCGGAATATATTGCCCTCTTCCCGCAGCTGTCATTCTCTCTGGCGCAACATTAAAGTCTTTTTGAAGAATCCTTACAATAGAAACAGCTCTTTTTACTGACAAATCCCAATTATCAGCAATTCCCTCAATATTTATGGGAACATTATCCGTATGGCCTTCAACCATAAATTCAATTTCAGGTTTGTCATTAATAACTTTTGCAACTTTACCAAGAACCTCTTTAGCTCTTGAAGTAACTGTATAACTACCACTTGCAAATAGAAGTTTGTCAGATATAGAAACATAAACAACACCCTTTTCAACATTTATTTCTATATCTTCATCAGCAATATTTCCGAGGACACCTTTTAAACTTGTCACAAGCGCTAATGTTACAGAATCCTTTTTTGTAACAGCGTCTCTAAGTGTTTTGATTCTTGTGTCTTTTTCCTTAAGACTTTCAAGAGACTTTTCTAGGTTTTCAGCACCTTTTTGTGATAATGTTGTAAGGTTACCCAAATTGTTAATTAATTCTTGATTATTAGATCTTAAAAAAGATAGCTGTTTTTCTAAAGATGAAACATTATCTAAAGCAGTTTTTTTCTCCTCCTCTGATAAATTTAATTTAACAGTTGTTGAATTTAATAAGTCATTAGTGGTTTTTTGAATAGATTCTAATTCAGAATATTTCTTTGCAGGAACACATGAAATTATCAAAAGAGCTAGTAGGCTAGGAATAAGTTTTTTTAAATTCATTTTTTTTTTTTTAAAATTATAAAGATTTTAGTTAGATGCAACTAAAAATCTGAAAATTTATTTTTACCAAAAATATACGAATCAAATATTACAGAAACTCTTTTATAATATTTGATTGAAAAACTGTTGTGTCTCTTTCTGTAGAATTTAGTAAACAACAAAATAAAATTAACATAAGCTTTAACGATCATATATGATTTAGTTATTTTTCCTCTAAATAAGTAGAAAAAAATAGTTATAAGTTCAAAGATTGACCTAATCAATAAAACAATTGATAAGTCTTTTTTATCAACATTTTTAACCAGGCTTAAAAGTGAATTCCTGTGATTGTAATAAATTTTATCATCAGAAGATAATTTTGATCCAGAACCTACATGATAAACTTTAGATTTAGAAATACATATTATTTTTTTGTTTAAATTTTTTGCTCTCCAACAAAAATCAATTTCTTCTTGGTGCATGAAAAAGTCTTCATCAAAACCCCTAAGAGTTTTCCAACATTTATTATTTACAAACATGCAAGCTCCAGATGCCCAAAAGATATCAATTGAATTATCATATTGACCGATATTACTTTCTATATTATTAAAAATCCTACCTCTACAAAAAGGGTAACCAAATTTATCGATAAAACCTCCTGCAGCTCCAGCATATTCAAACTTGCTTTTATTATTAAAATCTAAAATTAAAGGCTGTGCTATATCAACTTTTTTATTTTGAAAACATTTCATAATTGGTAATGTCCAATTTTTAGTAACCATTACGTCATTATTAACTAGACAATAAACATCAGAATCTATTTTTTTTAAAGCATAGTTGTAAGCTTTTGCATATCCAGTATTCCTAGATAATTTAATTACAGTTAAACTTTTATATTCTTTTTTTAAAAATTCTAATGAACCATCATCAGAAGAATTGTCAACCACGTAGATAGGTGTATTGGGGGTATATAAAATAATATTTGGTAAAAAATCTTTTAATAACAATTTGCCATTCCAATTAAGTATTACTATCGATAGTTTCATTACTTATTTATGTAATTTGGTAATTCTTTAAGGAAAAAAAACTTATTATTAACATAATCAATTTCACAAAAATAATTTCTTAATCCATTTGTAACCATCAAATACTTACTTTTAAAGGCCAAGTTATATCTAGAAATTTGGTCGAATGTATTTTGTGATATTTTGACTTTTGGAGACTTACATTCTACAAGCAATATTATTGTTTTATCTGAATTAAATACTACTATATCATATCTTTTGGTCAGAGAGTTGACAGATAATTTTTTTTCAACTGAAATTAAACTTTTTGGATACTTTTTTTCATGAATTAGAAATTGAATACAATTTTGTCTCACCCATTCTTCGGGGGTTAATAAAATATTTTTTTTTCTAATTTCGTCAAAAACATATTGTTTATTTTCATTATTTTTAATTTTAAGCTGGTAACTTTTAAAATTAGAGTTTTCCATATATACAAATTTCAACATTTTTTTAGATTGAGAGAAATACAATCAGTTTTAAGGTCAATTTCAGAAGGAAAAATTGAAAATAACTATTTTTTAATGGGAAATCAACCCTATTTTATAAATTTAATTTGTAAAAAAATTGAAGAAAAGTTAATTGATAAAAATAACAGAGAATTTGATTTGCGATTACTTTATGGAAAAGAAACTTCAATAACAGAAATATTAGAGACAGTAAAAAGTTATCCTATGTTTGGGGAAAAACAACTGGTTATTGTAAGAGAAGCTCAGTATTTAAATAAAGATATCGGACTTATTATACCTTATCTTGAAAATTATTTAAGTCAAACTGTTTTAGTAATATGTTATGTGAATAAAACGCTAGATTCAAAAAACAAAACTTTCAAGTCAATTCAAAAAAATTCAAAATTTATTGAATTTAAGCCATTATATGATAGTGATGTTTACAAATGGATAGGTTCAGAATCCAAAAAATTAAATTTGAATCTAGATCCAAAATCAATTATGCTTATTTCTTCAAATATTGGTTTAGATCTTGAAATGATAGAAAAGGCACTTGAAAAGTTATCATTTAGATCAAATAATGAAAATTTAATTACGGTTGATGAAATCGAAAAGTATATTGGTTTTAGTAAAGAGTACAATAATTTTGAACTTCAAAATTCAATAGGAGATAAAAAATTTGATAAATCAATTTTTATTATAAACCAAATGTTTCAAAATGTAAAGAAAAATCCTATACAGGTGACTTTGTCTTTATTACATAATTTTTTTAGAAAGATAATATTAATGCACAGTAAAAATTTTCAATGTACTCCTAAAAATTTAGGAATTCATCCCTTCTTTTTAAAGGATTACCAAAAAGCCGTAAGAAATTTTTCACTTGATAAGTGCATTAAAATAATACATTTGCTCAAACAAACAGATCTAAAAAGTAAAGGGATTAATATAAACCGCATCAACGAAAAGGATTTGATGGTTGATTTAATTCTTCATATTACAGGTGTTTAAACTATAAAAGCGGGTATTTCTTAGGATTTGATTCGTTCATAATTCTATAAACCGATTCAATTATTTCATCAACTGAAGGTTTCGAAAAATAATCACCGTCTGTTCCATATGGTGGTCTATGATCCTTTGCGGTTAATGTTTTTGGTGGGCTATCTAAATAATTAAAAATTCCTTGTTCGTCAATTAATTTATGCAAAATATATGATGAAGCACCTCCAGGGACATCTTCGTCTATTATAATAACTCTATTAGTTTTTTTTACACTTATCAAAATATCTTTACCTATATCAAAAGGTATCAATGTTTGAATATCAATTACTTCAACATCAATTCCCAAATCATCAAATTCAGGTATTGAATCAATTACAAGATTTAAGGTTGAGCCGTATGAAATTATTGATATATCTTTTCCTTCTTTTAAGATTTCAATTTTACCAAATTCATAACAATATTCACCCAAATTTGTTGGCATTTTCTCTTTAACTCTATAGGCATTTAATGGCTCAATAATAAAGGCAGGTTCATCTGTCTGCATTACTGAATTGTAAAATCCGGCGGCTTTAGTCATATTTCTAGGAACAAGAAAATTTACTCCCCTCATAAAATTCAATAATCCTCCCATAGGCGATCCACTGTGCCATATACCTTCTAATCTGTGTCCCCTTGTCCGAATTGTTAATGGAGCAGGTTGACTTCCAACAGTCCTATATAAAATCGTTGATAAGTCATCACTAAGCGTCTGGAGACAGTAGAGAACATAATCTATATATTGAATTTCAGCAATAGGCCTAAAGCCCCTTAGAGCTAAGCCAATACCTTTACCAATAATTGTTGTTTCTCTAATTCCAGTGTCAAAAACACGATTTTCACCAAAATCGATTTGTAAACCTTCGGCACCTTTATTCACATCTCCTATTTTACCAACGTCTTCACCAAATAAGAGAATTTTATTGTTCTTATTCATTAAAGATTTAAAATTATCTCTAATTATAACCCTTCCATCAACAATCTCAGTGTTTTCATATTTTGGTTGAATTGGATCGATATTTTTGCTTCTAAATTTAGTTTGACTATATAAATGAGAACTAAATTTAGATTCAAGTTGAACATCCAAGTTTTTGATCCAGTTTTTTAATACCAGCATGTCTTGGTTATTAGTTTTACGAAACTTTCTGACTGTTTTTTTAGCTACTTGGAGTAAATCTTTATAAATAAGTTCTTTTTTATTTTTTAAACTCTCTATCCATATTTTTAGATTTACATCATTATTCGAGTTTTTCAGTATTTTATTTAATATTTCAAGTAATTCTTCATTTAAATTTTTGATTGGTTTTTGGTATGAATCCCATGCTTTAATTTTAGATTCTTTTACAATATTTTTACATGACTCCTCAATTTCATTAAGTTTACCTTCTGTTGCTAAATTATTCTCAATAATCCATTGTCTAAATTTTAGATTGCAATCGAATTTCTTCTCCCATTTAAGTCTCTCCTCTGACTTGTATCTTTGATGTGAACCTGAGCTTGAGTGTCCTAACGGTTGAGTCAATTCATCAACATGAATTAAAACAGGTGTATGATTTTTTCTAGCAATTTCCTCTGCTTCACTATAAACCTCAATCATCTTGCTGTAATCCCAACCATTAACTCTAAAAATTTTAAGAGGCTTGTCATCATATTTACTTGAAAAGCCTAAAAGTGCTTCTGATATACTTGATTTAACTGTTTGAATCTTATTATCTACTGATATACCGTAACCATCATCCCAAACACTCATAATTAGCGGAATCTGAATTACGGCAGCAGCATTCATAGCTTCAAAAAAGATACCCTGACTAGTTGATGCATTTCCAATTGTAGCCCAACATATTTCATTTCCATTTATGGTAAATTTATTTTTTATTTCACTATCAATGTTTCTGTAGAGTTTAGAAGCTAATGCTAATCCAATAGATCTAGGTATCTGACCTGCAGTTGGAGATATATCAGAAGTATGGTTGTATTGAGATGTTAAATCAAGCCATTCGCCACGTTCATTAATACTAGGAGTCGAAAAGTGAGCGCCCATTTGCCTTCCTCCTGACATAGGCTCTTCTTTTATATTTGGGTTTGCATAAAGATTAGAAAAAAATTGCTTTGGTGTTAACAAATTTTGACCCATTAAAATTGTCTGATCTCGATAATATCCTGCTCTATAATCACCTTCTTTAAAAAAGTGACTTAATACAACTTGAGGAAGCTCTTTACCATCTCCAAAAACTCCAAATTTAGCTTTTCCAGTTAAAACTTCTTTTCTTCCTAATAAGCTACATTCACGACTTAATACCGCCAGTTTGTAATCATTTAAAAGTTTATCTTTAAAGGTGTCAAATTTGATCTTTGAATTAGCACTAGGATAATCTGTTTCTAACATAGTAATTAAGCCAGCAATTTACAAAATTTACTTATATAGTTCTAAAACCACTTTCTTGTGAAAAGTTTTGTAAGGGTTTTTGGTTGTAGTGTTAATAAAAACCTTATTTTTTGAGAATAAGGGCTTGTGTTGTCAGTAAATTGGAATCCGTTAGTATTATAAATTGGAAAATATAGTTCCAAATAATCAGGTAAAATATTCATTCTCACTCCTGAATCATACAAAAATCTTGAATTTTCCTTTTTATTTTTGATTAGTCCAAAATCTACATATCCTTCAAGCCACTTCCAAATACCAAATCCAGCGTTTATCGTAACCAATAAGTCATTAGAGTAAGGATTAATAAATTTTGACTTGAAACCACCCTCAGCGAAAATAAACTGTTGACTATATACACCAGATTGTTCTGATCTGCCTAAATATTGATATTGAAACAAATAATCAGTTGGTCTATCTAATGCAAAGTCAAAATAGGATGAGCTTGTATTTTTCCAGAAAAATTTACCAGCAAACAATCTTAAAGATATTTGCCTTCCAGATTTAGTTAAATGCCTATAGTCTGTTGTCAAATGAATTTTTCCAAATTTTGATGAAAATTCAGATTTTCCAACTAAAGTAAAATAATTCAATGCTCCTTTGTTAGAAAAAATATAATTAATTGAGCCTACATTGTAATCTGGTGATAGGTTTTGAAATGCATTTTTTTCCCTGTTAACATATTGTAATGAAAAAACTAAAGCCTGTTTTCTATTATCCCTTAAATTTTTGTTTCTTTTAAAAATACTATAGGATGCTCTCAATGACCTGTATCTTAAACTTTGATCATAATGATAAGTAGAGGAAGAAAATGAAAATGTTTTTAAATAGTAATTTGAGTTTTCAATATATTTTGAAAATAATCCACTAAATGAACCAACAAAAGTTCTCTCTCTAGTCGAATAAAATGGTTCTGCAACAAAAATAAATGGTCTTGATTTAATAGTCTTGTTGTTTAGCCTAGTTCCAACTAAAATTCCATCATATGCATTAAAATTTAGTCTTGGATTATAAAAAATTTGATTCGAATATGGGTCTTCAATATCTTTGATAAAGGAAAGTTTAATTTTTTTAAAACTGACTGGATTAACTCGCTTTACGTTATTATTTCTGTTAAATTCTGGTATGTTATCATTTGGATTTATTTGTAAATATTCGTAACCCCTATTTTGATAAACAAATTTTTCACCAATTGATTTTGGGTCAAAATCAATTAGATCAATTTTGTTTTCCTTATTTATAAAACCAACACTAAATGGAATCCGAATATCATTTTTTTCCTTGACTACAAATTCAATACTATCTCGTACAAGATTAATCTTTTCAAAATATAAGTCAATTGATGTCCTTTTATTTAGGTATTGGTCAAAATTTTCTAAGCTAACTGTGTTAAAAAAAGTTTGAAATTTATGTAGTAATTTCTGACCGCTAAGATTTTCTTTTTTAATAATTAATAAAAATTGATTCATGTCTAAATTAAATGAATTAATTAAGTAGTTAAATAACAAAGCGGTTTGACTTGGGTTACCAATTTGCTCATTATAACGGGTAAGTTCATTTTTTGTGAGAGTAATCTCTTGATGTAAATTTCTCCTTATCATAAACTCATGAAAATGTAAAAATAAATCATCAGAAGCAAGGGTAGATAATTTATAGCCTTTCAAAAAAAAACGAAGAATGGGTTGTTTTAAAATTTCATCTAATATTAATTTACGTGGGTAGTTATTTTTCAAATATTTAAACATTAAATAATAGTACAATCCAGATTCAAACCAATAATCTTTTCGTGAATCAAGGTTAAAACTTTCTTTAATTAAAAATTGTAAATAAACACTCAACATCTTAATCTCAAATTCAAAACTTCTACTAAATGAATTTAGAAAAGTTGGCATTATCGATAATCCATAAAATGGCCTCTTAGAATATTTCTCATTTGTGATAAGAACTTTTGATGGTTGATTTATGGCATCAATCGATTTTACAAATTCAAATATTTTTTTTATACTAGCTTTTTGAAACTCTAATTCAAAATCCTTTGAGTCTAAATTGATGTTTATTAGCTTTTCATCTATTTTGAATTCTTTGATATTTAAGTCACCTTTTCCAATCAGAAAGATCAATTGTTTAATTTTATTAGATTCAAAGAAATATACCGCCTCCCCATTTTTTTTACTAAAGTCGATTAAATCAATAGACGAATATGCATTTAGATCTTTATCCATTTTCAGTTCAATACTAAATTTTGACGAATTGATTGGAACTTCCTCAAGATCTAAATTGCTGTAGAATAATTGGTTTGGACCATCAAATTTAGATAAGGTTATAAAAAAATTTTCTAAAAAATATTGATTTTTTTTGATTTTTCCATAGCCTGTATATTTTGAGGAAGGTAGTTTAATTATATATGAGAGGTCAATATTTATAATTCCTTTTTTAATAGGCTTTTCAAAGATTATCTCAATGATATCCAGGTTATTTTGGTTTCTTTTCCATTTTGCTCTAGTTCCATTAACATAAATATTTGATATCAAAGAATATCCCCTTTTTGATTTTGCAGATAAATAAAAACTTCTTGTATATTCTTCAACTAAACGGTCTGCTAGAGGACTTTTAGTAGAACTATAGGAATTTGCCCAGTCATTAAGATAAATTTTATTTAATAAATTATTTTGATTTATATAATTGATTTTTTGTTTAATTACCAATTGATCTGTTTCCGTGAGTAGAGATGCATTGATTGAATAATTAATCGAATTTTGAGAAAAAGAAACTTTCGTAATAAAAATAATGAGAACAAATATTAATATCTTGAAAATAAATTTGTTTTCAACAATCATATAACTTAAATTCTTTTAGGCAGTTTTATTGTGTTTAATAGGTAATAGTTTAAGTTCTTTTTTCAAAAACTTTCCAGTCAAACTTTTCTCTATTTTAATAACTTCTTCAGGAGTACCTTCTGCTATAATTTTTCCACCGTTTCGTCCTCCTCCCGGGCCTAAATCAATTAAATAGTCAACTTGTTTTATTACGTCTAAATTGTGCTCAATTATTATAACTGTGTTACCTTTTTCTACCAATTTATTCAAAACATCTAATAATATTCTTATATCTTCGAAATGAAGACCTGTGGTTGGCTCATCCAAAATATACAATGTGTTACCTGTATCTCTTTTAGATAACTCACTAGCTAATTTTACCCTTTGGGCTTCACCACCTGATAGAGTAGTTGAGGATTGACCAATCTTGATATATCCAAGACCAACTTGCTTAATGGTTTTTAATTTAGTATGTATTTTAGGAATATTTTTAAAAAAATCGGAACCCTCATTTATTGTCATTGATAAAATATCTGAAATTGATTTTCCTTTATATTTAATTTCTAATGTTTCTCTATTAAATCTTTTTCCCAAACAATTCTCACAATTAACATGGACATCGGGTAAAAAATTCATTTCAATTATTTTAGTTCCACCGCCAGCACAATTTTCACATCTACCACCAACTACATTAAAACTAAATCTACCAGGTTGATAACCTCTCATCAAAGATTCTTGGGTTTTGGAAAATAAAAGTCGTATTTCACTATAAACTCCGGTGTAGGTTGCGGGATTACTCCTTGGAGTTCTACCAATTGGATCTTGATTAATGTCAATCACTTTATCAATATATTTTAAGCCTTCGATCTTTGAGTAGGGAAGGGGTGTTTGAACGGAATTAAAATAATATTTATTTAAAATTGGATATA
>JBELIL010000037.1:0-14998 GCA_042090925.1 Flavobacteriales bacterium
TTAACAGTCAGATGCTCTAACCAACTGAGCTAAGGAGGAATATGTAATGTTTTCAACACTTTCCAAAGTATTTTGCAATCTTATGTTTGACTGCCCAGGTGAAAATAACAAAAACTTTAAAAGTATGATAAAGAACAATTTCTATACTGGAAATCAAAAATAGTAAAATAAATGTATTTAAAATAAAGAGAAACACTACTTTTGCTCCTAATTATAAAATATAAATTATGAGTACTAATAAAGGAACTGTTAAATTCTTTAATGAAAAAAAAGGATTTGGATTTCTTACAAATGAAAATGGTAAAGATGTTTTTGTACATGCAAACAATTTAACTGACAATATAACTGACGGAGATACAGTCTACTACGATGTTGAAGATACTCCAAAAGGGTTAAGTGCAATAAATGTGAAATTAACAGAATAAATTAATGTTTAAGGTGTCAATTTTTTTAATTGACACTTTGAATTGTTTTTATACAGAAATTTTTAGAAGCTTATCTTTTAATTTTCCAAGTTTCATTTTTCTCCACCAGACTTTATTTTGATTACCTTGGGTTTCCGCCCTATGTATTTTTTTATTAAGATGATTTATTTTTTTCTTGAGATAAGAGGCGTTTATCTTTTTCATAAATAGGTTTATTTAAAGTTACATAATTTTAATAAAACTTTTATATAAAAAATACTTTGCGAAGAGTAAGATATTAACTATCAATGGTTAATTATTCAATATCAAATTCACCTAAGATTGACCATCCACCTTCTATAGCATTTAGGTCGTTCCAATATCCATTAATTACCTCAATTTCATTAGAAAAAAGTATGTATGCGTTTCTAGAGTCCAATTTCCATACTTCAGGTTTTTTAATTTGAGAACCGGGTTGAACAATTCTAACACCAATGTTGTATTTTCCTTTTAAAAAGTCTGCTATGGACTTTTCAACTCTAAAAAACATGTTGTCACCAGGCAAAATATCGGTTGTTTTATAATCGGTTTCAATAATTTTCAACAATTCATTTTCGTTACTTAAAATTCCAAACTCAACGTCCCAATCGTAATACATTGGAGCAACACCAATATTATTTATTTCAAGCTCAATTGAGAGTAATTCAGTGGTTAAAAGTCTTTCTTGAAATTTACATTTTTCAATCTGGTAATTGTATCCCATTAATCTATGTAGTTTCATAAAAACATCGCATAATTCATCACTTTCATTTTCACAAGCATTAATTACCTTCATTGTGGAATAATGTCCTTTTTTAATCATTGTTTCACCTAACTCACTTAGATAAATTTGATTAAAATCGTTTTGAGAAATCTGTGGAGGATATTCACCTCCGATCGGACCTTCAATCCATTTGTTACCGTCAAATATAGCTTCATCAAATTCATCACTATGTGGAACTGGCCCAAAATAATCATTATGAAAACCAATACCTCCAGTTGATTTTAGTGGCTCTATCCATGGGTAACGGCCCATTAATTTTTTGTTTTGAAAATTATCTTTATAAAATGTAAGTATTTGATCTTTTGTTTCATTGGTAAGGTGAAAATCTTCAGAATAACCATAGCTATGCCATTCCCCCCAATATCCTATCATGCCAATTTGAAATGTGTAAATTCTTGGGTCAGAGTCATATCTAAGGGAAAGTGCATTAATTGCTTCTTTAGCCTCGGATAAATATTTTTCATTATTGAAATTAGTTATGTATTTCCCATTTTCGTCTTTTAATCTTTCAACACCAATTTGATCAAATAGCCAATCTGGACCACCATCTGAAATCTCATTATCTCCATACCAATCAGTATAAAGTCTTAAGATCAGATGCCTGCCAGCACTCCCAGGTCTATTAATAACTTCTTCTATGTAGTCATAGTTAAAACTATCATTTGTGGGCTCAAAATCTTTCCATTTAATATATTGAAAACCTACCGAAGCATAATCGTAATCTTTCCACCAACCTGTATTCCATCCTTTCATGGGATTTTTGTAAGGACCATTATTTTTCGGATATGTATACTCTACAATTTTTGATGCGGTTTCTAGTGAAGTAGAGTCATCATTTTTTTCACAAGCAATTAATGTGAGCATAAGATTGAGGAAAACTAAATTGATTAAAAATCTCATTATTAATTCACCTTACATTCTCCTTTAGTGTAATAAGTAATTCCATTAGTATTTGCATAACAATCATTTGAATATGTTTTATTATTACATCCACAAACGGGATCATATATCTCTATACAAACAGTATTAGAAATTTTTGATTCATTGATACAATCTTGTGAATCGTTATCTTTATCACAATGATAAAATATGGCAAGTATAAGAATTATAAATCTCATTTTGTAATGTACAAAAATAGGATATTGAAATAAATGAAGAAGTGCGAGAAATGCAAAAATGAATTTAATGCTCTTTATAGAGTTAAGTATTTACCAAAACATTATTCTAAAAAGAATTGGGTTTTTCTTTGTAAAGTTTGTTTGTTGATTGTAAAACCCAGGAATGACAGTTATGTGTATGGGGGAACGTGGAAAGGTTAATCTATAAATACTCTCATGCTTAATTACTTATTAAATGAAATTACTTGAATTTACATCTAAAGGTATTTATTGTTCTAAGGCAGATGTTTATTTAGACCCTTGGAGGGGGGTTAAAAAGGCAATTATTACCCATGGTCATTCTGATCATGCAAGATGGGGTAGTAAAAGTTACATAACACAAATTGATAACGTACCTATTTTAAAACATAGATTAGGAGATATAAGTGTTACAGGAAAAAAATATGGTGATAAATTTCAAATCAATGGAGTTACTTTTTCATTCCATCCAGCTGGACATGTCCCCGGATCATCGCAAATAAGAGTTGAGTATCGAGGTGAAGTTTGGGTTTTTACTGGTGATTTTAAAACTCAAGATGACAAAATTTCTACTCCTTACGAACCAATCAAATGCAATACATTCATAACTGAATGTACATTCGGGTTACCTGTTTATAAATGGGAAGAACCAAAAATAGTTCATGGGCAAATAAACAAATGGTGGGCTAAAAATAAATCAAACGGCATTACCAGCCTATTATTGGGCTACTCCCTTGGAAAAATTCAAAGATTACTTAAAAATTTAGATCCTGAAATAGGAAAAATCTATACACATGGTGCCACTGAAAAAATGACAGAAGTTTTAAGAGCTAAAATAGATTTCCCAAAAACCAATCTTATCACAAGGGATACCATAAAAAAAGAAATAGAGGGTAATCTAGTACTTGCACCTCCAGCTGTTTTGGGAAGCGTATGGAGTAGAAAATTGGGAATCACCTCTTCTGGATATGCGTCAGGGTGGATGGCTATAAGAGGTGCTAGAAGAAGAAGAGCAGTGGACAGATCCTTTGTATTATCTGATCACGCAGACTGGGACGGATTGTTATCTGCAATTTATTCAACAGAATGTGAGAATGTAATTACTACTCATGGGTATACCGATATTTTTGCAAAGTATTTAAATGAAAAAGGATTAAATGCAATGTCAGAAAAAACAGAATATGAACAAGAAACACCTGAAACTGAAAACCCAAAGTGAAAAAATTTGCGAGCTTAATTAAAACTCTTGATAGCACAAACAAGACTAATCTTAAAGTTGAAGCTTTATCAAATTATTTTTTAAAATCTTCAAATGATGATATGTTGTGGGCTATTGCTCTAATGTCTCATCGAAGACCTAAAAGACCACTGACTACTACTCTTCTAAGACAATGGGCCTCAGAGGACAGTAATTTACCTCAGTGGCTTTTTGAAGAATCATATCATATAGTTGGGGACCTTGCTGAAACAATATCTTTATTGGTCACTCAAGATGATTCTTCGTATAAAATATCTTTAACTGATTGTATTAAAGAAATAATATCCTTAAAAGATAAAAGAGACGAAGAGAAAAAAAAATATATATTGAAAAGATGGAAAGGTTTTAATAAATATGAAAGATTTGTATTTAATAAAATTTTAACTGGTGGATTTAGAATTGGTATAAGCCAAAAATTGATGACCAGGGCTTTGTCCAAAGCAGTAAATATTGAAGAACATATTATTGCTCATCGCTTAATGGGAGAATGGGACCCACAATCAACTACTCTTGAAAAATTAATAATCAATCCTAACCCAAAAGATCAACTATCAAAGCCATACCCATTTTATCTAGCTCACCCTGTAGATTTAGATTTATTTTCAAAATCTGATGTTAACCAATGGCGTATAGAACACAAGTGGGATGGTATGAGAGCCCAATTAATTGTTAGAGAACATAATTTTTACTTGTGGAGTAGAGGTGAGGATTTGATAACAAAAAACTTCCCTGAACTAAAAATTTTGTCAGAACAACTTCCAAACGGAACCGTTATAGATGGAGAACTTTTACCTTTTAAAAATGGAGTAATTGGAGATTTCAACACCTTGCAAAAAAGGATTGGTAAAAAAAATATTTCGAAAAAGGATTTGCAAGAGAATCCTGTTATAATAATGGCATACGATCTACTAGAAATTGGAGGAGAAGACATAAGGGCCTTACCTCTCTTTGAGAGACAAATTAAGTTAGAACTGATTTTAAAAAACAATTTAAAATTTTCTTCACCGATTAAATTATCCAAGTATATGAAATTTGAAAATTGGCATGAGGTTGAAAAAGAAAGGGAAAATGCGGATAAGAAAAAGAGTGAAGGTTTAATGATAAAAAGAAAAGATTCTAAGTATGAAGTTGGACGGATAAAGGGGAATTGGTGGAAATGGAAATCCGATCCTAAAACTATTGATGCAGTTTTAACATATGCTATGAGAGGTCACGGAAGAAGAACAAATTTATATACGGATTATACTTTTGCATTATGGAATAATGGAGAGTTGGTTACTTTTGCTAAGGCTTATTCAGGACTTAATGATAAAGAAATAAAAGAGGTAGATAGATTTGTAAAGCAAAACACAGTAAATAGATTTGGTCCAGTAAGGCAAGTGAAACCGGAATTGGTTTTTGAAATAGCATTTGAAGGAGTTTCATTGTCATCAAGACACAAAAGTGGGGTTTCTGTACGTTTCCCTAGGATTTTAAGACAAAGACATGACAAAAAAATTGGGGACATTAATTCAGTTGATGATTTAAAAAAGTTATTAGTATGAGTCCAGTTGAAAAATGGTTTAAATCAAATGGTTGGATACCACAGGATTTTCAAATTGATTGTTGGGAACACTACAAAAAGGGAGAGAATTTAATGCTTCATGCTCCAACTGGAACAGGAAAAACCTATGCTATTTGGGGAGGTATTTTAAATGAATCTTTTAAATTAAAAAAAATTAAAGAAGGAATAAATGTTATATGGATTACTCCACTTAGAGCTTTGACTGTTGAAATCCAAAAATCCACACAACAGCTAAGTTCAGATTTAAAAACTGATATAAAAGTTGACTTAAGAACAGGAGATACTCCACAAAGCAGAAGGATAAAACAAAACAAAAACTTTCCTTTTGGATTAATAACCACTCCAGAAAGCTTACATATTCTTCTAAGTTCAAAAAAGCACAAAGATTTTTTTAAAAGTTTGAGAACCATAGTAGTTGATGAATGGCATGAGCTTTTAGGTACAAAAAGAGGTGTTCAGGTAGAGTTAGCAGTCTCGTACCTTAGATTTTTACTACCGAAACTCAAAATAATTGGTATTTCTGCAACATTAGGGAACAGAGAACTAGCTGGAGAAATATTAATGGGATTGGGGAACAATTTCAAAACCATTACATCTAAAATAAAAAAGATAATAATCGTGAAATCCGTAATTCCAAAAAGTATGGAGAGATTTCCATGGAGAGGCCACTTAGGCACTCATTTGATAGATGAAGTTATAAAAATTATCAAAAAAGGTAAAACTACTTTAATATTTACCAATACGCGCTCACAGTGTGAAATTTGGTATCACACAATCATAAATTCCTACCCTGAATTAGCTGGAGAAATTGCAATGCATCACGGAAGTATAGATAAAAAAATAAGGCTATGGGTAGAGAATGGTCTTAGAGAAAATAAATTAAAGGTTGTAGTATGTACTTCTAGTTTGGACTTGGGAGTTGACTTTAGTCCAGTTGAAACGTGCATTCAAGTCGGAAGCCCCAAAGGTGTTGGGAGATTTATTCAAAGAGCAGGTAGAAGTGGACACCAACCAAATAATCCTAGTACAATATATTTTCTTCCCACCCACGCAATTGAATTAATCGAATCTGTAGCCCTACAAGAAGGAATTAAAAAACAAATGATTGAAGACCGATTACCACATATTAATTCCTATGACGTACTGATACAATTTTTAACTACTCTTTCAATTGGAAAAGGATTTTTCCCTGATGAAATTTTTTCAGTAATTAAAAAAACATTTAGTTTTCATACAATTAACGGAAGTAAGTGGAAATGGATTCTAAATTTTTTAACTAAGGGTAGCCAATCTCTAGAGTATTATGATGAATTCAAAAAAGTACAAATCTTAGAAGATGGATTGATGGTGGTTCTTGACAATGGAATTGCGTTGAGACATAGACTTTCAATGGGTACAATTATAAGTGATTCTGTATTAAAAGTTAAATTCCAAACTGGAAAATATCTAGGGACAATTGAAGAATGGTTTGTGTCAAAGTTGTCAAAAGGAGATGTTTTTACATTCGCAGGCAAAAATTTAGAACTTTTAACTCTCAAAGGGATGGAAGTAATAGTTAGAAAATCAAAAGCTAAAAAAGCTAAAATACCAGCTTGGATTGGAGGAAGATTTAGTTTGAGTTCTAATTTAAGCGACCTTTTAAAAAATACTTTTCACAACAAAAAAAATTATTCAACACAAGAGTTCAAAGCTCTAAAGGTTATTTTTAAACAACAAAACAGAGAATCAAAAATTCCAAATAGTGATGAATTGCTTATTGAGCGTTTTAAAACTAAGGAGGGTTTTCATACTTTATTTTATCTTTTTGAAGGTTATACAGTGAACGAAGCAGTGTCAAGCTTGCTAGCGTATAGAATTAGCTTACTTTACCCCATAACTTTTACGATATCTGTCAATGATTATGGATTTGAGCTTTTATCAGATCAAGAGTTTGATAGAAATATTTTTTTAGAAAATAATTTACTAACGAAGGAGCATTTGTTGGATGATCTTGCAAAAAGTGTTAATATTTCTGAAATGAGTAGGAGAAAATTTAGAGAAATAGCAGTAATTTCTGGACTAGTTTTTCAAGGGTATCCCTCAAAACCAATTAAAACAAAGCAGCTTCAGTCGGGTGCTCAACTTTTTTATGATGTTTTTAAAGAGCACGAACCTGATAACTTACTTTATCAGCAAGCCATAAATGAAACCTTCGATCACGGGATAGAAAGTCCAAGAATACAGAGGTCTTTTGAAAAAATTGAAAACCTAAAAATAGTTTGGAAAGACTGTAAATTTCCGACTCCGTTTTCATTTCCATTAATTACTGATAGAATTAGAAGCAAATTATCATCTGAGAGCGTCGAGGACCGAATTAGAAAAATGTATTTACAACTTGAAAAGTCAGCGAAGTGAAAGAAATAATAATATTTAACAACCATTTTTATTTACATAAAACTGGAGCAGTTTTTTGGAAAGAAAAAAACACTCTTCTGCTTGCAGACATACATTTGGGAAAAGTAGGACATTTCAGAAAGAGTGGCATACCTGTCCCTAGAAAAGCTGAAGGAGTTTTTTATGAAAAGATAGCGATACTAAAAGATTCACTTAATTTTTCCCGAGTAATTTTTCTGGGAGATTTATTTCATAATTCGCTTAATAACGAATGGTTTTTATTTGATAATTGGGTAAAAAACAGTGGGTTGAAAATTATTTTAATTAAGGGTAACCATGATGTCATTCCAATATTAAAGTTTAAACAAATTGGAATAAAAACTTACGATGATTTAAGAATTGAAAAGTTTTTCTTCACACATCATCCTGTAAAAATAAATGATTGTTTTGTTTTTTCGGGACATATTCATCCGGGAGTAAGATTAATCGGCAAAGGGAAACAAATAATGAAATTACCTTGCTTTATCTATAATAAAGATCAAATTATATTACCTTCTTTTGGTGGTTTTACAGGAATGCACTTACCAAAACTTAAAAATGATGAACAGGTTTTTGTAATAACAAATAATGAAGTTATTGAAGTAAAAGGTAAAAACAAACATAGAAAAGTATGAAAAATAGACTCTTATGAGTTTATAGCCTCTACTTCTTTTACTTTTGTTTTATCCTCAAATTCCATTGAATTATCATCCCACTCAAATCCACTCTCTATTTTTTGAGTTCTAGGATAATATGTGACTTCAAGATATTTTAACCTATCATGCCCTTGAACCTTAACTTGGACTATAAAAGTGTGATAGTGATATCTATCATAAGGACTTATAAATGTTTGATAGTTGTCCCAGATTATATTTCGAGTAAATTCAACATTAATATACTTCTCTTCGATAAAAAAACGGATTTTTTTGTTGATTTCTCTGTCATTGATTGGAGTTATTTCACCACTATCGTTTTCTTCAAGACCTTGATGTTCGGTAACAAAATCTTCAATACTAGCTTTCTCTTCCTGAGAATAAATATTGACAAACAGTAAAAGAAAGAATAAAAAAATAAAATTTTTCATATGGATTTTTTAATCATTATAGTCCAAATATAGAAAACACAATTAGTAGTGAAAAAAAAACCACAAAAATATTTTATTTATAAAGCCATCTATATAGGTCATTTCCGTTTGCATAAATGACCAAAGTGATTAAAAAAATGAATCCGATTATTTGAGCATACTCAAGAACTTTATCATTGGCTTTTCTTCCTGTTATAATTTCATACATTAAAAACATTGCGTGTCCTCCGTCTAGTGCTGGAATTGGTAAAATATTCATAAATGCAAGAATAATTGATATTAACGCTGTGCTAGACCAAAACCCTTTCCAATCCCATTTTGAAGGAAACAAGCTGCCAATTGCGCCAAAACCTCCCAATTGTGACGCTCCCTTTTTTGTAAAAATATATTTGAATTGTGCTATGTATTCATAAAGAGTCCAATATCCATAGCTGAAACCTTGAATAATACTTTCAGAGAAAGTCAAACCAACATGAGTCAATTTAAAATTTTGCTTAAAATATCCTCCAAAAAATGAATTCTCTTTGGGATATACATATTTTACGATATAGTTTCCGTCTCTTTGAATTGTAAACTTCAGCGAATCTTTTTTAGAATATTTATCAATTGTAATGTCATTTCTAGATGAGATTTTATCTTCAAAAAGAGCAATAATTTTGTCACCTCGTTTGATTCCTGCAAGATCAGCCGGTCCACCCTTAACGATACTGTCAACAGTATTACTGACTCTCGGTGATAAAGGTATTATTTCGCCAGCTTCAAAAAGTTTAGAGCCGAAATTTTCAGGAATGTCAATCACCTTAATTTCCCCATTTGGATGCTTAACTTTAACTTTCTTTGAATTTCTAAGAAAAAGATAACGATTGACGTCAACTACTGATTCCAACTCTTTGTTGTCTACCTCAAGCACTAAGTCTCCATCTCTAAAACCGATTGACTTTGCAACAGGGGAAGCATTAAATCCGTCAGGCATATCACTGTAAGGTAAAACGTCTTTTCCCCAAATGAATAATATCATCATGTAAATAAGAAAACCCAAAATAATATTTACAGTAACACCTCCTAACATTATAATTAATCTTTGCCATGCTGGTTTTGACCTAAACTCCCATGGCTGTGGATCTTTTTTCATTTGATCTAAATCCATGCTTTCATCTATCATGCCAGCTATTTTTACATAACCCCCTAATGGCAACCATCCAATTCCATATATCGTATCGCCAATTTTCTTTTTAAAGAGGGAGAATTTAACATCAAAAAAAAGATAAAACCTTTCTACTTTGGTTTTGAAAAGTTTTGCAGGAATGAAATGTCCAAGTTCGTGCAACACCACAATTAAAGACAAGCTTAATAAAAATTGAAAAGCCTTGATCAAAAAAATTTCCATAAAATTTTCTTATTGAGGCACAAAAATAAACATTTCAAACTTTTAGTATTGTATATATTTCAATTTATATTTGATTTAACATTTCTCATTATATGTATTAAAAAACCAATGTTTTAAATTATGCCCAGATATAGAGTTTTTATAGTCATATTTTTTTCAATTGCCTCAGCTATTTTGTTGCTTTTTTATGAAGCTTTAACACCAAAAAAAGTGTTACCAATTTTTCAACCCAATGATGTAAATTATGAACTCGTAGATAGCAGCATTCAACATATAAAAAGATTTCACAAAATTAAAAGTTTCGAATTCTTAAATCAAAATGGAGAAAAAATTTCCGAAAAGGATTACGAAGGGTTCATCTATGTTGCTGATTTTTTCTTCACAACATGTCCATCAATTTGTCCTATAATGACTAATAACATGGTAAAGATTCAAAACTATATAAAAGATAAGAAAAAGGTTAAATTATTATCATTTTCTGTCACTCCAGATATAGATTCAGTACATGTTCTTAAAGAATATTCTATTAAAAAGGGTGTAGATGATAAGTATTGGAACCTATTAACAGGAGATAAGTCAAAAATTTATTCTCTTGCTAGAAAGTCATTTTTAGTGGTAAAAGAAAATGTAGAAAGTAATTCTCATAGTATGATTCATACAGAAAATTTTGTTCTTGTCGATAGAGAAAAAAGGATTAGAGGTTTTTACGATGGAACTGATGACACAGATATGCAAGTACTTAAAGAAGATATCGGAATTCTACTTGAAGGATATAACTAGTCCTAAAATCATTTTTGCATACCAATCATTTTAGGTTAATTTTGTTTATTAATACATCCTAAATTTGATGACTTTAGACAAAATCAAATTAAATCAGCCTGTGAAAGTCAGTAAAGTTCATACAGAGTATGTCCCAACAAAGTTTGTTCAATTAGGGTTTATTCCTGGGGCTGAAATATCTTTAGAGAGATCTCCTTCTAAAAACGGTTTGTTATATATTGTTTTGGATGGGTTTTATTTAGCAATAACAGAAGAGATTGCAAAAAAAATTGAGGTTGAAAAAATTGATTAATGAAAAAAAAATTTAACCTTTTACTTTTGGGCAACCCAAATACTGGTAAATCTTCTTTATTTAATAAATTAACAGGTCTTAGCCAAAAAGTAGGTAATTTCCCGGGAGTTACAGTTGAAAAAAAAGAAGGAGTTTTAAATTTTAAAAACAATTATTTTGCCAACGTAATTGATTTACCGGGAGCTTATAGTATTAACTCATTTTCTCCAGAGGAAGAAATTGTATCCAACATTCTACTTAAAAAAAATGAAGTTTCACCTGATGCTGCTCTTATAGTTTCAGATATTGAAAACCTTAAACACAATCTTCTATTGTTTACCCAAGTTAAAGATTTAGGCATTCCATTATATCTAGTTATCAATATGTGCGATGTTATGGAAAAAAAAGGTATAACTCTAGATATAGATAATCTTGAGAAGGGATTAAAAACAAAAATTTTTTTAGTTAGTACAAGAAATTCTTCTGGGATTGATGATTTATTAAATGAAATCCCTAAGATATTAGATTCAGATATCTCTACACTTGTAGATAATAACTACATAGATTCTAAAACTTTACAAAAAATTAATAGAAAAAACAACTCTAATTCAACATATAGAGATTGGCTTTTGGAAATAAATAATATTCCAAATGTAAAAGACTTAAAAAAAATTAAACATACAGAGGCAATAGAGAGATATAAATTCATAAAAAATAAATTAAATAAAACCCTAATTATTGATAGAAATAAAGCTTATGACTTTAGGTCTAAACTTGACAATATATTTCTACATCCTTTTTGGGGTACATTTATTTTTATATCAATTCTAGCTTTAATATTTCAAACAATTTTTACCTGGAGTAGTTCTCCAATGGAGTTTATTGATGAAATGTTTTCATACTTATCTAATTACACAAAAACGATTTTACCTGAAGGAGTATTTACAAATCTTTTAGCAGAGGGAATTATACCTGGAGTTAGTGGTGTAATAATTTTTATTCCACAAATAGCTCTTCTTTTCATGTTTATTTCTATTCTTGATGAGACTGGATATATGAGCAGAGTGGTGTTTTTGTTTGATAAAAGATTAAAAAAATATGGTTTGAGCGGCAAAAGTATAATACCACTAATTTCTGGTGTAGCTTGTGCCATTCCTGCTGTTATGTCTACAAGGAATATTGATGATTGGAAACAAAGACTTATAACTATTCTGGTAACCCCGTTTATGACTTGCTCTGCAAGGCTGCCTGTTTATCTAATTCTAATTTCCATTGTAATTCCAAATAAAAAATTTTTCATATTCAATTATCAAGGATTAACCCTTTTAGGGTTATACCTGCTTGGTGTTTTAATGGCTTTAATTTCTGCCTTTGTATTTAGTAAAATAATTAAGTCTAATTTTAAGAATTATGTTATAATTGAAATGCCAAACTACAAAAAGCCAGTTTTAAAAAATATTCTATTTACTGTTTATTCAAAAACAAAGTCATTTGTTTTTGAAGCAGGTAAAATAATACTATCAATATCTATTTTTTTATGGGTTTTAGCTTCAAGTGGGCCTGGAGATAATTTCAAAGATGCGGAGAAAATTATTATGGAGAAATATGATAACAAAAAAAATCCAAACGAATTGGATTACGAGATTCAATCATACAAATTAGAAAATTCATATATAGGTACCGCAGGGAAAATACTAGAACCTATTTTAACTCCTTTAGGATATGATTGGAAAATAGGAATTGCGATTATTACTTCATTTGCAGCAAGAGAGGTGTTTGTTGGAACTTTGGCAACGATTTTTAGCGTTGGTAGCGAAAATATGGATACAATAAAAGAGAAAATGTCATATCAAAGAAAGCCAAATGGTCAACTCTTGTTTAACTTGCCAACAGGGGTTTCTCTAATGGTCTTTTATGCATTTGCACTTCAATGTGTAAGTACAATTGCAATTGTTAAAAAAGAAACTAATTCCTGGAAGTGGCCGGCAATACAGTTTATATTTATGACGATTATTGCTTATATTTCTGCATATATAGTATATAGGTCTTTGTCATGAATTCTTTTATCCAATATTTTTTAGTTATCGCTTGTCTTTTTTTATCCTTTAGATTTTTATATAATAAATATTTTAAAGCGAAAGATAAATCTTGCGACACAGACTGTGATTGTCATTAACTATTCATAATACTCTCAATCTCATCGATTTCAATAGGAATATTTTTCATTAAGTTAACAGGTTCACCTCTTTCTTGAACTACGACAACATCTTCAAGACGTATTCCAAAGCCTTCATCGGGTATATAAATCCCTGGTTCAACAGTGAAAACCATATTCGGTTCAAAAGGTTCATTTAATAGTCCATAATCATGAGTGTCTAAGCCAATATGATGGGAGGTCCCATGCATGAAAAATTTTTTATATGCAGGGAATTTAGGATCTTGTTTTTTAACATCATTTTTGTCAATTAATCCCAACTTTAGAAGCTCTGCCGTCATAATTTTTCCAACTTCTTCATGATATTTTTTCCATAAATTGCCAGGGGTTAAAAGAGTTGTAGCCTCCTTTTTAACATTTAGTACTGCGTTGTAAATAGCTTTTTGGCGATTATTATACCTCCCAGAAACAGGTATTGTACGAGTAAGATCACTACAATAGTTTCCGTATTCAGCTGCAGAATCAATTAAAACAAGTTCTCCAGACTTGCACTGTGAATTATTTTTTATATAATGTAATATGTTAGCATTTTTACCACTTGCTATTATAGGGGAATAAGCAAATCCTTTAGACCTATTAGAAATAAATTCATGCAGTAGCTCAGCTTCAATTTCGTATTCCCAGGTATCTGGCTTTATAAATTTTAAAATTCTCCTAAATCCCATCTCAGTCACCTCACAAGCTTTTTTAATTTGGTTTATTTCTAATGGGTCTTTAATAGACCGAAGATGCTGCAATATTGGATTACTTCTATGTACAACAAGGTCAGGATATTTTTTTTTGAATTTAATAATGAATCTATCTTCTCTAGTTTGCGTTTCGGAATTATTTCTGTAATGTTCATTTTTATTAAGATAGATTCCTTTATTCTGTGAAGTTATTTTCTTAAGAGTGGAATCAAATTCAGTTAACCAAAAAATTTTATCAATACCACTTATCGATCGTGCATCTTCTTTCGATAGTTTTTGTCCCTCCCAAATTTGGATGTTTTTATCTGTTTTTTTGATAAATAAAATCGCACGATTTTTGAGTTCTTTAGCTTGAGGAGAAAGTAATAGAATGGTTTCTTCTTGATCAATACCAGTTAGATAGAAAATATCCCTATGTTGTTCAAACGGAAAAGTTGAATCTGCACCAACAGGATATATATCATTTGAATTAAAAACAGCAATGCTTTCCTTTTTCATCTTATTCATGAATCTGTCTCTGTTTTTTTTGTAAATATCACTACTGATTGGAGTATACCTCATATGTTAAATCTAGTTAAATTCTTTTCAATTTTAAAGTAATTAATCCTCCTTTTTGTTTGATTTTTTGCCAATTTTAATTGATAAAGACTAAACAAACTCATTTATTTTCTCTATTAATCAGTAAATCATTTATGTACCTTAAAATAAAGGTGTACCTTAGCGCAAAGTTAGATATATCATAAAATAATGTTCAAATTATTAAATCATTCTTTAGTTAAAAAATATTCAATGGCTATTTCTGGTCTTTTTTTAATTCTTTTTTTGCTTCAACATTTCACAATTAATATAACCTCCGTCTTTTCTGAAAAGATTTTCAACAGCATTTCACATTTTATGGGGAATAACCCAATAGTTCAATTCATTTTGCAACCAATTTTAATTTTTGGGGTTATTTTTCATTTTGTTATGGGAATG
>JBELIL010000038.1:0-3039 GCA_042090925.1 Flavobacteriales bacterium
GATTTATCTTCAGTAGAAAAAACAAAAGTCGTTCCCCCTACTGACCCACCCGTATGTCCTAGGTAGGTGTTATTTTCGTTATCATACCTAATTCTCCAGCCAATTCCATAGTTTGTTTTTTGATCATTTGGAATTTTTTGCGATGTTGTCATTTCTTTAACTGTTTCAGGTAAAAGATAATTTGTATTAAGAACTTTCCATGTAAAATTCGCCATATCCTGAGTAGTAGAGACGTAACCACCTCCTGCCCATTTCCAGCTATTATTCACATCTGAGCAAAGTTTAATATCTTCAATATTATTTTTTTCGTAAAATGATACTTTGTCCTCTAATTTCAGGTCAATTTCTTCCGCAAAAGTTTTATTTAGTTTAAGAGGACTTATTATTTCATTTTTTATTAGGTCAATGAAATTTCCCCCATAAGCTTTTTCCATTGCTAGACTCAAAAGAGTCCATGCGTGAGTGGAATAACTATATTTTGTTCCTGGATCAAATAGCAATGAATCCTTAATGAATATGTTTAATGCCTCAGAGGTATTATTATAATTTTGATTCAGTTTCATGTCATCGCCATCACCGTAATGTCTTATACCTGACAAATGTCCAGAAATTTGTCTTAGAGTTATATTTTTTTTGTCTGTTGGTAAGCCATCAATATAAAATCCGACTGAACTATCAATCTCAATTTTATTTTCTTGATACATTTTCATTAAGGCTGTCGCAGTTAAGGTTTTTGAAAAGCTTCCTATTCTAAATATAGAATTTCCTGGATCCACCTTTATTTTATTTTCAATATTTGAAAACCCAAATCCCTGAGAATATTTCAATCTACCATCCGAATTTAAAATTGTAACGGACATGCCAGGCACTTTATTTTTTTTAATAAAATCATTGATTAGTTTGTCAGCCTCCCTTGCCTTTTCACCTGAATCGGTCTGGAGACAAGATATTAGAAGAATGAATGAAGTAAAAATTAAATAAAAAAGATTTTTTTTCATATTATTACGTGTGCTTAATAAAGTTAAAAAATTATAATAAAAAACAAAGATTGATATTAGTTAAATGAAAGTTTTGTTTCACACCGTTACTTTAAAAAAAAAATTTCCACTAAGAATTAGTAGAGGTCTAAAGTCTCAGTCAGATAATTTGTTTTTACAAATTGATGATAATAATTATACTGGTTGGGGTGAATCGGCACCAGGTGAAAGTGAAAATGCAGGTACTGTCGAAATTGTTAAAGATCATTTACAGAATTTTATTTCTACTGGTATCAAAAATAAATCTATTCATGAACTATATAATCGTTCATTAGAAATGAAGATTCCCCCCTGTGCGTATGCATCATTGGATATGGCTCTGTGGGACTTAATGGCTAAAAAAGCAAATAAACCTTTGTACAAATATTTAGGTTTACCCAAACCTAGTCAACCAACCTCCGTTACTATTGGTATTAATCCAGTAGATATAATAAGGGAGAGAATTCCATTAATTTTAAAGGACAATAAATTTAAATCGTTAAAAGTCAAATTAGGAAACCCTCTAGGGATAGAAGCTGACAAGGAAATGTTTAATGAGGTGCATGAAATGTCAAAAAATTATAATGTAAAACTTCGCGTAGATGCAAATGGGGGGTGGGATGTAAACCAAACACTTGATATGATGGATTGGTTAAATGAACGTGAGGTGGATTACATAGAACAACCAATAAAAGAAGGGGATGAATCTGATTTAAAATACATATTTGAAAGAAGAAAAATGCCCATCTATCTTGATGAGTCGTGTAGATATGCAAAGCAAATACCATTATGGGCTAAATACGTGGATGGGATAAATCTAAAATTAATGAAGTGCGGTGGAATAACAGAAGGATTAAAAATCATAAATACAGCAAGAGCTCATGGACTAAAAACTATGATAGGATGTATGTCTGAATCATCGGTTTCGATTGCTGCATCTGCTTCTATAAGCGGCATCATCGATTACATTGACTTAGATTCTCACTATAATCTCAACCCTGACCCTTCAACGGGTACTAATTTGATTGACGGAATAACTTCCCTGTCAAACAATCCAGGGCATGGTGGAGAATTAAAAAAAACATACTATGCTTAAAAAAAGTCAAAAGGTAGCTATTTATATGGAAGGTCATATTTACAGCGAATATGGAAAGATGGGGATGGGAGTCTTGAGATATTTAGAAAATAAAATTGTGTGTGTTATTGATAAAAAGTACTCTAATACAGATGTAAGTGATCATTATTCCAATTTAAAATCTGTCCCTGTGGTTTATGACTTAGAAACGGCTATTAAATTAGGCGCTGAGGTTTTAATTCTTGGTATAGCTCCAAGCGGAGGTAAAGTCCCTTCCGATTGGTATCCTATTATAAAAATGGCGTTATCAAAAGGATTATCAATAATTAATGGTTTGCATGATCTTTTACAAAATCGATTTAGCAATTTAATTTCCAAAAAAAATCAATGGATATGGGATGTTAGAGTCCCAAATTTTGTACCTGAAATAGCGACTGGTAAGGCAGCGAAATTAAATAATAAAAGACTTTTGATGGTTGGGACTGACATGGCATGTGGAAAAATGACTACTGCCTTAGAAGTTTTAACATGGTCAAAAGAAAAGAAATTAAAAAGTGGATTTATTGCTACCGGCCAAATCGGGATTACAATTACTGGCGATGGAATACCACTCGATGCTTTTAAAGTTGACCATGCTTGTGGAGCAGTAGAAAGGAAAATACTAGAATATCATAAAAATGATTTAATAATTGTAGAGGGTCAAGGCTCATTACTTCACCCCGGAAGTACTGCCACATTGCCGTTAATTAGAGGGTCTTGTCCAACTCATTTAATTTTATGTCACAGAGCAGAAAAACAAAATTTAAGATATCCTGAAAATATTCAAATCCCTAATCTTAAAAAATTTATTGAATTAAATGAAAACCTCTCACATGTCTTCGGTTCATTTCCAATGGCAAAATGTATAGGCGTTTCTTTAAATACCTCAAAACTAAATGAAAATGATGC
>JBELIL010000038.1:3139-9006 GCA_042090925.1 Flavobacteriales bacterium
ATTGTGAAAAGGATGATCTGAAATCAGTTGTATTTGTTGGTTAATTAGCTTTTGAATGTTTTTTAAGAAACTTGTCTCTGAGCTTGAACAAAAAGTAATAGCTTCACCGACTTCTTGAGCTCGACCTGTACGTCCAATCCTATGAATATAGGTTTCTGGAACGTTTGGTATATCATAGTTTATAACCAATGACAATTTACTCACATCTATTCCACGGGCTGCAATATCAGTGGCAACTAGTACGGAAAATTTGCTTTTTTTAAAGCGCTGTAGTGTTTTTTCTCTTGCGTTTTGAGATTTGTTCCCGTGAATTGCTTCAGACTTTATGTTAGATTTTTGCAAAAATCTAACAATTTTATCTGCGCCATGCTTAGTACGAGAGAACACTAAAGTCGAAACATTTCTTTTTTTATTAATCAAATATTTTAGTAAATCAACTTTATCGGATTTACTGACATAATATAAAAACTGGGAAACTTTCTCAGCGGTAGTTTTTTCGGGTTCTATAGTCACACGTTTAGGGTTACCTAATATCTGCTTTGACAATTCTATTATTGCTTCTGGCATTGTTGCTGAAAAAAATAAAGACTGTCTTTTTGTGGGAAGCTTTGTAATTATCTTTTTGATGTCATGAATAAACCCCATGTCAAGCATCTGATCTGCCTCATCTAACACAAAGTATTCTATTTTGTTTAGACGAACATAACCCTGTACAATTAGATCAAGAAGACGTCCAGGTGTAGCGACTAAAATATCTGCACCATTTCGCAGAGCACTTGTTTGTTTGTGTTGACGGATACCCCCATAAATAACAATACTTTTACTGCCCGTATACTTTGAGTAATTTGTAATATTATCGTTGATCTGGATTGCAAGCTCTCTTGTAGGAGAAATAATAAGGGCTTTGAGCATGCGTTTACCTTTTTTATTTGACTTTGTCAAAAAAAGTTGTTGTAACAGAGGAACAACAAATGCTGCCGTTTTACCTGTCCCAGTTTGTGCACAACCAAGTAAATCTTTGCCCTCAAGAAGTGTGGGAATAGCTTCCGCTTGAATTGGCGTTGGATTTTTATATCCTTTATCCTCGATTGCTTTTAGTATTGGAGTGATAATCTCCAAGTCAGAAAATGTCATGGGTGCGAAGGTAGTTCTAACGTTTAAATTAATACTCCAAAGTCACTATTTATTATTTTTTAACATAACGCCAAAAAAATAAATTAAAAATATGTTGCGTATAATAACTTCCTATTTTTCTTTTAAAATTAAAAAGACCCTTATCATAAAGTTGAAGGGTCTATTTTGTACTCGGAGCGGGACTTGAACCCGCACGGCCGCGATGGCCATTGGATTTTAAGTCCAACGTGTCTACCAATTCCACCATCCGAGCTAGACTAAGAGCGAAAGACGGGATTTGAACCCGCGACCCTCACCTTGGCAAGGTGACGCTCTACCACTGAGCTACTTTCGCAAAAGCAAGCAAAGTTAAAATTAATTTTTAATTATAAGACAATATGTTTTTATCCATTATCTAGTTTTTTTTTCAATTTATTTAGAATTAGTAGAGCCTCTAATGGTTTTAAATTGTCAATATCTATTTTTAAAACTTCTTGTTTTAATTCCTCAACTAAAGGGTCATCAAGTGAAATAAAACTCAGCTGCATTTCCTTATTTTTATTTGATAAAGATTTTTTTCTATCTGAAATATTACGACTTTTTTCTAAAAACTTTAACTTTTGATTTGCTATATCAATAACTTGCTGCGGAAGTCCAGCCATTTTAGCTACATGAATTCCAAAACTATGTTCACTTCCTTCAGGTTCAAGTTTTCTTAAAAAAAGGATAGTATTATCACTTTCCATTACAGATACATTAAAATTTTTAATTCGCTCAAACTTATCTTTCATAACATTTAATTCATGATAGTGGGTAGCAAATAATGTTTTTGGTTTTAATGGATGTTCGTGAAGATATTCCGTAATTGCCCATGCTATTGATATACCATCATAAGTACTTGTACCTCTTCCAATTTCGTCTAATAGAATTAAACTTTTAGAAGTTAAATTATTCAGTATTGCAGCAGCTTCATTCATCTCAACCATAAATGTAGACTCTCCCTGAGAGATATTATCGCTAGCGCCTACACGAGTAAAAATTTTATCAGTAATACCAATATTTACTTCGTTGGCGGGCACAAAGCTACCGATTTGAGCCAGAATAATTATTAGAGCAGTTTGTCTTAAAATGGCAGACTTACCGGACATATTAGGACCGCTTATCATCATGATTTGTTGCTTTTCTTGATCAAGTTCGATGTCATTAGGAATAAATAGTTCACCATCTTCAAGATTTTGTTCTATGACAGGATGTCTTCCTTGAATTATCTGTATATTATTTAACTGATTAAATACAGGTTTACAGAAATTATATTTTGAAGCAGCAATAGCAAAGCTCAAAAAACAATCAATTTTCCCAATTAAAGTTGAATTTACCATAATACCATCTAGATTTTCTTGGAGAGAATTTAATAATTGAGAATAATAACTGAGTTCCAATTCTTGGATTTTTTCTTCGGCACCTAAAATTTTTGTTTCGTAATTTTTTAAATCTTCATTTATATATCTTTCAGCGTTTACTAGTGTTTGCTTTCTAATCCATTCATTTGGGACTTTTTCTTTGTGAGTATTTCGCACCTCAAAATAATATCCAAATATATTATTGAAACCAATTTTTAAAGAGGGGATATCATTTTTGAGTAGCTCTTTTTTAAGGATTTTATCAAGCATTGATTTCCCGTCTTTTAAAATTCCCCTTAACTCGTCAAGTTCTTTCGAAAACCCTTCTGCAATAAAGTTTCCTTTTGAAACTGCAACAGGTACATCTTCTTTAATTGTTTTTTCAATTTTAGAGAAAATTGTTTTGCATGTAACTAATTTTTTTCCAGTTTTTACAATTAAATCAATACTGTTTTTTTCAAATATATTTTTGATTTTTTGAATTTCACTTATGCTTTTTTTTAAGGAAACTAATTCTCTTGGATTAACTTTTGCTGTTGCAATCTTAGCTGCTATTCTTTCAATGTCAACAATCTTTTTTAAGTGAGTAATCAGACCCTCGGTTAAATGTTTTTCATCTAATAAAATTTCAACAAAATCATGTCTTAGCTTTAATTTTTCTATCGATTTTAACGGAAAGTTTAACCATTTTTTAAGTAATCTGCTTCCAATTGAAGTTGATGTGAAATCAATAACTTCAATAAGTGAAACTCCCCCATTAGTTGAATAATTTAATTCTAAATTCCTAGTTGTAAATTTATCTAAGGAAAGATGGTTTTCAGTATAAATTTTCTTTAATGAGTTGATATGCGCTAACCTGTTATGTTGCGTCTCTAAGAGATAATGCAAAATAACTCCTGCAGCGACTATTCCCTCTTTATCATCGGATTCAACTCCAAAGCCTTTCAAAGACTTGGTATCAAAAAGTTCAATTAATGAATCATAACTATTTTCATAATCAAAAACCCAATCTTCTTGGAAAAACATTGTGAAATCTGATCCAAAATTTGAAAGGAATTCGTTTTTGGAAAGTTTTGAAACAATAATTTCTGCAGGATCATATTTTTCGACTATTAATTTAATTTGATTAATTGATCCAGAAAAAAAAGAAAAATCTCCAGTTGAAATGTCCATAAACGAAATTCCAGATTTTTTTTTACCAAAAGTTATTGCTGATAGATAATTATTTTTGTTGTGCTCTAATACATTGTCATTTATCGCTACTCCAGGTGTTACTAATTCTGTAACACCTCTTTTGACAAGTTTTTTTGTAAGTTTTGGATTTTCCAACTGGTCACATATGGCTACTCTATAACCAGCTTTGACTAGCTTTGGTAAGTAATTATTAATAGAATGATAGGGGAATCCAGCAAGTTCAATTTCACTCATACTTCCTGCACCTTTTTTAGTTAAAATAATGCCAAGAATTTTTGATGCCTTTATTGCATCTTTTCCAAAAGTCTCGTAAAAATCACCAACTCTAAATAAAAGCAACGCATCAGGGTATTTAACCTTGATTTGGTTGTATTGTTTCATTAGTGGTGTTAATTTTACCTTTTTATCCAAACTCATTAAAAAAAAATCAAATACGCACTAATATAATTCATATTTAAGTTTAAAAAACTTATTCTTGTCCAAAATGAAAAACAGGAAATTAAAAAATCAGGAACTAAAGAGAAAATCTAAAAAAGAATTTTTAAAATCAAAGAAAACCCCCTTGATTTTAATACTTGATGATATTAGAAGTGGACACAACGTGGGTTCCATTTTAAGGACTGCAGATGCATTTTTATTATCTAAAGTTTACATATGCGGCATATCTCCGGTTCCTCCTCATAAAGAGGTAATGAAAACCGCTTTAGGCTCTAATGATTCTGTAGATTGGCAATACAGAGGAAACATTTATGATTTAATTATAGAGCTTAAAAATAAAAATTATGATATTTGGTCAATAGAGCAAGCTGAAAAATCTATAGATTTAAAAAATTATAGTCCTAGCAAAAATAAACTCACTGCATTTATCATTGGCAATGAGGTTTATGGGGTTAAACAAAAAATTATAGACATAACGAACCAGGTTATTGAAATACCGCAGGAAGGTACTAAGCATTCTATAAATGTTTCTGTAGTTTCAGGAATCTTGTGCTGGGATTTTTATTTAAAAATCAATGCTTAAAAAATAAATTTAAAAAATTTAAAAATACTGAATGATCATTTTTAAAATCTGATCTATTTATGTCTATATTAAATATTTTGAATTTAGTTTTGGTTTTCCATTTATTGTATTCGAATTCAATAAAATCTAAATATTTCAAGTCAATCTTTTTTTCGAATTTTCGCCCTCTTTTTTTAATTTTCTCTAAAATATAACTTGTTTTTTGTTCTAAAAAAATTACAATTTCAGGACTAATAAAAATATCTAAACAACGATTGAAATCCTTTTGAAATTTTATAAACTCAAATCTGGACATATTTTTCTTCGCAAAAATTATTGACTTATCGGGCAAGTAATCAAAAATCTGGGGATATGTTTTTCTGGTTTTATATTCTTTATGCTGCTTTATTCGCAGTTCTAAGAATGATTTTTCTGTTTCGAAGACATTTTTAGTAGGATTATTATAAAACTTATCCAGATTTACTTCATTAAATTCTTCCAGCACTAATTCTCCAAATAATGCACCCGATAAATTTTTCGAGAACTCTGTTTTTCCTATACCTATTAATCCTTCAACTGCAATTACTTTTTTCACTTTCGGGATAATTATTTTCTGTTCTATTTTTTTTGGAATGACAGAATCTATAGAATTATTTAATAGTGTTTGAATGGACTTTCCATTTCTGGGATCTTTAAGGGTGGAATTGATTTCCAACAATGGGTAAAGCACAAAATTTCTTTCATGCATACTTTCATGAGGTATAAGTAGTTCGTTATCTTTTATTATCAAGTTATTATAATAAACTATATCAATATCAATTTCTCTTGATTTTAATTTTCTATTTAATGATCTAACTCTGCCAAGATATTTTTCAATATCTAATAGTTTTTCAAGTAGAGGTTTTGGTTCTAAATCGGTACTAATTTCAACGCATATATTGTAAAATGGATTTCCTTTAAAACCCATTGCAGGGGTCTCATAAATTCTTGAAATATTTCTAATCTTTGATATTCTGTAAGAGATAATGCCAACTGCTAGTTGCAAAAACTTTAACCTATCTCCTAGATTAGTCCCAATAGATAAATAAACCATTTTTTGAAATAAATTTTGAAAAATAAATTTTTTAAACTGAGTTTTATTTGATATTAAATAAAAAACT
>JBELIL010000038.1:9106-12155 GCA_042090925.1 Flavobacteriales bacterium
ATGTGTATGACAATATACCTGTTACTCAAGAGTTTGAGGAAATTTTAGGTTTTTCTCCAGAGATTATAAAATTTCTAGATTTAATTAATGCGATAGAATTAGCGGGTGATAATAAAGATATTAAAGGGATTAATCTAAAAAGTCAATCACCAAAAATGGGATGGTCTCAAGCTTTAACAATAAGAAAATCACTGCAAAAGTTTAAGGATAAAGGAAAATTTATTTACAGCTATGGTGATTTTTTTTCTCAAAAAGGATACTATCTAGCATCTGTATCAGATTCAATTTTTTTAAATCCATTGGGTAATGTTGAGTTAAGAGGTTTGGGTGCAGAAGTCCTTTACTACAAAAAATTACAGAAAAAATATGGATTTAAAATGGAAGTCGTCAGACATGGCAAATACAAAAGTGCGGTAGAACCATATTTAGATGATAAAATGAGCGATGCAAACAGAAATCAAATAAAGTCTCTTTTGAATTCTATTTGGGAAGGAATAGGTAACCAAATTAAATTATCAAGAAAAATCTCATCAGAAAATTTTAATGAAATAGTTGACAATTTAGATGCAACCTTTCCAGAAAATGCTTTTAGAAATAATATTATAGACGGTATCGTTTCAAAAACTCAATACAAATACAATTTAAAAAGAATATTAGGAATCAAATCAGATGAAAAATTAAGTAATGTTTCCTATTTGCAAATCAAAAATAGCTACAATTATAACAAAGGGACACGGAATCAAATTGCAATTGTTTATGCTCAGGGACCAATTATATACGGAGAAGGAAATGAAAGTAACATTGGACAAGAACTATTTTCAAAAACAATAAGGAAAATAAAAAATAATAAAAGAATTAAAGCTGTTGTCCTCAGAATTGACTCTCCTGGCGGTGTCGCTCTCTCATCTGAAATAATTTGGGATGAACTAATTGAATTAAAAAAGGAAAAACCACTTGTAGTCTCTATGGGAAATGTCGCTGCTTCAGGAGGTTATTACTTATCTACTGTCGCTGACAAAGTTTTTGCTAATGATTTTACAATCACAGGTTCAATTGGTGTTTTTGCTATGGTTCCAAATATTACTGAATTTTCAAAAAGAATTGGAATTAATGCAGAACAAGTTGAGACTAATAAGAATTCCATTTTTTATACGCCATTTGAGAAGCCCACACAAAAATTTCGGTCAAATGTGAAAGAGAGTATAGAAAATATTTATGAAATATTTAAAAAACGTGTTTCTGATGGTAGGAATATTTCTATGGATGAAGTTGAGGTTCTTGCCCAAGGTAGAGTTTGGTCAGGAGAGCAAGCTTTGAAAAATGGTCTAGTAGATATGGAAGGAGATATAAAAGATGCCATCAATGCTGCAGCAGAATTAGCAGATTTAGGCAATGATTTTAATATTACTTCTCATCCAAAAATTGAACCTAAAATCAACGATATCTTATCAGTAATTATTCCTTTTAATTCATCAATGTCTGAATTTCTAAAATTATCAGATTTAGATCTTGTTATAAAATCAATCAGCAGTAAAGAAAAAAAACCAATAATTTTTGCAAGCCAAACTTTTAACTTAGATATAAGATAATTTTGAATTCAGTAAATAAATTTCTAGCACAGAGATTATATTTTTTTCTAAGTTCGATTTTCATCACCGCTCTAGTAGTATCCAATCTTATTTTTCAAAAATTTTTTTCATGGTATCCATTTAATTTTGAAGTATTTGGAATAAAACTTTTTGAGTTATCCGTGGGAGTTCTTCCATATCCCATTACTTTTCTAATAACAGATATCATTTCTGAAATATTTGGAAAAAGAAAAGCCAACCAAGTAGTTATTATGGGTATTGTTGCATCAATTTTTTCAATAGGTCTTCTTCTATTAGGGGATGTATTGCCTGCAAATAGTACATCACCAATTGATGATGAAACTTTTAATTTAGTTTTTTCTGCATCACCTTTAGCTGTTTTCGCCTCAATGACTGCGTATTTAATAGCTCAATTTTTAGATATAAGAATTTATCATTTTTGGAAACAATTAACCAAAGGGAAATACCTTTGGCTCAGAAATAATTTTTCTACCTTTTCCTCGCAAATAATTGACTCAACTACAGTCATAGCTCTTTTATGTTTCTTTGACATTTTAACCTGGGATTTATTTTTGGGTTTAGTTCTTTCAAGTATAATTTTTAAAATTATAGTAGCAATAATTGACACACCCCTATTATATTTATTAGTAGGATTAATTCGAAAAAAATTTGATCTCGGAATAAATGATGAAATTGACATAGATTAAAACACCTGATATATTTTATGAGAATTAATAAATATTTAAGTCAAATCGGCATTTGTTCTAGAAGAGAAGCGGATAAACTTGTTGATTCTGGCAGAATAAAAGTCAATGATGAAATTGCTATTTTAGGAACTAAAATTAAAGAAGGAGACAAAATAACTATTGATAATAAATTAATAAAACCAAAGAAAAAAAATATAATTTTAATAGCATTTAATAAGCCAAAAGGTATCGTATGTACTACAAATAGGTTGGTAGAAAAAAATAATATTATAGATTATATTAATTTCCCAGAAAGAATTTTTCCGGTTGGTAGACTAGATAAGCTTTCTGAGGGATTAATTCTTTTAACAAATGATGGTTCAGTAGTTAATAAAATTTTACGCTCAAGAAACAATAAAGAAAAAGAGTATTTAGTCGAGGTTAATAAAAATATTACCACGGATTTTATTAGACAAATGAGCAATGGAGTCCCAATCCTAAATACCGTAACTAAGAATTGTAAGTTAGTAAAAGTTTCTTCTACCGCTTTTAAAATAATTTTAACTCAGGGTCTAAACAGACAAATAAGGAGAATGTGTGAATTTTTGGGATATAAAGTCCGTAGCCTTAAAAGAACTAGAATTATGAATATTAAACTAGATGTTGAAACTGGGAAGTGGAGACATTTATCAAGTCATGAATTAGATTTAATGAATAATTAAATCATTCTATATTAATTTCAACTCTCAGACCTTCATTACTTCTTATATTAAA
>JBELIL010000038.1:12255-14944 GCA_042090925.1 Flavobacteriales bacterium
GAAAGCATTTTTCTCCAATTGGTTTTATCAGAAAAATTTTTCTTAAGTATCACTTCACAATTACCTGCTAGAAATCTATTTGGAAACTCAAATAAAGCTAAAGCTCTATCGGCTCCTTGATCGATCCACCTGGTAATCAACTGAGATTTTCTAGTAACACCTACTTTAATATGACTTGATATTGCAAAATAAACAATGTGAGGTTGTAATTGTATTTTTCTCTCAAAATCCAAATTTCTATCTTCAATATCTAAATGCGCTTTGCTCAATTCAGGTTTCATTATCCACTCGCCTGCAAGAGGTGATTTAAAAAAACATTTTTTACAAAAACCTTGTCTAAAAATTTCTATTTCTTCGTGGCACGAAAGACATTGGAATCCAATAAGTTTTAGACTTATTTTTTTTTCAAGGCATTGATTAAAGTTGATTATATGGTCTTTAAAGTCCAAATAATATTTGACCTCATTATCAATTTCGGTATACATTTTCTTTAAAACTCCAGAAAACATAAATAACTTGTTTTATTTTTGTTTAAATATATAATAAATATGCCTTTTCCTTTATTTAATTCAATTGCTAGTTGGTTCTTAAAAAAAAGAATCCATCAAATTGAATTATTTTTAAAATATCCTGTTGAGGTCCAACAAGAGGTTTTAATGGATTTGATAAGTTTTGCAAAAAAAACTAAAATTGGGTATCAATACGATTTTAACTCAATTAAAAGCTATACTGAGTTTAAAAAAAGGATTCCGATTCAGTCTTACGAAGAAATAGCAGAGGATATTAACAAGAGTAGAGAAGGAGAAGATAATTTATTTTGGCCAACCAAGATTAAATGGTATGCAAAGTCAAGTGGGACAACAGATTCTAGAAGTAAGTTTATTCCTGTAAGTACTGAGGCTCTTGAAAATTGTCATTATAAGGCGGGAAAAGATATGCTTTCTTTATATATTAACAATAATACAAACACCCAGCTATTTACAGGAAAAAGTCTTAGGCTCGGAGGAAGCCAAGAGTTGCATCAAAACCAACAAAATTATTTTGGTGATTTATCTTCTATAATAATTGATAATATGCCACTATGGGCTGAAATTAATACTACGCCAAGTATGAAGGTGTCTTTAATGTCTGATTGGGATAATAAAATAAAAGCAATCCTGAATGAATGTCTTTCGGAAAATGTTACAAGTTTGGTAGGTGTCCCCTCCTGGATGCTAGTCCTTCTTAATCAAGGATTAGCAAAGATGAATAAATCCGATATATTCGAAATATGGCCAAATGTAGAAGTATATTTTCATGGAGGAGTGAGTTTTAGACCATATAAAAATCAATATGATCAGATATTTTCTTCTAATCCAATCCATTATTATGAGACATACAATGCTTCAGAGGGATTTTTTGCAATTCAGGATCAGAACGATTCGGATGATCTTTTGCTTATGTTAGACTATGGCATTTTTTATGAGTTTATACCAGTTAGTCAAAATCAAGATTCTATTGTCGAAATTCAAGATGTTAAATTATTTATTGAATATGAGTTGGTTATTACCACAAACGGAGGATTGTGGAGATACAGGATTGGTGATGTTGTCAGGTTTACTTCTCTTTCCCCTTTTAGAATCCAGATTACTGGTAGAACCAAACATTTTATCAATGCATTTGGAGAAGAGGTAGTAATTGAAAACACAGATAGAGCAATAGAAGAAGCTTCATTACAAACAGGAGTAAAGATTGTTGATTATACAGTAGCTCCTATATATATCAGCAATAAAAATTCAAGAGGTTCTCATCAGTGGTTGATTGAATTTAAAGATGCACCTAATAATTTAGATACATTTGGTAAAACGCTTGATCAAAAATTAAGAGAGCTTAACTCAGATTACGATGCCAAAAGGCATAAAAATATAACGATGAGCAGTCCAAAAATTAGTGTAGCTCAGAAGGGTTTATTTGATAAATGGCTCAGAAATTATAATAAGATAGGAGGTCAGCATAAGATTCAAAGACTATCAAATGATAGAAAGTTTATTGAAAATCTTTTAAATATTTAGTTTTAAGAAACAGCTTTTAAATCTGGGAATGTTGTTTTTTTAAGCTCTGAGTGAGCGTAGGATTTGGTAACTTTTAGATATTTAGTTTCAGATCCAGGGAGTTCGAACATTGCATTGTTTAAAATTAATTCGCAGAGAGATCTTAATCCCCTAGCACCCAAGTCAAAGGAAAGTGCATTTTCAACTATATAATCTAACGCTCCTGGAGTAAATTCTAATTTTATACCATCAATTTCAAATAATTTTATGTATTGTTTTGTAATTGCGTTTTTAGGTTCTGTTAAAATTGATCTAAGGGTTTTTTTATCTAAAGGATTCATATGAGTAATTACTGGGAGGCGACCAATTATTTCAGGAATTAAACCGAATGAACGAACATCTTTTGGATTAATTTGCTCGAGCAAATTAGAAAAATCAATCT
Source organism: Flavobacteriales bacterium (assembly GCA_042090925.1). Taxonomy (GTDB): domain Bacteria; phylum Bacteroidota; class Bacteroidia; order Flavobacteriales; family Flavobacteriaceae; genus TMED96. The sequence continues at coordinate 14,728 of JBELIL010000038.1, forward strand.
GATCAGTTGTCTTTTTTGATTTAAACCCAATGGATTTTAAGTTCAATCTTTTATTTATTTCTCTTTCAATCCCGTCAAATGCCCCACCAGCAATAAACAATATATTTGAAGTGTCAACTTCTATGAATTTTTGATCAGGGTGCTTTCGACCACCCTTTGGGGGAACATTAACTAAAGTTCCTTCTAGTAATTTTAAAAGTGCTTGTTGTACTCCTTC
>JBELIL010000039.1:0-6595 GCA_042090925.1 Flavobacteriales bacterium
TCACTGATACCTCAGATGATGGAGATGATACCGATGGCAACACAACAAATGATGCCACTGTAGTTGAAATTTCATCTACTCCTGGTATTGAAGTAACTAAAACTGCCACTATTACAGATAATGGAGATGGAGTAGTTGGAAAGGGAGATATTGTAAGATATGATATAACAATTGAAAACACTGGAAATATAACACTAAGTAACCTATCATTAAATGACTTATTTAGAAATAATGCTGGTGCCACTTTGAACTTAAATTCCGGACCATCCTTTTCAGGAGGAAATTTAGGTTCTCCAGCTGGAACACTAAAAGCAAGCGAAACAGCTAATTATATTGCATTTTATATCATCGACCAGTCTGCGGTTGACACAGGAGGGTTTACCAATCAAGTATTGGTTTCTGCACAAACTCCTGGAGGTGATAATGTAAGTGATGTTAGTGACGACGGAGATGACACAGATGGAAACACAACAAACGATCCTACTGAAACATCCATTACGGCTTCCCCATCCCTAAAAGCTGTTAAAATTGCACAAATTACAGATAATGGAGACGGAATCACTGGTGTTGGAGATGTAATAAATTATTCAATAACTGTAAAAAACATTGGAAACATAACATTAAATAATATTTCTATAACGGATACCCTTAAAGATGGGTTAGGAAATATTCTAAACCTTTCCAATGGTCCTACTTATGGTGGTTCTTCAATGAATTCAATAAATGGTATTTTAAAGCCAAATGAGATTGCAACATATAATGCTTATTTAATTGTAAATCAAAACCATGTAGATACTGGACTTGTGTCAAATACAGTTACGGCTATTGCTAGTTCTACTGGTAATAACAATGTAAGTGATGTTTCTGACAATGGTAATGACGCCGATGGCAACACTGCAAATGATCCGACAATCACAAGATTTGAAATGATCCCATCTTTGGAGGTAACCAAAACAGGATCCGTTTTAGATGTTAATAACAGTTCTCAAAATGACTTGGGAGACAAAATTATTTATACTGTTCAAGTTTTAAACAATGGTAATGTAGCAGTTAAAAATCTTTCGCTTGAGGATCAACTTTCAAATTCAAATAATACTGTTTTAACCTATACTCAGCCTTTAACATTCAAATCAAACTCTCTAGGATCAAGTATTGGAAATCTAAAAGTTAATGAGGTTTCAACTTACACAGCTACTTACACCATTACACAAGCAGATGTTGATGCAGGAAAAGTTTTAAATTCAGTTACAGCCAGAGCAAGTGACCCACTTAATTCATCTGGAACCTCAGATAAAAGTGATGACGGCGATGATACCGACGGAAATACTACTGATGATCCAACCGAAATAATTTTAGCACAAAATCCAAAAATTGAGGTTACAAAAATTGCTAATGTTGCAGACGTAAATAGTAGTAATTCTAATGATCAGGGTGACCAAATTGTTTACACAATAACCGTTGCAAACACTGGAAGCGTTACTCTTTCTGGAATTACTTTAAACGATACTTTAACAGATGGTGATGGTTTGGCACTTTCTTTAAATTCTGGACCTACATTTAATTCAGCTACCCAAGGGTCAAATCAAACAAGACTTCTTGTTGGAGAGGTTGCAACTTACACTGCCACTTATACTATAAGCCTTCAAGCAGCAAATTCAGGAAGTGTAAATAACACTTTACAGGCAACAGCTAGTAGTCCAAATAATAATAATAATGTAACAGATGTCTCTGATGATGGTGACGATACAGATGGAAATACAACTAACGACCCAACTATAGTGTTAACTGTCTCTCAAGGTGCTATTGAAGTAACAAAAACTGCATCCGTTACTGATAATAATAACGACAACTCTAATGGTGTTGGAGATACGATTAACTATACAATTATAGTTGAAAATAAGGGTGGTCAAACAATTACTGGAGTTACTTTGGTTGATACACTTACAGACAACAATGGAGTTTCAATAAATCTAAATAATGGACCTACTTTTGTAAGCTCAACAGCTGGTTCCTCTCAAGGGACTCTAACTGCAGGTGAAAAAGCTACTTACTCTGCAACCTATATTATTGCTCAAGGACCTTCAGATAGTGGTGCTGTTATAAATAGAGTAACAGTTACAGCAAGCAGTCCAGGTAATACTGGTGACTTGACGGATGTTAGTGATGATGGTAATGATTTAGACGGAAATACAACCAACGATCCAACCATTGTTTATACTTCACAAGTACCTTCAATAGAAGTTACAAAAATAGCTAATGTGGTTGATAATGGGGATGGTGTAAATGGCGCTGGAGATACAATCAATTACACAATTACTGTAATAAATAACGGTAATGTAAATATATCTGGACTTAGTTTAGCTGATACTTTAACCGATGGTAATAATGGTGCTTTAACCCTTACTTCAAATCCTACATTTACTTCTAATTCTCTTGGTTCAAATCAAGGTGCTCTAGCTATTGGTGAGACATCTACGTATTCTGCTAGTTATTTAATATCTAATGTTGCTGCGTTAACTTCAAAAATAAATAATACCGTTACAGCAACAGGAAGTTCACCAGGAAACAACAATGATGTTTCAGATGTAAGTGACGATGGTGATGACACAGATGGAAATACTATAAATGACCCAACAGAGGTGATTATTGCTCCTTCAAAAGTGATAGAGGTAACTAAAAGAGCGACTGTTTCAGATAATGGAGATGGAGTAAATGGAGCCGGAGATACGATTAATTATGTTATTACAATTGAAAATAAAGGTAATATTCAGATTACAGGTCTGACACTAAGTGATATAATCACAGATGGTAACGGTACAAATTTAACATTAACGTCCGGACCAACTTTTGCTTCAAATTCTAGCAACAGTCCACAAGGTACAATTACACCCAACGAAATATCTACTTACAATGCTACTTATTTAGTTACCCAAGCAAATGCAGATACTGGAAGTGTTAATAACACTGTCACAGTTACAGGTAGTAGCCCAGGAAATACAAATGATGTCTCGGATGTAAGTGATGACGGGGATGATACCGATGGTAACACTACAAACGATGCTACTGTTGTAGAATTTAATTTAAATAGTTCAATTGAAGTTACTAAAACAGCTTACATAGTTGATAACGGTGACGGCACCACAAACACCGGTGATACAATTGTTTATACAATTACAGTAAATAATAACGGAAATACAGTGGTTAGTTCAATAACTCTTGTTGATAATTTGAAAGATGGTAATAATAGAACACTTCAACTTTCTTCTGGACCTGCATTTGTTTCTTCGACTCAGAATTCTTTAAATGGTATTCTTGTAGTTGGAGAAACCGCAACTTACTCTGCAACGTATTTAATTACCGATAGCGACTCTGCAACTGGAAAGGTTATTAACAGTGTAACTGCTACAGGATCTAGTCCAGGAAATGTAAATAATGTTTCAGATATAAGTGATGATGGAGACGATACCGATGGTAATACATCCAACGACCCTACTGAAATCGAAATTCAATCAATTCCAGCAATAGAGGTTACCAAAACAGCTACTATAACAGATAATAACAACAACGGAATTAATGACACTAGCGACACCATATCTTATACAATAACGATAGAAAATAAGGGAAATATTGTGGTTTCTGGGCTTTCATTTGTAGATAATCTTACCGATGGGAATGGTAAAGATTTAGTTTTAACAACACCACCCACATTCGTTTCATCTAGCCAAGGATCTGTCAAGGGTATAATACTACCGGGAGAGACGGCAACATATTTTGCAAACTATATAATTGGTCAGCGAGCCTCTGACACTGGAGTTATAAGAAACAGTATTGTATTTACTGGGAATAGTCCAGGGAAAATCGGAGATGTAACTGATATCAGTGACGATGGTGATGATACAGATGGAAACACAAGTGATGATCAAACTGAAATATTCACAGTATCAAATGTTGGTTTAGAGGTAACAAAAATCGCAAAAGTAACTGATAATGGAGATAATAAAATTGGTGCTGGAGATATTGTTGAGTATACAATAACTGTTGAAAATAAAGGTAATTCAACCCTAAGCGATATAGAATTAACAGACACATTGACCGATGGAGAAGGAAAAAATTTAGCTCTTAGTAATGGACCATTTTTCTCTGGCGCCAGTCAACAATCTGGGGAAGGGACATTAGTTGGTGGTGAAACTGCAACATACATAGCGTTCTATATTATTGAGGAAAAGGTCATTCCAACAGGTAAAATTATAAATTCAGCTGAAGTATCAGCCACGGGACCAAGCTTAAATTATAGAATTTCTGATGTAAGTGATGATGGAGACGATACCGATGGCAATACTGTTGACGATCCTACAATAGTTTTATTAGAGGAATCCCCAATGATAGAAGTTACAAAGACTGCAACTGTTAGTTCTGAAGATCAAATAATTGATTCAGGGGATTTAATAACCTATACCATTACAGTTAAAAATACAGGTAATACTCCATTAAAGAATTTGATCATTGAAGACAATTTAAGTGATGCATTAGGGAATACCTTGAAATTATCAAATGGTCCATTTTTCATTGGAGCAGATGAAGGATCCGTTGAAGGAAAACTAAAAATTGGAGAAACGGCAACTTATATTGCCTTTTATAACATAGAATCTGAAGCTGCTGAATCAGGTACCATTATTAATTCAGTAAATGCTTCAGCAGAAAACTTAGATGGCTCAAAACAAGTTTCAGATATATCTGATGATGGAGATGATACAGATGGTAATATTGCTGATGATCCAACCGAAATTCAAATTACTCCAAGACCAGAATTGGAAGTTACTAAAACGGCCTCGGTTACATCAAGGGATGAATTTATTGGTGCTGGAGATATAATTACTTATACAATTTCAATTAGAAATACAGGAAATGTAAAAATTAATGACTTGACAATCGAAGACACAATGTACGACGGTAATGGAGGTAGAATTTACCTCAGTACAAATCCTTATTATGTGTCTTCAACTTCTGGATCAGACCAAAACTCAATACTACCAGGTGGTCTAGTAATTTATGAAGCGATTTACAATATTACTCAAGCCGACGCTTACACAGGTTTTATTGAAAATATTGTCCAAGTATCAGGTACGGTTCCAAATTATAATTTACCAATTTTTGACATCAGTGATGATGGAGATGATGATGACGGAAATACAACAGATGACCCCACTGTTACTGAATTAGACAATCAATTTGAATCCAAAATTGAGGTATTTACACTTGTCACACCAAATAATGATGGGAAGAACGATATACTATTTATAAGAGGTATCGAAGACTATCCAAACAATCTACTCAGAATATTTAATAGGTGGGGAGTCTTAGTCTTTGAAGTCAAAAATTATCCAGGAAGGGTTAATTCAGATGCATTTAATGGATTTTCTAGAGGTAGAATAACAATTGATCAAAACGTTAAGCTTCCATCAGGAACATATTATTACGTTCTTACTTTCCCTGAACAGGATAATCCAGGAAAGACAGAATATGTAGGTTATTTATTCTTATATAATGATTAAGAAAAAATTAAACATATGGCAAATTATTTTACCCATTTTATTGGGCTTAGTCTCTTTTTCAAACTTTGCACAACAAGAAGCTCAATTCACACAATACATGTATGCAACTCAAATTTTCAATCCAGCATATTCTGGTAATAGAGGAATAATGAGTTTAAAGTTTTTGGGAAGATCTCAGTGGTTAGATATAGAGGGTTCTCCTAAAACAAGTATACTCGCCTTTGACGCGCCTATTGGCAAAACTGAAAATATGGGTCTAGGCCTATCAGTTTTTAATGACCAAATTGGTCCTGTAAGTGAAACTAACTTTTCCATAGATTACGCATATTCAATAAGGTTTATGTTTTCAAAATTAACCTTTGGGTTAAAAGCTGGATTGAATAGCATGGATATAAGCTTTTCAAAACTCAATATATATGACAATACCGACCCCTATATCAACTATGTCATAGACAATAAGTTTCAACCTCAAGTTGGGGTCGGTATCTTCTTTAATTCTGAAAAGTACTATTTAGGATTGTCTGCTCCAAATCTTTTAGAAAAAAGATTTTTTGAATTGGCTGAAAGCAACTCTAGTTTTTTCTCAAGAGTATCAGATAACATACATTTTTATTTGATTGGGGGTTATGTTTTTGACTTATTACCGTCGTTAAAATTTAAACCCGCAACTCTAGTTAAAGCAGTTAGAGGTACACCAATTCAGTGGGATTTATCACTAAACTTTTTACTAAATAATAATTTTACTTTTGGTGTTGCTAATCGATTGGATTCAGCAATAACTGGTCTCGCAGGAATTCAAGTTTCAGATGCACTTATGATAGGTCTTTCATATGACTTTACTACTACAGAAATTGAAGATTATAGTTCAGGTAGTTTTGAGGTATTTATAAGAATTGATTTTGGAACGAATAGAAAAATTTTAACACCAAGGTTTTTTTAAAATGTTAAGACATAAACATACAACACGATCAATTTTACTCTCCTTGGGGTTAATCTTTCTTTTACAAAATAGTTACTCTCAAAAAACTATTAAATCTGATTCA
>JBELIL010000039.1:6695-14342 GCA_042090925.1 Flavobacteriales bacterium
CTATGACGATAAACCAAATAAGATTACAACTGAATCTAATTTAAAATCAAATCAAAAAGAAAGCAAAGAAGTCAAAAAAACAGAACCCATAAAAGAATCCTTAAAAACTAAAATAAAAGAAATTATACTTGAAAGAAAGCCAGAAGCTAAAAAAGAAAATGAACCAAAATCTAAAATAAATATCAAAGACACAATTGATTATCAACCTCAACCTATTATTAAAGAAAAACCAAAAACAAATTTCATAATAAACAAAGAGACTAAGCTCCCCATAGTTGAATATAATGAGAATGCTGAATTCAATTTAGAAAATAATGTTTACAATAGTTTTTCTTATAACAATAAAAGTGATAATTTTCAATCTCACCAAAACCATGGAACAGATTCATTGTCAAGATTATATGACTCAAAATCGAGAGTCCAAAGACAAAATATTTTTACCGCAAGAAGTAATTTCGAATCGTATGAGTATTCTCCTGCTATTGAAAAATATTTAAAGATTGTTAGATCGGGAAGAGCATCTAAAGAAGCGTATCAATTTTTAGCTTTGTCTTTTTTTAATAATAGTCAGTACGATTTAGCAACAATATGGTTCAATAAATTGATAAATACATATCCAAAAGGACTTGATCCTGAAATATATTTTAAAGCGGCTATTTCATTCAAAAGTATTGAAGCATATGAGGTGGCAGATCAACTCACTGAAACATATTTAAAACTAACCAACAATCCAATTTCACAAAATAATTACACATCATCCAAAAACTATCTAAACGACATTTTCGAGTCAGAATTTATTTATCAGCTATACGAGACAAAGATAAATTCTGGAAAATCGGACTTTGGTCCTAATTTCTATAGTGATAATGAGATCATCTTTTCATCGTCTGAAGACGCAACTGGAAGTAAAAATTATGATTGGTCTAACGAACCTTTTTTAGATCTCTTTGTGGCAGAAATCGATTCATTAGGAGTCCTTGTTAATAGAGAGAGACTAGGAGGGGAAGTAAATACAAAATACCACGAGTCCTCAGCAACAATCTCTATGGATGGAAAAACAATGTATTTTACTAGAAATAATTATTTCAATGGAAAATTGAAAAGATCGAGAGATAATGAAGTAAAGTTAAAGGTTTATAAAGCCACAAAAAATGATGACGATTCTTGGGGATCAATAAAAGAGCTTCCTTTTAATGGAAACGATTTCTCCGTCGCTCACCCAGCTTTAAGCCCTGATGGTAAAAAATTATATTTCTCATCGGATATGCCAGGAACATTTGGCAAGTCTGATATATGGTTTGTTTACATTTATGATGATGAGCAATACAGTCAACCAATTAATCTGGGTCCAAACGTTAATACAGAGTTTAGGGAATCTTTCCCTTTTATTGATGATAGTTTTACCTTATTTTATTCAAGTGATGGTAGGATGGGACTCGGTGGGTTCGATGTATTTTCAGCTAAATTAAATAGTAGAGGTTTTCCCTCTAAAAGTAAAAATTTAGGCATTCCATTAAACTCTCCCTTTGACGATTTTGGATTTGTTTTTAAAGAATCTAAAGAATTTGGATATTTTTCTTCAAACAGAAGTGGACCAAATGGAAGTTCCTCAGACCAAGTTTACAGGATAACTCGAAATTTAAGACCCAAAAAGGAAATCATCTCATTCAGAAATGAGGGGCTCGCAGTTGCAAATAACGTAGAATACAGAAAACCTCAGGAGTGTTCTCCATCAATTTCTGGATCTGTTTACGATTTATACACTAGAGAGCTTTTAGTAGGGTCTTTAGTTGAATTATTAAACCAAAATGAAAATCCAATAGATGAGACCATTGCAAATGAAAAGGGTCAGTTTTATTTCTCAAAGAGAGATTACTATTGTGAAAACAGATACAAAATCAGAGTGTCTAATGGTCTAGGATATAATTCCAGATTAGTTGATTTAATCTTTGATGATAGCCCAAATATAATTGAAAACGTGGGTCTAAAATGGAATAAAGAATGTCTCCCATATGATTTAATATGTTTATTAAACATAGAGCCGATTTACTTTGATTTAGATAAATATACTCTAAGGCCATCTTCAATAGTTTCTCTTGATGAGGTATTCAGAACATTAATTAAATATCCCAATATGATTTTAGAAGTAAATTCTTATGCGGATTCTCGGGCATCTGTTCCTTACAATAGAGTGTTATCGTTAAGACGTGCACAAGTAACAAAATCATGGCTCGTAAAAAAAGGTATTGATCCAAGTAGATTATTAATTAAAGCTTATGGTGAAGAAAATACAGATAATTTATGTGGAGATAATGTTGATTGTTCGGAAAGAGAATATCAATTAAATAGAAAATCCTCATTTAAAATATTAAAATTTTGATTTAAACAACGACCCCCATATCAACTATGTCTTCAAGACACATTTTCCTCAAGTGGGGGTCGATGTTTATAAATTTTATATCTCGTTTTTATATCTTTAAAGAAAGTAAAAAATAAAATCATGAAGTTTAAACTAAGTATATTTTTATTACTAACTCTTATTATTAACGTTTCTGCTCAAAAAAAACACAACAATAAATTCATAAAAGAAAAAAAGGTTTTAGCACAAAAGCTAACTCAAGAAAACCATAAAAAAACACAAATTATGGTTGACAAAGTATTTAGTTTTGCTGAGCTTGGATTCCATGAAGTAGAGTCGTCAAAGTATCTTACCAATATTCTTGAAAATGCAAATTTTAAAATCGATTACCAAATCTCTGGTATTCCTACTGCATGGTTTGCAAAATGGAGTAACGGTGAAGGTCCAATTATCGCACTTGGAAGTGATGTTGATGGAATTCCTAAGGCTTCCCAGTATCCTGGTGTTGCTTACCATAAACCGATGGTTAAAGGAGCACCTGGTCATGGTGAGGGACACAACTCAGGCCTACCGGTAGTTATAACAGCTGCGCTGGCAGTTCAAAAAATAATGAAGGAAAATAACATAAAGGGAACTCTAATTATTTGGCCCGGTATTGCTGAAGAACAACTTGGTTCAAAAGCCTGGTATGTTAGAGATGGATATTTTGATAACATTGATATGTGTATTTTTACCCATGTAAGTAGTAACATGTCTGTATCTTGGGGACAAGCAAAAGGTACAGGCTTAATATCAGTCGAATATACATTCTATGGAGAGTCTGCACATTCTGCGGGAGCACCTTGGAGGGCAAGAAGTGCTCTAGACGCTGCAGAGCTTATGAACATAGGTTGGAACTATAAACGTGAGCATCTTCATCCGTTAAAGAGGTCACATTCAATTTTTAGAAAATCTGGAGATCAACCAAATGTCGTTCCATCTGAAGCGTCTATTTGGTATTATTTAAGAGACGTTAAATATGACGGGATTATGAAAATGTATAATGATGCAAACAATATTGCTGAGGGAGCAGCTAAAATGACTGACACAAAATTTTCCTCTAAGGTTCTTGGGTCTGCATGGCCAAGACATTTTAATAAAGTAATTGCAGAAACAATGTATGAAAATATAAAAGAAGTGGGGTTACCGTCTTGGTCAGAAAAAGATCAAAAACTTGCCAAGGCCGTCCAAAAAGTTGTTAATTCAAATAATCAAAATGGATTAGCTACCAAGCTTTCAAAAATTGGAATTCCTCAAAAACGATTTATCAGTGGAGGTTCAGATGATATAGGTGATATATCATGGAAAGTACCGACAGTTACTCTTAGATTTCCTTCAAATATTCCAGGTCTTCAAGGTCATCACTGGTCAAATGCAATAACTATGGCAACTCCAATTGCCCATAAAGGAGCCACCGCAGGAGCAAAGGTGGTTGCCATGACAGTTCTAGATTTTCTTTTAAATCCAAATCTATTGAAAGAGGCAAAAAATTACTTTAATAGCATCCAAATAAAGGAGGATACTTATAGGCCAATGATTTCAAAAAATGACCCTCCACCAACAGAATTAAATACAAGTATAATGTCCAAGTACAAACCTCTTTTGAGCAAATTTTATTATGACGAAACTAAATATGATACATATTTAGATCAACTTGGAATAGAGTATCCAACTTTAAAAGAATAAAAAAAGCCTCCGAAAAGGAGGCTCTTTAAATTAATTTTCACTGATAAATTTATACATAACAACTCTTTTCTTCAGATCTCTAAGTTTAGACCAATCTAAGCTATTACGAGATACATCTGAAACAGAGCCTAAGCTGGTTTTTAAAAAGTCTTTGTATTCATCATACCAATCGATTGTCACGTGAGAAAAATAGTTATCGCTTCCATAGTCATCAATTCTTCTATGAAAATTCCAACCTACTCGAAGAGAGTTATCAGGAATAGATTTTGTGTTGCTTAATTCAGTTTTTTCATACGTCCCCCACTTTTTTGGATTAGCACTCATAAAATTTAAAACCATTATTTGAGGCAAGTAATCGACACCTTTTTTTCTAGCTGAGCCCAGATCTATCCACTTTACTTGACCAACTCTTTCTCTGATGGAGTTTACATCTTTCCACATAAGCTCCCATGATTTGTCTGTCATATCAAAATATTCTCTAGCGCCAGTTTCTAGGGGGTATTTATCCATATCGAAAATGTAAGTTATCATGTGAGTAAAGTCCTCTTGAGGATTATCTACAACTTTCCAGACATCCCATTGGAGTAATTTTCCCTCCTTGATTCTGTTTGTATGTATCTTTGAAAAGGTCTCTTTGATATAATTGTCATAAGCTTGAACATCATGTGCTTTTACAAGAACAATGTCATAAAGTTTTGTTTGCCCAATTGCTATTGATGCAAACAAAAAAAACGTTAATAAAAATATTTTTTTCATTTTAATTAGTTTATGGTTAATAATTCCAAATATAAATTTTTAAAAGCAAGTCTTAAACTTTTCATATAATTTATTAATTATTATAAATTTTTATTTAAAAAAAGACACTTTTTGTTATGATATTTTTAAATATAGATTAAAACATCACTTTTATTTTAAAAGTAATTTACAAGAATATATATTTGCAGCAACCAAACCAATGACCAAAAAATTACTTCTATTTTTATTATTATTTCTGAGCTTATTCAGATCATTTTCACAAAGTATAATTGCTGGTAAAATTGTAGACGCATCAGATATTGGTATCCCGTATGCAGACATCTTACTCCTAGATGAAGAAGGAAATTGGACTAACGATAGAACATCATCTGATGAAAACGGAGACTTTGAATTATCCACAAAAGAAACTGGAAAATTTAAAATTTCAATCATAAGTATTGGTTTTGAAAAGTACGAATCAGATTATTTTTCACTAATTCTAAACAAGTCAGTTGATTTGCAGACGGTCAATCTTGAGCAAGAATCTTTTGAACTAAATGACGTAGATGTAACTGCTAGGAGAAAGATAGCTTATAAACGCGAAATTGATAGAACAATAATTGATTTAGAAAATGACTCTTCAACATCTGGATCTACAATTTTAGATATATTAGAAAGAACTCCAGGAATAATTGTTGATAGGCAAAACGAGTCGATATCTATGCTCGGAAAGTCAGGAGTAAATGTTATGATTAATGGAAGAATCACTTACATGCCTGCAACTGCACTAATCCAATATTTAAATGGGATGAGCGCTGATAACGCCAAAGCTGTAGAACTTATCACTACTCCTCCAGCAAAATTTGACGCTGAAGGTAATTCAGGTTATATAAACATAGAATTAAAAAAATCTGAAAATGAGGGACTAAGTGGAAGTTTAATTGGAACAAATGGTTACGGATTTATTGATGACTACAAAATGCAAAACTCTCTTACAACAAACTTTAACTTTTCAAATACTAAGCAAAATTTAAATTTTAATTATTCTTATTCAATTAATGAAATACCCTATGATGCCTCATACGAAAGAACAATTACAAACGTTGTTCCTAATTTGACATCAGGAGTAGTTTATGAAACAAATTGGAAGATTCCTGCACATAATTTACGTTTCAGTTATGATTATTTCTTTACAGAGAAACTTGATGCTGGATTTACAATTACTGGATATTCATCTAATGAAAACCAATTTGGAACAACAATTTTTGAGGAGGGAGAAAATATATCCTATGACTTCGGAAGAGAGGAGTTAAAAAAATGGGAAAGTTCCCAGATTAATTTTTTCACAAAATATAAATTCAATGGAGATGGTTTTGTCGAAATATCTTTAGATATCTTGAGGTACGAGAATTTTCAAAATTGGGATGCCGATTTTTCGAATGTTATTTTTGAAACTCCTGAAAATATTTATACTGAAAAAACTTCACCTTTTAATATTAAGGTTTTTAAGCTAGATTATGAATCAAAAATTTTTTCATCAGTTGACTACTCAGGAGGAATAAAATATGTTAAGTCAGATTTTAACAACCTAAATTCTGTCTTAGTAGATTTCGTTACTGATGATCTTTTTACCAATGAGAGTAGATTAGATGAGTATATTTTTGCAGCCTATTCTCAATTTAATTTTGATTTGTCAAAAAAAATTAAAATTCAATCAGGTATAAGATATGAATTTACTGATACCTTTGTTGATTCTCCAAATGGAGAGATTTTTATTGATCGAGATTATGGTAATTTTTTTCCAAGTTTATTCATATCATATAAGATTAATGACTTCAATAATTTTAATTTTTCATACAGCAAAAGAATTACAAGACCAGCTTTTACCCAAATGGCTCCTCTTGCTGCTTTTTTAGATTTAAATACAGCCATTTTTGGAAATTTGTCATTAGTACCCTCTTATTCTGATAATATACAATTTGATTACAGATTTAAATCTTTAAATGTTTCTGCTCAATATTCTATTGAAAAGGATATTATTGCTAGATTTAGCCCGACAATTGACGCAGAAACAAATTTTGTTACTTTCACGCCGAATAATTTTGATAAAAGAAAATCGTTTAATGTAATTTTTAGTTATCCATTTAATCCTACAAATTTTTGGAACATAAGGTTTTTTACAACATTTTCTTCCTCCGCTATTGAGGGTTCACTAGCGGAAGTTTCTATAGATCGGAGATTAGAGTCAGCAAGATTTAATATAAACAACGATATGAAAATTTCTGAAACTACATCATTGCAAATAGTGGGATTTTATCAATCCAAGCAAAATTTAAACAATGGTGGTATTCTTCTCCCATTAGGTAAATTAGACATTAGTTTACAAAAAAAAATTAGCGAAAATATAAACATAACATTAAATGGGACAAATCTTTTTAACACAATGGGTTTTAGACCGTTAATTGATACTCCTGAGTTAAATATGATGCAAAAAGGTCTTTTAAATCTTTCTAAGCCTCAAGCTAAAATGACAATTACTTACAATTTTGGAAATAATAATATCAAAACAAAAAAAGTTAGAGAAAGTGAGGAAGCCAAACGGGTTAAAGTTAATGATTAGTTTTTTATCAAAACATCATATTTCCCTGCCACCTCACATCCTGCGTTTGTACCAACATCTTCAAATATTATTGCATTAGTTTTTCTTTCGATCAATTTTACTTCAATTTTAGAAGTCATACTTTCATCAATTTTTGCATCCATGAATCCTTGGATTGGAGCAGCCAGTGTAGCTGTTTTAGATCTGTAGACTAAAATCTTTAAAATAT
>JBELIL010000040.1:0-14327 GCA_042090925.1 Flavobacteriales bacterium
GGCGAGGCAAGAGTGAACAGGTATTACATTAAGCTTATCTCCAATTTTTAGTTCTACCTTTTTTTCTAATTTAACAATCCCGTGTTCTTGAGATAGTGACTTTATGTATCCAATTTTATTGCTAACAGTCCAGGTTTCTCCAGAGTATACATAACCGAATATGTCATTTTCATTATCACTTAAACTATCTTTTGAGAAATGAACAGACCCTCCATATATTAGAACTTCTTCTCTGTCTTCATAAATGGACACTATTGGGCAAATCATTCTTATAGCGATATCAGTAATGCTACAAGAACCGATTTTATACTGTGCAAGATCATAAAAAATAAAGTTCCCAGGTCTAATTTCATTTACAAAATTTGGATATTTTTCAATAGTACTGGAGGTTGGCGTGTCGCCAATGGAGATTTGATAATTAGGAAAACAATCACTTAAAACTTTAATTCGTTCTATCGATTTTTGAAAAATATTTTTGATTTCATTCCTGTTTTTAGATTTGTATGAATCACCAAAATGTGCCAAAAATCCTAAAAAAATAATTTTTTTGCTAGTCTTGCAGAACTCGATAATTGATTTTATTTTTTGTTTTTCATCAACTTTTAATCCAGCTCTATTATATCCAACATCCATTTTTAGATATACTTCAACAGAACCTTCTAATTGACCATCCAATATTTTTAGTGATGAAATGGAATCAATTAAAAGTTTAACTTTATTTCCTTTAATCAGTAAATTTAATTTATCTATTTCTAAAATATTTAATGGGAAGGCTATTGTTATGTCATCCCACTCACTTGAAAAAAAATCGGCCATTGATATTGAAGAAACAGTAATTGATGTCACTCCTTTCTCTTTAAACCAATTCCCTATTTCTAACGACTGATGGGTCTTGAAATGTGGCCTTAAAACTAAATTATTCTTATTTGCAACATCAATCATTCTATCTAAATTATTTAAAGAGATGGATTTGTTTATCACTAAAGTTGGGGTAGAGAAATTCATAAATAATTGATAAAATATAGTGTAATTGAAACTACAAAAAAAATTTTTTAAAAATTACCACAATTTTTAAAATTCAGTTTTTCCCCAATATGATTATTTAAAAACTTAATTAAATATTCAGCTGTAGTGAATTGATGCGAAAATAAAGGCTCGGGTAAGTATTCACTGAACGTATTCGAAATATAATCGTTCATTGCTAATGAAACCTTTTCATTTTCATCTATTTTCCTCCCGTTTCTGTAAATCTCTATATATCCACTGGATTTTTGTTTGATATTTACTTTTGAAGAGATATAATATTTTTTATTATACTTTTTTAAAAAAAGATTTAATTCAGATGGGGTTATTAAAAACTTATCTAAGCCGTTTCCAAAAGGGTCAATGGTGTATATGTTAATGGGCGTAATAACCCCTTTTTTTAAATTACCTCTAATACCTCCACTATTTTGAATAACAATATCTACATTAACTACTTCTCTTATTGCTTCTGTATAAAAACAGCCAGTTTCAGCTTTGGTATGGTTGACACTAGAATACCCTATTCTTTTGTATAAAGATGGATTGTCTTTATATTTTTGAATCAACAGCTCGAGGTTATGGTCTTTTTCTAAGCTTTCATTGGACAAATCAATTTTTTCGAAACGAAAGTCTGTAATTTCTCCTTTATAAACGGACA
This sequence comes from Flavobacteriales bacterium, assembly GCA_042090925.1. GTDB lineage: Bacteria > Bacteroidota > Bacteroidia > Flavobacteriales > Flavobacteriaceae > TMED96. Next base: position 1,682 of record JBELIL010000040.1, read on the forward strand.
TAGTAGTCTTCGAAATCATTTCTAGATTTTTACCAGACATTATCATATAACCATTTTCATATTTTTTCCCATAGACATGATTTGAGTGCCCACCAATAACTAAATCTATATAATTGAAATTTTGTAGTAATTTTTCATCTCCACTTTTTCCTAAGTGGGTCAATGCGACGACAAGATCAATATCAGAATTTTCACTAATTATCTTATAATCCTCAAAAATCTTAATTGGATTTGTAAAAAAAAGGCCTTTAACTTTTTTTGGATGAGTAAGTGGGTATCTCCCAAAGTTACCAGTTTCAACTGCTCCTATGAAGGCAATTGAAATACCGTCTTTATTAATCACCTCAAACTTTTTAACATTGCTCAATTCACCTTTTCCACCTGAAAAGTTAGCACATACGAATGGGAAATTAGCCTGAGAAATTCTATCACTGAGTACATTTTGGCCATAATCGAATTCGTGGTTGCCAATTACACTTATATCTAGCCCAGTTCGGTTCAATAGATCTATTATTGGGAATCCCTTCTCTGAATAATTATCTACTACAGGATTCCCCGAAAAGATATCACCAGCACTTACAAAAAAGACTTTGTTACCCTTTTCTTTTTCTTTGTCAATCAGAGGCTTTATTTTAGAAAAGTTTTCAATCCTTGAGTGCATATCGTTTATTGAAAAAACAATCACTTTCTCCTGACCTGACAAAATTAGACAGCAGAGAAAAAGCAGTAAATAAATTTTTTTACCAATCAATTTCATAGTGTAAATTTAAAGGTCAAATTTTTAAATTAATATTAATTGTTAATTAAATACCTAAGTCCGAAAAAAGATCTTCTTCCTTGATTTGAATAAAACGCATAACTTGGGTCAAAAGTAAGCCCGAAGGGATTATTTTCAGTTATTATAGGACCCCCGTTATTGTCAAATACTACTTCTTTATCAAATGGATCAAATGAACGAGCAATACTATTTATGGGAGGCTTGAAATCAAGTAAATTTTTCAGCCCAATAAAAAATTCAAAATTTGAAACTTTTCTTGTTACTTGAAGATTTAAAATATTAAATGTTGGGCTAAAGTTAGCTCTAGGGTCTAAGGGGCTCAAAAGAGGCAGTTTCATGGGTCCAACAATATTGCCTGTTAGGTCAAATTTTGATTTTAAAAAATTATTGTAATATGTTAGTTTATAATTCCCTAAAAACTTTTCGGTTAAATAAGGAATTGATTTCGCATCATTTTTCTTAATATAAGTATCAATAACTGTTAATCCAACTTGAAAATCTAAGGCATTTGAAATTTTTCCAAAAAAGTCAACACTGCCACCTTGAGAAACTACTATCCCGTCAACATTTGAATATACTATTTGATTTGGATTACTGTCGTAATCTGGGATTATTCTATTAGAAAAAAGAGTTCTAAAAATACTTGAATCCACTTTAAAAATTTGTCCTCTTTTTGTATAATAATCCTTAACATAGTTTAGATTAAAATTCCATGATTTTTCTGGAGACAATCTTTCACTAAAAATAATATCTCTCGCTCCACTTAGTGCTGCATGATCCTCAGTGAAAACGTTTACTATTCTATAACCAGAACCAAAACCCATTCTTAGGGTTGAATTTTTTTCTTTACTTGATTTTTTAAAATTTATTCTTGGTGTCACCACATTCCCATAATTTGAATTATAATCGTATCTAACTCCAAACAAAAGTGATTTTTCAGAGTCTTTAAGTATTTCATTTTGTATAAAAATTCCAGGTAGATGAGTTTTTTCTTTTTTTAAAGTTGCGGGTGTATTGTCGTCATACCCTGTATATCTATAACTTAATCCTAAGGTGTACAAATTTTTCTCTATCTTAAAATTATAGATGGCTTGTAAAAATCCAACTGTCTGTTTTGCATCAAATGACAAAGTCCCGTAATAAGAATCTTGACGGTGTTGATTCAAGCTATATTGAAAAAAGAGATTGTCATTATACAAGTACTTCCCAAAAACCTCTAGTCTATTGGTATAAATGCTCTCCCCATAAACATTATCCTTTCCTCTTTCGCCCTTATTCCAATTAGTTTGTCCACCCCACCTATCCTCGTATAAGTATCTAAATGCAACATTATTTTTTTTACCACTTAATTTATTGAAAATTGAAATTCTATTTTGTAGAGTTAAGTCGGTAAACCCATCGTTATTTTTATCTATGGGATTTTGATATAAAAAGTGATTTATACCAAGTAGATTAGTTTTCTCTCCGATTAAAAATTTAATTCCTAGATCAGTATTTATCTCACCCCAGGAAGATGAAAAACTTTCAATAGATAATGGACTTACTTTTTCTGGCACTTTTGTAATTAAATTTATAATCCCTCCAATTGCTTCTGACCCATATAAAGTTGAAGAAGGACCTTTTATAATCTCTATTTGTTGAATTAAAGATTGAGGAATTCCTGTTAGACCGTAAACTGTTGAAAGACCGCTTACTATTGGAAGACCATCTATAAGAACCATTGTGTTAGCCCCTTCTTGACCATTTATTCTAATATCGCCGGTATTGCAAACATTACAATTTACTTGCCCTCTAATCCCATTGATATTTTCTATTGCTTCAAAAATACTTGCTGTTGGATTAGCCTTAAAAAAACCTGATTTATATAATTCAATTGGGACTGTACTATTAAGTTTAGATACGTTTCTCAATGTTCCAGAGACCACAACCTCTTCAAGAGACTCGTCACTTTCTAACATTACTTCGATTTGAATAAAATCCTCATTTTTAAATGTGATATTTAAAACCCTTGGTTTTAAACCAACAAAGGAAATTGTGAATTTATTTTCTCCTTTTTCAGCATTGATTTTAAATCTTCCTAAACTATCTGTAATAATCGACTTTTTTAGGGTAGAATTATAAACCGTAGCGCCAACCACCAAATTATTATTTTGATCTAAAATTCTTCCTTTTAAAATTTGTGCATTTGAATAAATTGAAAAAAAAATCAATAAATTGACAAATATTAAGATAAAACGTGATTGTAAATTTAAATTAAACATAAAAAAGTTCACCACTGCAAAACTAATGAAAAAAACTAAAGAAAAAGACCACTACATAAAAGAAATATTTAAGCTAAATGAAGCTGGTGAGAAAGTTACTGTTTCTGCTTTAAGTGAGCTTTTTAGTGTTTCAAAATCATCTGTATCTAATATGTTAAAAAAACTTTCTTTGATGGAATTTGTAGACACCTCTCCGTATAAGTCAATAAAACTTACTCACAAAGGAAGGAAATTTGCGAATGAAGTTGTTGCTAAGCATAGACTTATAGAATCATTTTTGGTTGAAATTATGGAATTTAAACCAGATGAAGTTCATGAAATTGCAGAAGAAATTGAGCATATTAATTCTCCTGTTTTTTTTAGTAAAGTAAGAAATATGCTAAAACAGGATACAATAGACCCTCACGGATCTAACATTCCCAAGACAGATTTTTAAAGTTTATTGAAATATTCTTACATAATCAATTATCATTCTTTCTTCACGAAAGTCTTCAGGAACTTTCCCGCCCAAAACACCCCCAATGGCTAGATTTAATAATAAATAATGATTATTATCAAAGGGCATTACGTCCATGTTCTTGTGTTCAAAAGTAATAGTATCATTTAGCAGCCAATATATTTTCTCTTTGGTCCAAACCAGTGAATAAACATTGAATTTATTTGAATTTGAAATACTTGAAATTTTTTTCATTTCATCCTTTTTATTTGTAGCTGTGTTATGAAAATGGAGGACATTGTAAAGGTCTTTTTTGTCCCATCCATTTTGTTCCATAATATCAATTTCTCCGCAGTATGGCCAAGGAGTTTCGCCTTTATTTTCCCCAAGATAATTTCCCATTTCATCTATGTTTGAACCAAGAGTCCAAATAGCAGGCCAAGTACCAATAGAAGACGGAAGTTTTGCTTTAACATCAATTCTACCATATTTAAAATCAAATTTCGAATTTAATCTAGCGGAAGAATAATTTTTTAATGAATTATAAATTTCAATTTCTTCTTTTAAAGCTACAATATTTAACATTCCGTCTTTAACGAAGCAGTTTTTCACATTCTCAGTATAGTGTTGAAGTTCATTATTAGCCCAACTTCCATTATCAATCGGAATTGTTTGAAGGTGCCATAGGGATTGGTTAATTTTACCTTCGTAATTGAATTCATCCCCCCAAACTAAATTTTTAAAAACGGGTAATGTTTTTTTTTCCTTATTGGGATTACAATAAATAAAGAGTAATGAGGTTAAAAAATAAAAAAAAGCTTTTTCCATTTTATTGAGAATATTAAAAATATTTTAAATGCTAAATTTATAACAAACATTTCTATTTTTATAAATCATATTTACTTGAGAAATCTATTAATTTATTTTTTGTTTTTAAAAGCAAGTTTAATCCTTGGCCAGGAAACATTTACACCAAATAGAATAACTGACAATCAAATCAAGCTAGATGGTTTTCTTAATGAGGAGTTGTGGTCTACAGCAGAAAAAGTTCCTTTTGATATTGAATTCAGTCCTGCAAATAACGAGCCTTCAAGAATAAAAACACATGGTTATATTTCGTATTCGAAAGAATTCATTTATGTAGGAATTGACGCAAAAGTAGATCCAAAAAATATTCGTGCTTCTGTTAGGCAAAGAGATGACATGAATATGTTAAATGATGATTTCATTGTTCTACGTTTTGATACTTTCAGAGATGCAAGAAACAATATTGTTTTAGGTGTTAATGCACTTGGGAGTCAACTTGATGCAAGGCAAATAAATGAAATATCTGAAGATAAACGATATGACGTTTCTTTCAATATAAATTTTCAATCCTTTGGAAATATAACAGAAGATGGATATCAGATCGAAATGAAAATCCCATTCTCAGAGATTGAATTCCCAAATGGTAGTGACCAAATCTGGCACTTTAATTTCTACCGTAGATATTTTGAAGACGGGAATGTTATAGAGTTAAGCAGCCAGATTAGGGATAGAGACAACCCTTGTCTAGTCTGTCAGACAACCGATGTTGTGAAATTCAATGAAATAACAATTAAAAAAAGGTTTGAACTACTACCTTACTTGTATAGCAACATATCTGGAAGCAGAAATAACAGTAATCAAAAAATCCTTTATAATAAGCCCAACGGAAATGTAGGCATAGGACTAAATTTAGACATTAATAAAAATACTAGTTTAGAACTCACTCTCAATCCAGACTTTTCACAAGTAGAAGCAGATGTAACTCAAATTGATGCAAATTCATCTTTTTCTTTAAGGTATCCTGAACGACGTCCTTTTTTTAATCGAGGCACGGATTTGGTAAATTTTGTTAGTGGCACATTTTATTCAAGGTCAATTGTAAACCCTGTTTTTGCCTCCAAACTTTTTAGTCAATTTAAAAAGTCAAGAATTTTTCTTCTTAATGCGATAGATGAAAACTCACCTTACTTGGTAGGTGGTGAAGATCGATCTTATGAAGGATTTGGTGGTAGAAGCGTTGTTAATATATTAAGATATCAATATCTGCGTAACCCTAAATCTAGACTTGGGGCTTTCACAACGAACAGATTCTATAACGGAGGAGGTTATGGACACTCAACTGGCTTAGATGGATTATTTCTTTTTAGCAGCAACTGGCGATTCAATTTTGAATATACTAAAAGCTTTACCCAAGAGCCAAATCAAGATTGGATTGATTCAGATGCAAAAATTTATGGGAAAACAGTAAGATTAGACGGAGATAATCTTGATGGGTATAGTTTGTATATGAGGCTTTACAGGAATACGGAGCATTGGAGAAGTTACTTTTATTATAGAGATATCTCTCCACAATTTCGAGCTGATGTTGGTTTTGTAGTCCAAAACAATAGAAGATGGACTACTTTTTTCCATGAATATATAAATATCTTAAATAAACCCGCACTTCAAAAATTTGGATTTGGGACTAAAATTGATAGGATTTATACTTTTGATGCTTTTTATAAAGCTTTTAGTGCCGATTTCTTCACTGGATTTACCACTTTTGGGCGAACTGAAGTGAAATACACATTGGACTATGATGCTGTAAAAACTTTTTTAAGAAGAACTTACTACCACCTTCAATCCCATACATTTTTGTTAAGAGGAGCCCCTTATGAACAATTTAATTTTGAGCTTGAGTATACACTAGGGAAAGAATTATCTGTTAATGAGGAAGTCCCAGAAGTAGGTAGAATTCATAAAGCAGATGTGAGTATAAATTTTCAAATCAATGACAATTTTAATATTACCCCACTTTTAAGATACTCACGTCTAGAAAATTTGTCAAAAAATGAAAACTATTTTGAGGGATCAATACTTAGACTCAACTTTAAATATCAGTTTTCAAATTATTTGAACATAAGATTAGTTGCTGAAAACAACTCATTTATAAATCAATTTTACATACAGCCCTTAATCCAATGGAACCCCAATCCTTCAACTATTTTTTATTTAGGAGCAAATCAAAATACATTAGAAGAAATTGACGACATAACATTTAGTCTGTTTCAATTTAACAGGTCACAGATTTTTTTCAAATTTCAATATTTGATAGGATTGTAGGAGTGAACTAATTAATTACTTTCTAAAGTGCCAAATTTCGTGCAATTCACCACCTTTACTATTTAATCCTTTGTGATACCAATCTTCTCCTCTACGATCATATTCAAAAGGTAATATTAAACCAACCTTGTTATTGTCCCTAGAAAAGAACTGAATTTTCTCGGTATACCCTCCTATTTCAGGACTATTTTCATATTCTGTATTATACCTTCCTCCACCAGAGCCAAAAAAACGAAAATTGGATGTGTCAAAGGCTATCCATTGAAAAAACCCATCAATTAAAATTTTCATTGTTTTTCTTGAACGGTTTAAATCTCTTCTTTTTTCTCCCTCATCCGTTACTCTCCCTGCCATCAGCCATTTCCCCTGTAGCTTTTGTTTTGGTGAAGAAACTTTCTTCCATTTTTTAGTATTGGTATACAACATTTTCTTAATGCTATCATTTTTAAAATTGGAATTGAATTCAAAATCAACATCCAAGTTTTTTTTACCAGAGTAAAATCCTCCTCTTGTAAATTTAAATTCTCCAGTTGAGGTATTAAATACCGTTTCCACTATGTAGGTTTTATCTTTTATAATTCTGTGTGTATTTGTCTCGCTATCAAATTCATATACTTGACCGTTTAAATTGTAAATAGATAATGCTATTATTACTAAACTTTTAATAAGTGATGTTCTCATCTTTAAAATATATAAAAATAAAATAACAAAAAAACAGCGATTTATTAGTTATATTTGCGGTTTAAAATATGAAAGGGTCGATTTCTCTTTTTCTTTTATTTATTTTGCTAACACCCAACTTAGCACAAAGTTTTCACGTATTTGCTGAACACACCGATGAGTATCTATGTAATGAAACAATAACTCACATTCACAAAAAAGAAAATATTTGCCTATTAGAATACACATTTACTAATCCTTTTGTCGACACTTATAAAAAAATTAATTTTCAAGAGAAACAACAAATATTACTTGAAAATTCACTTTACAAGGACCAGTTTTTATTAACCAAAAATATTACAGGTAAAAATTTGAGAGCCCCACCTTTCTTTTCACGTATCTCTCAATAAACTATAACCCTTTAATAATAAATAATAAAAATTTTATAAAATGATAAACGTACTTAAAAAAGCATATGCACAATATGCATTAAAAATATTTTTTACATTACTTGCTTCAACTATTATATATAGTTGTAGTAAAGGAGATGACGATCCTGAAGAGGTGAACGAAGAAGAAGTTATAAACCGAGTTAGTATTGTTCTCGCTGACGGATCGAATAGTCAAACTGTAACTTGGAACGAAGGTTCTACGCCACCGGCAATCACCCTAGATGTTGATAAAACTTATACTGCAAGCATTTACTTTTATGATGCTTCAGACCCTACTGATGTTGAAGATATAACTGAAGAGGTTATCGAAGAAGTAGATGAACATTTTGTTTTATGGGAGATAGCAGGGCTATCTGACTTTTTGATCACATCGGCCCCAACCGATTATGCTGGTTCAGATGGCATTCCAATAAATTTAGTTACGGAGTGGGGCACTGGAGGTGCAGATTCGGGAAATATTAAAGTTACTTTAATACACGAGCCAACCAATAAGACAGGAACAACTAGATCTTCCCTTGGTGGTGAAACGGATATAGAACTTACATTTCCAACAACAGTTCAGTAAAAATTACTACTGAATTTATTGGCATCCTGTAAAATTTGAAAAAACTGGTCCTTTTTTCCAATTTAATAATTAACATAAGATGAAATATTTACTTATAATTATTTCATTTTCTGTGTCAAGTTTTTTGTATTCACAGGACTGTAGCTATACTTTTTATGGAGAAGTAGTTGATCTTCATTTAAATGAAGGTCTAAATAGGGCAAAAGTCTTAATTGACAATGGAAATGAAATTATTGCGAATCAAAAAGGAGAGTTCATAATTGATGGAATTTGCAAAGGACAACATACTTTAGTAATAAGCCACCCAAATTGTAAAGAAATCACAATCAATATTGATATTCCCAATACAAGTACAAAAAAAATTTATCTGGAACACCATATTACTGAATTAGAGGAAATCATAGTTTCAACTAGTTCAAATAGGAAGGAAAGTATAACCTCAATAGAGGATGTAATTGACAGGCAAAAAATATTTGATTTCAAGTCAAAAAACTTCGGGGAGGTTCTGGAGCAACTTTCAGGAGTATCTTCCTATAAAATGGGGAATTCAATTGTTAAACCTTTACTTCATGGGGTAACAGGAAGTAGAGTTGGGATAATAAAAAATGGAATACGCTTGCAGGATAATGAATGGGGAGCAGACCATGCACCAAGTTTAGACTTGTCTAGTATTGAAACCATCCAATTAATTAAAGGGGCTGGAGCTCTTAAATACGCCGGAGATGCAGTTGGGGGAATAATCAAAACCAATTTTAGCAGAAGTTCATTGATGGACTCCCTCTATGGATATGGAAGTATTGGATACACAGATAATGGGAGGGGGAGCTATGTAATTTCAAAAATCAGCAAATCCTTTTCAGGTGGTATAAATTACGGAGGGACCATTTCTTTAAAATCCAATGGAGACTATAACAGTCCAAATTATTCTTTATCAAATAGTGCTGGAAAAAAAATTGCCTCTACACTGTTTTTTTCAAAAAATAGAATAACAAAAGAATGGGGGATACGATATAGTTTTTTCAGACAAGACATTGGGATATTAAAATCAGCTCACGTTGGAAGCTTAGGTGACTTAGCGAGAACAGTCAAATCAGATATACCTCTAACAATTTATCCCTATTCGAGAGAGATTGACAATCCTAAACAGGAAAATGAACACCATACGCTTTCATTATATTACAAAAGTAGGGGTCTGCGTAAATTAAAATGGGACCTGAATTATTCGTATCAATCAAACAGTAGAAAAGAATACGATTTAAGAAGAGGTGAATTCAGAAATATAGAGTCCTTAAATATTCTACTTCAAACACATGATTTACTTTTTGACACATTTTTTTCATCAAATGAAAATTTTGCTTTTAAAAGTGGGCTATCATTACAATTTCAGGATAATTTTTCTAATCCAAGAACAGGAATTAGAAGATTAATACCGGACCATAACAGATACAAACTTGGAGTTTACGGGATTACAGAATTCAATTACTCGGATAATTTTAAATTAGAATTTGGATCACGAATAGACTTTGATAGAATAAATTCAAAAAAATACTATAAGAAAAATGATTGGGATGATAATAACTATGGTGATGAATATGCATCTACAATAATTAGAATTACTGAATCTGGGAAAATATTATCCAATCAGGTCAGGTCCTTTTCAAATTTTTCATCATCTTTTGGGGCTAAGAAAATCTTCAAAAATGAAACGAGCGCAGCTATTAATTTGGCTTATTCATCAAGATCACCTAATCCCGCAGAATTATTTAGTGACGGTCTTCACCACGCTTTAGCAACAATTGAAACCGGAAATTTAAGACTGGTCCCAGAGAAATCTTTTAAAACTCTAATTTCAGTTGAAAACAACTATAGTAAGATTAAATACACCCTTACATTTTATAATTCAAACATTAAAGATTTCATAATTCTTCAGCCTTCAGAAGATGGGTTTGATCTTACTACAAGAGGCGCATTTTTAAAAAGAGATTATAGGCAAATCTCTAAAGTGGTAATGAGAGGGATTGATCTAGACATTGGTATTGATATTTCAAAAAACATAAAGTTTAGCACTTCGGGTTCTTACTTGAGAGCTTTTGAAGATAACGATACTCCTTTAGTAGATATGCCACCTTTTAATTTGAGAAATCAGATAGAGTTTTCCGTATTTAAAAAATCTCCTGTTTTTCTTCGAATAAGTAGCGAGTATGTTGCTCAGCAGAATTATTATCCTGATTTAAATTTTAATTATAACTTTTTAGAAAATGGTGTGATTTACAGTGACCTAGTTGATGTGAGTACTCCCCCTGATTCTTATAACCTTTTGAATATAGAAATAAAGAAAAATTTTCTTCAAAAATTCAAAACAAGATTATATATTGAGAACGTTTTGAACACTGAATACCGAAATTATTTAAATAGACTTAGATTTTTTGCTGCGGAACCAGGAAGACTTATTGGGTTAGAACTTAGCTATAGGTTTTAATTATGTCTTTGTATGTCTATTTAGCTTTAGGAGTTTTATTAGGTGCACTTGGTTCTTATATTGCAGAGCGAAGAGGAAGAAGCCATGTAGAGGGTTTTATTTTAGGGTTTCTATTTGGTGTTATTGGCCTTTTAATCGAATCTTTTTTGCCAAAAAAAAACAATTAACTCTTTTTGAAGAATTTCATCAATTTTGGAGTTGTAACAAATGCTAAAGTAAATCCACTTAGGACTGTAATTAAACCTAATAATGAAAATGCTCTTAAGGTTATGGTGTTGAAATTGTCCCTTCCCTCATAGTCCATGGTGTGAGTCATCCATAAAAAATCAAACCACCTCCAACTTCTATGTCTGACAGATTGAAATTTGGCATCTGATATAGAAACATAAGCTTTTAAATTATCATTTGACTTATATGATATAACATATGCAGGTAAAAGTTTTTTCCTGTATTCATGATGTTTACCCACTTCGGTAATTTTCTCTATGGACTTAACCTCAAGTCCTTTTTTCATATGCTTATTTGCAATGTAGAGGGCCTCGTCTTTTGTAAGCTCATTTTTACTAACACCACTTCTTGCACTATAAAGCCACTTGTTATTAATTAAATAATAAAGATTTTTATTTATATCTCTAATTTCTAAGGTTTTTATTGCTTCTTTAATATTAATCAGTGAAGGGCTAATTAAATTCTCAAAAGATAATGACTCATATTCAAGATTTTTATAATGATCCCCATGAATTTCATCAAGGTTAGTCCAACTGAAATAAAGACCACTTATTGTCCAAAATAAAAACTGAACACCTAAAAATATGCCTAAATATCTGTGGGCCTTTCTAATTCTCAATGATATTTTTCTGTTTGTTTTCATAATAACTTAAATTATAGTAAAAGGGAAGCTTATCTTAACTCTTTCCCAAATAAGATTGATCTCTCCCTTTTTATTTTCAGTTTTTTTTACTTCATATCTGAGTTCCTCCACCAAATTATCTAAATTAATTGGCTCAACTATAAATCTAATAACATCATCTTTTGGATTATAATCGTCCTTCCCGTGTTGTTGCCAATTTTTATTGATTATAACAGTCCAATTTTTTTTGGAAGGAATTGTAAAGATTGCATATTTACCCTCATCTAAAATTTGATTATTAATCATTAACTTTTTATTTGTCTCTATTGATGTTGCCATATGAGCGCCAGATTGCCATACCTCGTTAAAAGGTAAAAGTCCTCCAAATATTATTCTACCCCTAACTTTTGGAGAAGAATAATCTATATGTATGTGGGCATCTCCAATCATTGACATCGCATAGGTTTTTTTACTTAATCCCTTTTTGTTTAAGTTAGCTTGTTTGTACTGTGTATGGTTAATATGCGTATTACTTTTTTCGTTCTTACAAGAAAAAAAAATGCCAGCTAAAATGAATAGTAAAATTTTAATTTTCACCACGTTGTGTAACTTGATAGCATAAAAATAGACATAAAAATCATTATTACGTTTTCTATAAAAGTTGCTTCTGTCATTGGTAATTTTAATACTGTTCCAAGACAAGCACATTGGATGGGTTTTTTTGAAATTAGAATTTTGGTTACACCTATAGTAGTTAATCCAAGAATTAAAACAGAAAGAATTAAAGCACTAAATACTTCGAATTTCATTAAAAACATTAAACCAACTGCTGTTTCAATAAAAGGATATAACACTCCGTAAAAAGATATTTTTTTGGCCAATGGGTCATACAATTTAAATGACTCACTGAAACCTTTAAGATCAAGCATTTTAAAAAAACTAAAGATTATGAAAAAAAGCCCCATAAAATTCAGCATGAAATCATTCCAATTCCAATCCCTAAAATTTAATAAAATTGAGGATCCAGTGATGTAAA
>JBELIL010000133.1:0-2595 GCA_042090925.1 Flavobacteriales bacterium
CCTGCGATTGCTGTTGAACAAAAAATTAACTCTACAAATCCAAGATCAACAGTAGGGACCAAAACTGAAATTTTTGATTACATAAGACTTTTATATTCAAGAATTGGAGAGACATTTTCTCCAAAATCAAGAAAAATTGTAAAAAAGGATACTGTAAAAGATGTCATAGAATACTTAAAAAAACAAAATTTAAATTCAAAATTTGTTATTGGGTGCAGGCCAAGAATATCACATGACAATAAGTCTAATTATGTTAAAAAGTTAATATCTCAAGGATTTGCAATGGGTTACCTAAATAATGAAATCATAAAATTAAGTAAAATTAGTGAAGAAGATTTTGAAAAATTTGAGTTAGTAATAGAAAGAGTAGTATTAACCGATAATAAAAATATAATATCAAATTTAGCAGAATCTATTGAAATTGCTTTTTTTGAGGGGAATGGTAAATGCAGCATAATAAACCTTGATGATAACAGTGAAGTTTCGTTTTCAAATAATTTTGAAAAAGATGGAATTATTTTTTCAGAACCTAACGAACAGTTTTTTAGCTTTAACAATCCATATGGTGCATGCAAAACTTGTCAAGGTTATGGTGATATAATTGGTATTGATTTAGACCTAGTTGTACCAAATAAAAATTTATCAATCTTTGAAGGTGCAATAATTCCATGGAATGGAAATTCATTTAAAAGATATTTAAATGATTTAGTCAATAATTCACATAGATTCTCTTTTCCAATTCATGAGCCATTTTACAAGCTCAATGAAAAAGAAAAACAATTAATTTGGGAGGGTAACGAATATTTCAAAGGGTTAAATTTTTTCTTCAAAAAAATCGAATCTAAAACATATAAAATTCAAAATAGAGTTTTGTTATCTAGGTTTAGAGGAAAAACTAAATGCAATGATTGTAATGGATCTAGGCTTAGAAAAGAAACTGAATATGTAAAGTTAAATAGTAAAAGTGTTCCAGAACTCCTAAATCTTAGTATTAATGAGCTGAACGAATTTTTCAGTCAACTAAAACTTTTGGATAACAAAAAAAAAATTGCAGAAAATATTCTTTACGAAATTAAATCTAGAATATCATTCATGCAAGACGTTGGTTTGGGTTATTTAACTTTGAATAGAAGATCTAACTCTCTCTCGGGAGGAGAATCCCAACGTATTAACTTAGCAACATCTTTAGGAAGTAGTTTGGTTGGCGCAATGTATATTTTAGATGAGCCAAGTATTGGACTTCATTCGATTGACAACGAAAAACTTATTAAAATCTTGAAAAAGTTAAAAAAATTAGGGAATACTGTTGTCGTTGTTGAGCATGATGAGGGAATAATGAGAGAAGCTGACGAAATAATAGATTTGGGTCCACTTGCTGGAGTTAACGGAGGACAAGTTATTGCAAAAGGAAAATTTAAAGATATTTTAAAGAGTAAAGAATCAATAACTGCTATGTATCTTAATTCTGAAAAAAAAATAGTTTACCCTAAAAGCAGAAAAAAAATTAAACATAAAATATTTGTAAAAGGAGCAAGAGAAAATAATCTTAAGAATATTGATATTGAATTTCCATTGAATATGATGGTTGCAGTTACAGGAGTATCTGGAAGTGGAAAAAGTACTCTAGTCAAAAAAATTCTTTATCCTGCAATTCTTAAAAGTCTTGATATATATAAAGAAAAAAGTGGTGAATTTAAATCAATAGAGGGAGACGTTAGTTTAATAAATCAAGTAGAGTATATTAATCAGAATCCAATCGGTAGATCCTCTAGATCTAATCCTGTTACTTACGTAAAAGCCTTTGATGACATAAGACAACTTTATTCAAAAGAACCTTTAGCAAAAAGTAGGAATTACAAACCAAAACATTTTTCATTTAATGTTGACGGTGGTAGATGTGATAAATGCAAAGGAGAAGGAGTCGTTATAATTGAAATGCAATTTATGGCTGACGTAATATTAAAATGTGATGAATGTGATGGAAAAAGATTTAAAAAAGAAATTCTTCAAGTAAAATTTGATTATAAATCAATTGATGAAATTCTAAATATGACATTAGATGAGGCATTAAGCTTTTTTGAAAAAAATAATGAATACAAATTGGTAAATAAATTATTACCATTAAAAAAAGTAGGACTAGGTTATATTACTTTAGGTCAGTCTTCAAGTAATATTTCTGGAGGAGAAGCACAAAGGATTAAACTTGCTTCATTTATTGGCAAGGGAGACAATAAAAATAAAATTCTTTTCATATTTGATGAACCAACAACTGGACTTCACTTCGACGACATAAATTATTTAATTAAATCACTAGTCCTTTTAATCGAAAATGGTCATTCGGTAATTGTAGTTGAACACAATTTAGACATGATTAAGTGTGCTGATTATATTATTGACCTCGGTCCAAATGGAGGAATAGATGGGGGTAAACTTATAGCATCGGGTACTCCAGAAGAAGTTGTAAAAATCAATGACTCTTACACTGGAAAGTTTTTAAAAGAAAAATTAATTTGAATTATTAGGTAGGATCATTTTATTTCCCTTTTCTATTAATTTTTAAAAATGAATTTAAATCATCAGATAAATTCAAGAAAT
>JBELIL010000134.1:0-2585 GCA_042090925.1 Flavobacteriales bacterium
CATTTACCATACAGCCAACATTCCCATCTAAATCAATATAATTAAGACCCGCTTTGTCAGCCTCAACCTCTACAGGGTTTTCTTCTGTTAAATCTCTTAACTCTGAGTAATCTGGGTGACGAAATAAGGCGTTGTTGTCAACCGTTACTTTAGAGTCAACAACAATTATTTTCTCATCAGAAGTTTTAAGAAGTGGATTAATCTCAAACAATGATGAATCAGACTTTACGTATGCTTTATATAAGGAAAAGATGAATTTTATCATCCCCTTAAAAGCCTCTCCCTTAAGACCTAAATTGAATGCAATCTGCCTAGCTTGGTATTTTTGTAAACCAATTGCAGGGTTGACAGTCTCTTTAAAAATAAATTCAGGTTTTGTTTCAGCTACTTTTTCGATATCCATCCCACCTTCAGTCGAATACATTATAATATTTTTACAATTTTTTCTGTCCAACAAAATTGATATGTAGAATTCCTTAGGTTCTGATTCTCCTGAATAATAGACATCCTCTGCAATAAGAATTTTTCTTACTTTTTTTCCAACGGCGGGAGTTTGTGGAGTTATCAGCATCATTCCTATCATTTTTTCAGCAATTTCTTTTACTTCATCCAATGATTTTACAATTTTAACTCCACCGCCCTTTCCTCTACCACCAGCGTGGATTTGTGCCTTAATTACGTATATATTAGTACCGGTCTGTTTATTTAATTTTTCAGCAGCTATATATGCATCATCTGCATTGTCGACAACTATACCTTTTTGGGTAGAAACACCATAGCTGGCTAAAATTTCTTTTCCTTGATACTCGTGTAAATTCATATTATTTCTTTGATATAAAAATATAAAATTCTATGACGGTAATAAAAACATCTAATTAGAATAATGTTTTAAATGTAACAATAATTTAAAATTTTAATATTTTACAAAAAGTATTTGTTACAAATTTGTATTAGATGTTACTTTTGCATTTGAATTTGGTAAAATGAAAAGTCAACAATTATTAAAAATTGCAAAAGATTTCGGTGGTCCTATATATATTTATGACTCAGAAAAAATAAAAAAGCAATATAAAAAACTTGAATTAGCTTTCAAAAGTGTGAAACATCTGAGTATTAATTATGCAGCAAAAGCACTTAGCAATGTAAATATTTTAAAATACTTAAATAACCTTGGAGCTGGTCTTGACACTGTTTCGTTGCAAGAAGTGGAACTTGGAATCAAAGCAGGCTTCAATCCTCAAAATATCATATACACACCAAACGGTGTTTCTATAGATGAGATTGAAAAAGTCGTTTCATTTGGAGCCCAAATAAACATTGATAGTCTTGCTATGTTGGAACAATTTGGAAACAAACACCCCTCTGTCCCAGTATGCATAAGAATAAATCCACATGTAATGGCAGGAGGAAATAATAATATTTCTGTAGGCCATATTGATTCGAAATTTGGCATATCAATACATCAAATACCTCATTTACTTAGAATTGTTGAAAATACTAAAATGAATATAAATGGTATTCATATGCACACAGGAAGTGATATCTTGGATATAGAGGTCTTCTTACATGCATCTGAAATTCTTTTTAATACTGCTAAAAAATTTAAAAACTTATCATTTATAGATTTTGGTTCTGGATTCAAAGTTCCATACAAAAAAGGAGATATTGAAACAGATATCGATGAACTCGGAGAAAAATTAAGTGTTAAATTTAATGAGTTTTGTAGAGATTATGGTAGCGAATTAACTCTGGTTTTTGAGCCTGGGAAGTATTTAGTGAGTGAGGCTGGATATTTTATTAGTAAAGTCAATTCTGTAAAACAGACTACTTCTACAGTATTTGCACAAGTAGAAAGTGGTTTTAATCATCTTATGAGACCTATGTTTTATGGATCTTATCATGAAATTGAAAACTTGTCAAATCCTTTAGGAGAAGAAAGGTTTTATTCTGTGGTTGGATATATTTGTGAAACTGACACATTTGGAAGCAATCGTAAAATAAGTGAAATTAAAGAAGGTGATTATCTTGTTTTCAAAAATGCAGGAGCTTATTGTTTTTCTATGTCTAGTAACTATAATTCTAGATATAAACCGAAAGAAATTCTTTGGATAGGTGGTGAAGGTCACCTTATAAGAAGAGAAGAAAAATTTGACGATTTAATTCGCAATCAAGTTGAATTGAACAACGATATTTTAGAAAACTCAGTAAATAATACCTGAGCCAATCAATTCCTTCCCTTTGTACCAAGCAGCAAATTGACCACTTGATATAGCCTTTTGCTTTTTATCGAAAATCAAGTAAAGTCCTTTTTGACCCATAAAAATTTGAGCTGGTTTTAAAGGCTGTCTATATCTTATTCGCGCTAATATCTTTTCAGATGAGTATAAACTAATTTTTAAATCAGGCCTTACCCAGTTAATATCATTTTTCCTAATTAAAAGACCTTGCCGATACAATCCTGGATGATTTTTTCCTTCGCCAACATAAATAATATTTTTTTTTACATCTTTTTCAATAACAAATAACGGACTTTTAAAACCTCCAACTTGCAACCCCTTTCTTTGACCTATAGTAAAGAAGTGAGC
>JBELIL010000041.1:0-14069 GCA_042090925.1 Flavobacteriales bacterium
CCTTTCTTTGACCTATAGTAAAGAAGTGAGCTCCATTATGATAACCAATCATTTCTCCATCACATTCAGAATATTTAAACTTTTCAGCAGAATTTATTAGGAAGTTTTCATCTTTATTATTCTTCAAGACTTCTTTGAAAATCTTTTTATCTCGAGCTACTTTAATAATTTTACCCTTCTTAATTTTTAATTTTTGTTGAAGAAATTCTGGTAATTTGATTTTTCCAATAAAACATAGGCCTTGAGAGTCTTTTTTATTTGCAGTCACAAGACCATTTTCCTTTGCTATTTTCCTAACATCTGTTTTTTTTAGGTCCCCAATAGGGAATAGCACTTTTGATAATTGAACTTGGTTTAACTGGCATAAAAAGTATGACTGGTCTTTGGTCTTATCTTTACCTTCCATTAATTTGTATATATTTTTACTTCTTTTTTTAGATTCTTTTTTTCTACAATAGTGGCCCGTTGCAATAAAATCTGCTCCTAATGATTCAGCTTTTGAAAGAAAAACATCAAACTTAATTTCTTTATTGCATAAAATATCAGGATTAGGTGTTCTACCCTCTTTATATTCTCGAAACATATAATCGACAATTCTTTTTTTATACTCTTTACTCAAATCGATAACTTGAAACGGAATTCCTAATTTTTCACTTACAATCAAAGCATCATTACTATCTTCTAGCCAAGGACATTCGTTAGAGATAGTAACAGATTCATCATGCCAATTTTTCATAAAAATTCCAATAACATGATATCCTTGTTTTTTTAAAATCAAAGCCGCAACACTTGAATCGACTCCCCCAGAAAGAGCTACAATTACTTTTTTGCCCATTTTGATATAAGCTTTATCTATTCCGATTTAAACGTTTTTGCTTTTCAGCCTGTTCCATTGCTTTTTGTAGTCTAGCACTGAATCCCGATGTTTTTCTAGGTTTCTTTTTATTTTCTTCAATTTGAAGTAAAATCTTACTTTCATTAACAACAAAGTTTTTTATTACAACCATCAAAAGGATTGTCAATAAATTAGATACAAAATAATACAAACTAAGTCCACTTGAATAATTATTGAAGAAAAAAAGCATCATCAAGGGCATTAAATACATAATAAACTTCATATTAGGCATTCCAGGTTGTGGTGGTGGCTGTTGTTGACCCATTGTCATCATCGTATAAATAAAAATTGCTACAGATGCTAAAATTGGAAACAAACTAATATGATCTCCATAAAAGGGAATATTAAAAGGTAATTCTAAAATAGAGTCATATGAGGACAAGTCATCAGCCCACAAAAAACTTTTTTGTCGCAACGCAAATGCAACCGGGAAAAAACTAAATAAAGCATAAAACACCGGTAACTGAACTAATGCTGGTAAACAACCTGACATTGGATTAGCACCAGCTCGAGAATAAAGTGACATTGTTTCTTGTTGTCTTTTAACAGCATCTTTTGAAAACTTTTTATTGATCTCATCTATTTCGGGCCTTAACACTTTCATTTTAACTTGAGACACGTATGAGCGGTATGTTACAGGTGACATCGCTAACCTTACAATAATAGTCATAATAATTATTGATAAACCATATGGCATGAAAGAGCTAATAAAATTAAAAAGAGGAATAAAAATATATTTATTGATCCAGCCGAAAATACCCCAGCCATAATTTACACTTTTCTCGATACCAATTTTGTAATTCGAAAGTGTAGAATACTGTGAGGGTCCGAAATACCATTTAAATTTAAAATCAAAATCTCCATCATTAATTAGTGGGATAACAGCACTATAAAACTTTGTGTATTTTTCTTTTTTATCCTCCGACTGAACTAAATTTTCAGATTTAAGAAACACATTACTGATTTTTTTATCTGGAATTAAAATCGAATTAAAAAAATGTTGTTTGTAACTTATCCATTGAATTTCGTCAACTGTCTCTTCATCAACTCCAGTAATACTGAGTTCATTTACTTTATCATTTTCGTATCCATAGGTAAGTTCAGTGTATCTATTTTCATACTCCACACTTTTAGAATTTCTTAATGATTTCAAATTCCATTCAAGTCTGTTTTGCTCAGAGGTATCAATAATATCCTGTAAATATGGTGAAGCTATAGAGTAATTTAACAAGTAAGAGTTGGGTAATAAAGAGTACCGATACTCTATCCATTTACCTTGGTTGAAAAAAGCTCGCACAACTAGTAATCCTTTTTTAGATTTGTTTTTATTTATTTGAAAATTTAGTTTAGATGTATTAATTAGTCTTCCATCTTTTAATTTAAAGACTAAATCTATAGTTTGATTATTATTCACTAAATCAAGAGGCTCTTTTAAGTAATTATCAAACTTTTTAAGATTAGCCATAGTAATTTGTCCACCTCTATTAGAAATAATTATTTTAATCAAACTATTATCTAATTGATAAAATTTTTCCTCATTTTCAGTTGAATAAGCAAATTTTTCAATACCAA
Source organism: Flavobacteriales bacterium (assembly GCA_042090925.1). Classification (GTDB taxonomy): domain Bacteria; phylum Bacteroidota; class Bacteroidia; order Flavobacteriales; family Flavobacteriaceae; genus TMED96. Next base: position 2,468 of record JBELIL010000041.1, read on the forward strand.
CTGATTCTTCATTAGTCTGTTTTGAGTCTTCATTTAACGCCTGGTTTTCTGATTGCTCTAGACTTTTACTTTCTACGTTAACCTTAGTCTGGTTATTTAAATTTTGATCTTGTTGACGCATAAGCATCCAAGTCATAATTAGTGCAATTAAAACAAACCCGATTAGCTGATATGGATCTAATTTTTTTTCTTCCATTCTAATTGATGTTATTTTTTAAATTTTCAATTGATGAATTTATAAAACTTTTAAATAATGGATGAGGTTCTAAGACTGTGCTAGAATACTCAGGATGAAACTGAACTCCTATAAACCAAGGATGTTCTTTGTGTTCAACGATTTCAACTAAATTTGTTTCTGGATTAATTCCAGATGGAATAAGGTCTTCCTCGTTAAGTCGGTCTAAATATTTATTATTTAATTCATATCTGTGCCTATGTCTTTCTGAAATTACTTTTTTATTGTATATTTTTTCCGTTTTAGAGTTCTTCAATAATTGGCAATCCCAAGCACCCAACCTCATTGTGCCTCCTTTATTTACAATACTTTTTTGATTTTCCATAAGAGAAATAATAGGATTTTTACAATTTTCTTTCATTTCAGTTGAATTTACATCTTCAAGTTTTAAAACATTTCGCGCATATTCAATTACAGCCATTTGCATTCCCAAACAAATACCTAAAAAAGGGACATGATTTTCCCTAGAGTATCTAATAGCTTTAATTTTACCATCTATCCCTCTTTCACCAAATCCTGGAGCGACAATTATGCCATTTAACTTTACTAACAATTCACTTAAGTTATTATCGTTAATAGATTCAGAATGAATTGTTATTATATTTATTTTAACTTCATTTGCAACTCCAGCATGAGTCAATGATTCAAGGATTGATTTATAAGAATCTTGGAGTTCAACATATTTCCCAACAAGACCTATGTTAACGGTTTTATTCGAATTTTTTAATTTATCAAGAAACACTTTCCACCTATCCATTTTACTTGATTTTACTGTAGACAAACCAAGTTTTTCAAGAACAACCTTATCTAGACGCTCTTTTTGCATTAAAATTGGAACATCGTAGATTGTTTCTGCATCAATTGATTCAATAACAGCTTCATTTTGGACATTACAAAATAATGCTATCTTGTTTTTAATCGCATTAGACAGTTTATGTTCTGTTCTGCACACAATTATATCGGCATTTACTCCACTTTCCATCAAAGTTTTCACAGAGTGTTGAGTAGGTTTAGTTTTCAACTCAGCAGCTGCAGATAAATAAGGAATTAAAGTTAAGTGAATTACTAACGAGTTTTCCTCACCCAATTCCCATTTTAATTGGCGAACCGTTTCAATATATGGCAAAGACTCAATATCTCCAACAGTACCTCCAATTCCAGTAATTATTATATCAAAGTCTTTATTTATTCCTAGAGACAAAATTCTGTCTTTTATTTCATTTGTTATGTGAGGGATGACTTGAACCGTTTTTCCAAGGAAATCCCCTTTTCTCTCCTTTTCAATAACGTTTTGATATATTCTTCCAGTTGTAACATTATTTGCCTGGGATGTTTTTACATTCAAAAACCTTTCATAGTGACCAAGGTCGAGATCTGTTTCTGCTCCATCGTCAGTAACAAAACACTCTCCGTGTTCATAAGGATTTAATGTCCCAGGATCAATATTTAAATATGGGTCTAGCTTTTGAATTGTAACTCTATAATTTTGGGCCTGCAACAATTTGGCTAAAGAAGCTGCTATAATTCCCTTCCCTAAAGAAGAACTAACACCTCCCGTTACAAAAATATATTTAGTTTTTTGAGACATCCGGATTATAAATAATACCGGATTCAAAATTACAAAAACTATTTGTGATATATTAAAAACATAAATTATTTCTTGATTTCTATTATGTTGTAGTCTTTATTTTGAAGAATATAAAATCCAAAATTAGAATACCCACCGTGGTTATCAGGTAAATACTTGAATATGTTTTCAATATATTTTGTTTCATCTATTTTGTCACTATAAATTTTATTTTGATAAGCCAGTCTTAATATCACATCCAAGGTAACATCAAAAGCACGATAGCTTTCTTTAGATGGATAAGCTCCATACTTTTTTAAAAATTTATCCTTAAATTTTCGTCTTTCAGTTGTTTCTCTTGGGAAATTATCATTTAGGTATGTGAATTTAATATTACCTAAGTGTTTTCTTGAAATATTTATATTATCATAAATTGAAGTCCTTAAACTTGAAAAAAGTTGAACATTTCTATCTTTTCCGACCTGTGAGTTCAGTAAAGATGTCACATTTGCAGCCAGACCTAGGTTTTGCGATTCAAAAATAACTTGATTTTTCAATGAATCAACAAGAAGTGAGTCTATTAACTCAGGTACTACGAATCCCCCTTTTTCAGACTCTACAAAATGTGCCTTTGAAAACATATTCTTAAATTCGATTGCAATTTTAAAGTTTATACTGTCTGTAATAATAACCATGTTTTGGGTTGAATCAATTTCATTTTTAATATAATCCATCATAAATTTTCTTAACCTTTTAATTCGACCAACAGATTGAAAAACGTTATTATCCCCTCGTATTTCCTTTGTGGTTAGTGGAGAAATAACGGGGATATCTAATATTTGACTGTTTTTTGAAAAAAATTCAAAATTTTTAGGAATTAGTGGGCCAATGATGGCATTAATTCCTTCCCATTTAGTTAAAGAGATCTTTTCGTTAATTACACTTAAATCGTTTTGAGTATCAATAACCTTTATTTTTGTTTTAATCCCGATTGAATCGCAAAATTCCTTTGCCATTTCCATACCAAAATAGAAGTCGGTAGAAATTGTGTGTAAATTTCTTTTAGAAAGGATACTGTTCGTTTTTTCAACAGAATCAAATTCTATTTCTCGTATTTTAAAGGGTAAAAAGCAAACTAATTGTAAATAGTTATTTGAAAAAAAAGAGTCTTTAAGGGAAATTCTCTCTGACAGTAAACCATTTTTTATATCAAAATTCCCACTAAACTGATTTGGTATTTTTAATATTGTCTCTTCTTCAGGTTGAGTGTTAATTAAACCAGGATTATATGTCACTAAACTATCTCTTGAAATTCCAATTTTTTGACTTATTATTGACAAATTTTCATCTAACTTAACTTGGTAATAATTCAAATCATTATCATAATCATTAACAATAGTGTCTTTTCCAATAGGTAATAATATTTCTTGACCTACATTTAATCCACTCACGATCTCAGGGTTAATTTTTTCTAAATCACTAATTTTAAGTCCATATTCATAAGCTAATCTCCATTTTGTTTCTTTTGGTTTTACAATATGCTTTTTATAACTGACCAACTCTGGGCTGTCTTCTACAACAGGCTTAGTTTTAAAAAATGGTATTTGTAATTTCATTTTTCTTTTTAGACCAATCTTATCAATTAGAGGGTTATACTCTTTAATAGTTTCAATTGAAACGTTATAAATTTTAGATAAAGAATAAAGAGTTTCTTTTTTCTTTACTTTATGAACAATAAATCTGTCCGGAGCCGTTTGAGATAAAGAAATGAATCCTAATATCAAGAAAAGAAAAAAAAATAATTTAAATTTCATACTATTCCCATTCTATTGTAGAAGGTGGTTTAGAACTAACGTCATAAACAACCCTATTAACACCTACAACGTTATTAATTATTTTGTTTGAAACTTTTTGAAGAAATTCATAGGGCAGATTAATCCAATCAGCTGTCATACCATCAGTTGAGCTAACAGCTCTTAAAACAATACATTTTTCATATGTTCTTTCATCTCCCATAACACCAACACTTTGGACAGGCAATAAAATTGCACCAGCTTGCCAAATCGAATTATATAATCCTTCTTCTCTTAAACTATTAATAAAAATTGAATCCACCTCTTGCAATAAAGTTACTTTTTCAAATGTTACTTCTCCTAATATTCGAATACCAAGTCCTGGACCAGGAAAAGGATGCCGACTCAAAATAGCATCATCTATTTCTAATATTTTACCAACTCTTCTCACTTCATCTTTAAAAAGCATCCTAAGGGGTTCGATTATTTTCAATTTCATGAAGTCGGGTAATCCACCAACGTTATGGTGGGATTTTATTGTAGCTGAGGGACCTTTTACTGACTGTGACTCTATCACATCTGGATATATAGTACCCTGTGCCAACCATTTAGCATTATTTATTTTTTTTGACTCTTCGTCAAATACATCGATAAAAGTATTACCTATAATTTTTCTCTTTTCTTCTGGATCTGTGACAGCTTTTAAATTATTTATAAAGAGTTTCGATTTATCAACTCCTATTATATTTAAACCCATATTTTCGTATTGACTCAAAACACTTTCAAACTCTCCTTTTCTTAAAAGACCATTGTTGACAAAAATACATATCAGATTATCACCAATGGCTCTATGGACTAAAATAGCAGCAACAGAAGAATCAACTCCTCCTGACAAACCCAAAATAACCTTGTCTTTTTTAACTTTATTTTTAATTTTTTCAATTGCCATTTTAACAAATGAATCTGGAGTCCATGTTTGTTCAATTTTGGATATTTTAACTAGAAAATTTTCTAAGAGCTTTATACCAAGATCAGTGTGATACACCTCAGGGTGAAATTGGATAGCAAAAGTATATTCATGCTTAAACTTAAAAGCAGCATTTTGAACATCTTCCGTGCTAGCCAATTTTTCAGAACCTATAGGTAGTTTATTTATTGTGTCTCCATGACTCATCCAAACTTGAGAGTTGTTTTTAAACCCTTCTAACAAATTATTGTTATCATGAATAACTAATTTTGCTCTTCCATATTCCCTACTTGAGGATTTTCCCACTTTACCGCCATAAGAGTCTGCTAAAAGTTGAGCACCATAGCATATCCCCAAAATAGGAAGATTCCCTTTAATTTTTGTAATGTCAATGTTAGGAGCACTTTTAGAATGGACAGAAAAAGGTGAACCTGATAATATTACAGCACTAAATTCTAATATATTTTTAGGAAAATTATCAAAACTATATATTTCGCAATAAATATTTAGTTCTCTAACTCTTCTAGCAATTAATTGGGTATATTGGGATCCGAAATCAATTATTAAGACCTTAAATTCCATTCTCAAAAATACAATTAATCTTTCTTCAAAGTAGAGTTTAAGTAATTAAATTATTTTATATCAAGAACTAAAAACTTTTTTTCAAACATATCAATGTTACTAAATAAATTTTTTAAAAAGGTATCACCGTGATGAAGGTAAAAGTCAATAAAATTTATAATTCTTTCTTGAAAAACATCCTCGGGATAAATCTCATTATATATATTTTTTAAATCGCTTTCGATAGAACTCATTTTCCTTTTTTGGGCCTTTATTAACCTTTTTTCCAATTTATCAATTCCATTAAATTGTTTTTTCTTTTGCGCATTTACTGCTCCCAAAAAAGAAGAATCAGTTTTTTTAACTAAATTATCCAAGACTTTAAATTGTTTCTGCAAAGCAGTCTTCAAATAATCTAGGTTTATATCAATATCACTATGTTTTTTAATGTTTAGATTAATGAAATGATCATTTTTAAGGAAAATTTCATTTTCTTTAATGAAATATTTATTAATCTTTCTCCTCATTTTCGGCGTTAAAAGCAAAACAGAGGCACGAGGGTTTATAATTGGAAATACAACACTGTGATAGTCGAAAAAACTTTTTAGCTGTAACCAGTAAGACATTTCACTAGGCCCTCCTATATAGCATAGATTTGGAAGGATTACTTCTTGATAGAGTGGTCTCATCAAAACATTTGGAGAGAAATTTTCTGGATTTTTATTAAGCTCACTTATCATTTCTTTTTGTGAAATTTTTTTATCAGAAAGAATAAATTTTGAATCCTTTTTGGTAATCCTATCTCTTGAATTAGTCTTTAAATGAAATAGATTAATTTCTCTGGGATTAACTTGAGGAGTGTATTTTTCTGAGTAAACCTTTTTAATACTCATTATTGTTTCATTTACAAACTCTTCACAAGTATTATTGATTAATTCATCTTCCATGTAGGAAGCAAATTCTTTTTTAATATTGTGAGAATCTGGATCAATGATAATTAGTCCTTTATCTCCAAACAATTGATGAACTATATTTCTTGTTGCCTTAGCTAAGGTTAGTTCATTTTTATAAACAGATGTGATAATTTTTTTTAATCTTTTAGATAAGTCGTTTTCAGGAAAATTATTAAATACTTGATGTAAAAAAATATTAAAGTCATCTAACTTCATTCTACCAACTGCACCTTTATATTTTGTTGAATAATTTATCTTTTTATTTCTAAAATAGACCTCAGATATTTCTTCAAAATCGTGGTCCTCAGATGCAAGCCAAAAGACGGGAAGAAAGTTATTTTTGGGATATTCTTTTTTTAATTTTACACACAAATTTATAACACTAATTATTTTATATATAAAAAAAATCGGGCCAGTTAAAATACTGAGCTGATGCCCAGTAGTTATAGTAAACGTAGACTCATTTAATAAAAGGTTTATGTTGTTTAAAACTTTTTTGTTGTCTATATCTGAGTATTGAGATAAAAGCTCCTTTACCAAAACATTTCTTTTTGTCATAGAGAAACTTTTCTTCATCTCTATCTGTTTCTTAAAACTTTTAATATCAAAACTTGAATTATAAAAGTCTTTTAGATTTTTATTTTCATTTAAAAAATCAAATACAAAATCTGAATAAATTTTTGTTCCCTTTAAGTCAATTTGTTTTTTCAATTTTTTTAAAATATAATTTAAGTTTAATCAATTAGGCACTAATAAAATTTTGTTTTTATTCACCTACTGGTTCACCAAATAAGTCAAATTCGGAAACTTTCATGATTTTGATATTACAAAAATCTCCCTTTCTTAGATAAAATTTTGATGCATCTACCAAAATTTCATTATCAACCTCTGGAGAATCCATTTCAGTTCTGCAAATAAAATTTTTACCTTCAACCCTATCTACTATACATTTAAAAATTTTATTAATTTTTTTATAATTCATCTGTAAGGATATTTCTGCCTGTTGAGACATGATTTCCCCAGCTCTTTTTTCTTTTTCTGCCTCAGATACATCATCAATTAAACCATAAGCCCCTGTATTTTCTTCATGAGAATAAGTGAAACAACCTAGACGCTCGAACCTTATTTTATAAAGCCAATCTTTCAATTCGATGAAATCTTCTTCTTTTTCTCCAGGAAATCCAACCATGACGGTAGTTCTTAACACAATTCCTGGCACTCTATCTCTTATTCTTTTTATTAAATTATTAATTTTTTCTTTACTACCTCCCCTTTTCATTGACTTCAAAATATGATTTGATATATGTTGAATAGGCATATCGATATATTTACAAATTTTTTTCTCTTTTGACATAACATCTAAAATTTCCTCTGGAAAACCAGTGGGAAAAGCATAATGAAGTCTAATCCATTCTATTCCATCAACTTCACATAATTTAGACAAAAGAACATCAAGCATTCGTTTTTTATAAATATCAATTCCATAATAAGTCAAGTCTTGAGCAATTAAAATTATTTCTTTGACTCCATTTTTAGCTAGGTTTTTTGTCTCAAAAATCAACTCTTCAATAGTTTTTGACTTATGATTTCCTCTCATCAAAGGAATTGCACAAAAAGAACAGGGTCTGTCGCATCCTTCAGAAATTTTTAAATAGCTATAATGCCTAGGTGTAATTGTCTGTTTTTCACCAAGTAAACTATATTTATAGTCAACCTCAAGTCTTTTTAATAAAAGAGGTAAATCATTAGTTCCAAAATACTGATCAACCTCCGGAATATTTTTTATTAAGTCATCTTTGTACCTTTCACTCAAACAACCTGTTACAAATACTTTATCTATTTGACCAATTTGTTTTCTCTTCACATTTTCTAAAATTGTATTTATAGATTCTTCTTTAGCTCTATCAATGAATCCGCAGGTATTTATAACTACGATGTTTCCGTCTTTCTCATTAGATACATCTTTTCCCCCATTTTTGAGATGACTAATTAAGACCTCAGAATCATAGATGTTTTTAGAGCATCCCAAGGTTATTACGTTAATTTTATTCTTTATCGCTTTAGTCCTCATTTAGATTAAATACGTTTTTTAAAAAACTTAATGTTGAATCCTGAACTTTAACATAATTTTTATTTACAAGATCGTAAGCTATCTCATGTCCTCCACCATCTTCAAAAGCAATTTCTAACTTTAAGGAATCTTCGGTTCCTAATTGCTTAAACATACTTCGCATAGCCTCTACGGATACGACATTATCTTGTTCTGTTTCATTTTTATAATAAAATCCAGAAAAAGTTGGCACTTTTACTTTTCTAAATATATTTTTATTCATTGCTGTTTCTAACAACATTTGCATTTCCACAGGAGCCTCGAGACGATACTTAGTGGTCCAATACTTTTCTTTATCTTCCCAAGTATCAGTAATGTAGTGATATTTGCTCCCCTCAACAAGTCTAACTATATACAGACCCCAGGGGAGAGTGGCTACAAAATCAAGTGGATGGGTAATTCTTATATTTGGCGCATACATTACAAGGGCTTCAACTTCAGGGTGATTTGCAGCTAGTGTGAGGGCAGCAGTACAACCTGTAGAAGTACACATTAAAATGACCTTTTCACCAATTTTTTTGCCAATGGCTAAAGCCTCACGGGCACTATCTAAATATTTTTCTCCTGTATATTCAATTAAAGGCTCACTAGATTTTAATCCATGTGCGAAAAGTCTGGGTAAATAAATATTAGAATTTAATTTTTGGGCAATATTTATATGAACTGGAAATCCGTCTTGTGAAGAACCAGAAAATCCGTGAAGATAGACCATACTTAAATCCGTTTTTTTGGGAACTGAATCATGAAAAATAATTCTAGATTCGTTTCCTTCTTTAATATTATTAAATTTTGATTCATTGTCATCAATCCAAGACTTAATTTCATCAATATTTGATTTAATTTCAGGTAAATCTTTAAAAATTACTGGCTTTTCAACTTTCGGACCAGTAAGAAAAATCAAAATAAATAAACTAAAAATCAAAACTACCTTTTTCATTTAATTAAAAAATGAATTTATAAAGTTTTTGCTGTCAAATATTTTCATATCGTCAATACCCTCTCCTATTCCAATATATTTGATTGGAATTTGAAATTGATCACAAATTCCAATCACAACTCCTCCTTTAGCCGTTCCATCTAGCTTTGTAATAGCTAATGAATTTACATCCGTAGATTCAATAAATTTTTTTGCTTGTTCAAAAGCGTTTTGTCCTGTTGAGCCATCTAAAACAAGTAGAATTTCGTGGGGTGCATCAGGAATAACCTTTGTCATAACCCTTTTTATTTTCGATAGTTCATTCATTAAATTCACTTTATTGTGTAATCTACCAGCAGTATCTATTAAAACTATATCAACATTTTTTGAAACAGAAGAATTTAATGTGTCGTGTACAACAGATGCGGGATCACTACCCATTTGTTGTTTTACAATATCTACCTTTGCCCTTTGAGCCCAAACCTCTAGTTGATCGATTGCGCCTGCCCTAAAGGTATCAGCAGCACCTATTATCACTGATTTATCAGCATTTCTAAATTTATTAGCCAATTTTCCTATGGTTGTAGTTTTCCCAACACCATTAACTCCAACAATCATAATTACATAAGGATTTTTGTTTGAAATTTCAATTTCTTTGAAATCATCATTAGAGACGTCTAGAATTTTTGTGATTTCATCCTTTAAAATTTTGTTTAGATCATCCGTATTGATATACTTATCTATAGCAACCCTTTCTTCAAGTTTATCAATTATCTTAATTGTAGTGGAAACTCCCACATCAGCACCAATAAAAATTTCTTCCAATTCATCGAGAAAACTTGCATCTACTCTTGATTTACCTGCAATAGATTTTTTTATTTTTGAAAAAAATGATTTTTTGGATTTATCAAGCCCCTTATCAATTTTTTTTTCGCTTTGACTTGAAAATAGCTTTTTAAAGAAGTTCATTGTGCATAAAACTACTTGTAAAATTAAGCTTAAATTATAAGTAAAAAGAATTATTTTTTGTTAAACCACTCATTCGCCATGTCCGGAGACACTATGCTTTCAGAAAAAGTATAGGATTTTGACCCATCTTTCTTGCTCATTTTTATGACTTTAGTGAGCTTTTTTGAGCCAGTTTGTAAGGTTGCTACCGCTTTTTTTGCCATAATTATTTAATTTCTTTGTGTAACGTCATTTTTTTTAAAATAGGATTAAATTTTTTTATTTCAAGACGATCAGGTGAATTTTTCTTATTCTTCGTTGTTATGTATCTAGATGTACCGGGTAAACCTGAATCTTTGTGCTCAGTACACTCTAAAATTACCTGAACCCTATTTCCTTTCTTTGCCATTACAAACTCTTAATTAATTTTTTATTTTTTCTTAACACTTCTGAAATACCCTTCTTGTTAATAGTTTTTAGAACTGATGTTGTAACTTTTAAGGTCACCCACTTGTTTTGCTCTGGAATAAAAAATCTCTTTTTAACAAGATTAATATCAAATCTTCTTCTGGTCTTGTTTATGGACTTAGAAACATTATTTCCAAACATGACTCTCTTTCCTGTAATTTGACAAATTTTTGACATCTGTATTTATTAGTTTGCAAATTTAAGTTTTTTTAACAAGTTTCAAAACTTGTAGCTTATTTAGATTCTAATTTGACTTAAAAATTTAGATTATAAAGATAAAATTATAAATTTCTAATTGTTATGAATTTTATCGGTAACCAAATTATTTATTTGTTAAATATCATATGGTTTTTGAAAAAAAAAATATATTTTTATTTTTGTAATTATTTAAAATATATTGATGATAAAAAGACAAGAAATAGTTGATGCACAACAAACCTGGGGAGCAGGTGTAGTTAAAATTGGTTCTCTAAGAAACAATCGTTCTGAGTGCGAAGAATACACAAGTGATTTTCTTGATAAGCTTTACGCATTTGATTCCAGTGATGTGTTGTTTAAACCAACTAAATGTGCGACTCAACAATTTAGACCTTCCAAAGCAGAAGCCCTATCCTACTTCATTTCAGGTGAAGATAGAGCATGCGATGAGGACAAAGGGTTTGCAATTAACCCGTGGACCAATGTTAGATTTGAAAATGCAGGAATGATACTTGAAGAAAATCGAGCGATTTCTATGGGGAATTATTTTTTTACAGATCTTGATGGTAACGAAGCTAAAGTTGAATATACTTTTGGGTACAAACTAATTGATGGTGCTTTGAAAATTGATTTGCATCATTCATCTTTTCCATATACTGGCTAACTTTTTGGTTTTAAATAATCTAATTGCTAAGCTTTTAGCAATATTTGGTTAAAAGTAAATCTAAAAGTTTGATAAGAAATTTTAGATCAGATTTTACTATTGAATGCTCTTAATGAGCATCTCAAACACCTTATTTACAGTTTTTAAAACAATTCTTTCTCTATGATTCCCAAAATTGAATTTTTCGGTTATGATTTTACCTTCTTTGGATATTGAAATATA
>JBELIL010000135.1:0-2579 GCA_042090925.1 Flavobacteriales bacterium
ATTTCGTTATTAACATGCATTAGTGAGACTAATTTTTTAGAATCATCAAATGACAAAGCATTCTCTAAATCTTGGTATTTAAATTCTCCGTTTTTATCAACAGGTAAATAAACTATAGAAATATTCTTTTTTTCGAGATAGTCTAATGCATGTAAAATTGCGTGGTGTTCTATTTTAGTACTAATGATAGTTTTGACATCTAAATCCTCTACAGCAGACCTTAATAACATGTTGTCAGATTCAGTTCCTCCAGATGTAAAAATAATCTCTTGTGGACTAGCGTTTAATTCGGATGCAATTATTTTTCTTGAGTTTTCAATTATATTTTTTGCTTTTCTGCCAAAAGAGTGATTGGAGGATGGGTTTCCATATGTTTCTAATAATACTTCATTAATAGATTCTATTACTTCTTTTCTCAAAGGAGATGTAGCAGCATTATCAAAATATATTGCCATTTTAATATTTATTATCAAATTTAATTAAAGTTGACTTTATAATTGCAATGGCTTGTTTAATTTCGGTTTTATTTATTACTAAAGGAGGTGCAAACCTTATTACATTTCTATTTGTTGGTTTTGCTAAAACACCATTTTTCATCAAGTCAATACAAATTTGCCAAGCTTTATTTTCATTACTATCATCATCTATGACTATTCCATTTAACAATCCTTTGCCTCTTATTAATTTTACACTAGCGCTATTCGAAATATAATCATCTAAACTTTTTCTAAATAAACGTCCTAATTCAAATGCATTTTCACTTAGTTTTTCATCAATTATTACCTCTAAAGATTTTTTAGCAACTTTAGCAGAAAGTGGATTTCCTCCAAATGTGGAACCATGCTCACCAGGTTGGAGACATAACATTATTTCATTGCTAGCTAAAACAGCAGAAATTGGCATTATACCACCTGATAATGCTTTACCTAACACTAATATATCTGGTTTCGCATCTTCGTAGTCAGTGGCCAACATTTTTCCTGTCCTACCAAGACCAGTTTGTATCTCATCAGCTATTAACAAAACATTATATTTTTGGCACAAATACTTTACATTTGAAAGATATCCGTCAGAAGGAACAATTATACCAGCTTCTCCTTGAATAGGCTCTAGCATAAATGCAACACAATCTGGGTTTTTTAATTTTTCTTCTAAAAAATTTAAATTATCGTATGGAATAATTTCAAAGCCAGATAACAGAGGTCCAAAATTATTATATGCAACTGGATTTGTAGAAGTAGAGATTGCAGCTATTGATCTTCCCCAAAAATTGTTTTTAGGGAAAATAATTTTTGCACTATTTATTTTTACTCCTTTTTTTTCGTAGCCCCATTTTCTTGCTAATTTCACAGCAGATTCTGCAGCTTCAACTCCAGAATTCATTGGCAGAACTTTGTCATACTCAAATAAACTACAAATATATTCTTCAAATTCTCCAAGAGTATTATTATAAAAAGCTCTTGAAGTTAATGTAAGTTTTGAGGCTTGATTAAATAAAACATTCAATATTTCGGGATGGCAATGACCTTGATTTAAGGATGAATATGCTGATAAAAAATCAAAATATTTTTTATCATTTAAATCCCAAAGAAAAGGACCTAGCCCTTTTTTTAAAACAACTGGAAGAGGACTATAATTGTGTGCGCCGAAAGTTTCTTCTAACTCAAAATATTTGCCCTCAATTGACTTATTTAGCAAATTCAAACTTATAATTTTTGGTGGTGAATTTCGAATTTACAAATATTTCATTTATAAAAAACTAACTTTACAATTAAAGAGAAAATTATAAAGATCACATTTCACTTAAATGTCTAAAGTCAGTTCTAAAAAAATACTTGAAAACTGTGAAGTAGTCGACATTGCTGATAAAGGAAAATCAGTGGCAAAATCACAATCAGGTAGAACTATTTTTTTAGAAAATGCGGTCCCTGGAGATATAGTAGATGTAATCATTAACAGAAAAAGAAAGGGGACGTATTTTGGAAAAATACTAAAATTTAATGTTAAGTCTATAAAAAGAATAGAACCAGTTTGTGAACATTTTGGAATTTGTGGGGGTTGCAAATGGCAAAACATGAATTACAATTCTCAGCTTTTTTATAAGGAAAGAAGAGTTCATGAAAATTTATATAGAATAGGAAAAATAAAACCAAAAAAAATACTACCAATTCTTGGAAGTAAAAATACATATTATTACAGAAACAAAATGGAGTACTCTTTTTCTAATAATAGGTGGCTTACAGAATCTGAGATAAATTCAAAAAAGAAGTTTTCTAAGGAAGCTTTAGGATTACATAAAAAAGGAAGATGGGATAAAGTTGTTGACATAAAAAAATGTCATCTTCAAGACAACATTTCAAATAAAATTAGAAATAAAATTAAAAGATTTGCAATTGAAAAAAGAATCGATTTTTTTGACCCTTATAAAAACAAAGGATTGTTAAGAAATTTAATTATTAAAACAACCTCAACAAAAAACATAATGATTTTACTGCAATTTGGACATCAAAGTGATTTCATTTATAAGGTTTTAAACTTTTTAAAGAATAGTTTCAAAAATATTAATTCCATACTTTATG
>JBELIL010000136.1:0-2577 GCA_042090925.1 Flavobacteriales bacterium
TTTTACTTTGACAATAAGGAACAGTCAAGTCATTCATACCGTGAATTATTAAGAACGGAGGTGTATTTTTTGATATGTATGTAACAGGGTTGGCAGCTTTAGCTTTATCCTTATTTTTTTGAATTTGTCCACCAATTAATCTCGATTCAGGTGAATTAATATCATCATGTACCATTTTCGAACCGCATATATCCATCATTAAAAAATCGGTTGGCCCATAAAAATCTACCACTGCATCAACATGGCTTGAAAAATTTAAAAACTTACCCAAATTTCCCTCCATACTGTTATTAAATGAAGTTGTTCCAGCCAAACAAGCTAAATGCCCACCTGAAGAACTTCCTGTGATACCAAAGAATGAAGTATCGATTTTATATTTTTTTGCATTCCCCCTAATAAATCTAATTGCAGCTTTCACATCATGGATTTGAGCAGGAAAAATTGCATCGTAACTGGACCTATGATTAATCGAAACCACAGCAAATCCTGATTTTATCAATGCTTCTTTCTTTCTTTTATTTGCACCTTTCTTATCGTTTCTTCTCCACGCACTTCCATATATCGTCATCACTACGGGATATTTTTTTTTATTTTCTTTTGGGAGATATATATCCATAGTATGATAGGCTTGTTCATTTCCAGCATAGTTTAAATCTTTCCAATCTGGCTCTATGGGTTCTTGGCACATTACATTTAAGCAAAAAAATAGCACAAATAAAGTTTTAATTTTTTTATTCATTTTTTATCGATTTTAGTGATAGAGGAATTTGAGGTGCTACATATTCCTGAAGAGAATTTTTAACTTCAGTATCCCATTGAAGCTCATCTTCCTTGAAAGTAAAATTATATACAACGCTTGTTGGGGTCTCATATAAATAATTAATTATTTGATAGCTGTCATTGCTTATCCAACCCCCAGAGGTGCCAATTTTTTTTAGTTTTTCTTCAGACATACCAAAAGTTATAATATTCTTATTGTTGTATTTGGAATAAGGTAGAGGATTTTTAAGATTATTTTTAACATAAGACCCATCTCCAATTTGGATAATTTGATTTATGCCATCTATTTTGATAATTATTTCATTTTTTGATTTACTTAAATTAAAAACTATTGACTCAATTTTTAGGATATTGTCTTCAATTTTAAATTCTTTCTCGAATTTTTTTTTGAATTTATTTTTTGGTGTCTTTAAAGAGAGGGTTTTATTTTTTTGAAGTAAAATTTTGTGATTTACAGGATCTTTTTTCAAAGGTTTATTATCTAATTTAGGAAGTAGAGACTCCCATACAATATTCATAACATTTTGCATGTTTCCCTCCCCTGCAGTAGTTACTACAGCCATTTCATAATCAGGAAGTATTAGACAAAACTGACTGTCCTTTCCGTCTCCTCTGTAGCTGCTATGTCTTGAAATCCAAAATTGATATCCAAAACCTTGTTGAAAGTCGTTATCTAACAAATTTCCGTTTGGAACTTGTTTTGAAGTAGCCTTATTTATCCATTCTCTTGAGAGTAATTGTTTTCCATTCCATACGCCATTTTGAAGATAAAAAAGGCCTAATTTTGCAATATCCTCAGTTTTTAAATGTAATCCAAATTCAATATTTATTCCCATTTCACAAGAATCCCACTCAGGATAATCAATACTTAAAGGTTTAAAAAATCTATCATTTAAATAATCTACTACTTTTTGTCCACTCACTTTTTGAATTATTGCACAAAGCATGTAAGATGCATAAGAATTGTAAGTAGAATATGCACCTGGGTTTAATTTAATTTCAGATTCAATAAAAGCTTTAGCCCAATTTTCTATATCTGCCCTAGTTTTATTTTTTAATACTGGTCCTACGTGACCAGTTGAAAACGTTAGAAGATCACTTACTCTGAGATTTTGCATATTCCAGTTTAGATTTTTTGGAGCATACTCTGGAAAGAATGAAATCACAAAATCTTCAACAGATAAGAGATTCTCTTGAACAGCAAAACCGACTGCAGTTGAAATATAAGCTTTCGTCAAAGAATATAATAGATGGGGGTCGTTTTGACTATACGGATCCCACCATCCCTCTGACACAACCATTCCATTTTTCACAATCATATAGCTGTGAATAGCATCTAATTCATTTTCAAATCTTTTTACCATTTCCAAAATTGACTTTGAAGATATTCCTTCATTTTCTGGAATTCCTCTTTCAATTTTTTTCCCCTGTGCTTGAAATGTAAATGGAATTAAAAATAAAATAAATACTAGAAATGATTTTTTCATAAGTCATATTTGGTTAAATTTTTTTTAATAATCTGTTGCCAAAGGTCGTAACCCAAATTATTAAAATGTAAACTATCACTGACAAAATATTTTCCCTCGGGCTTTCCTTTTTTACTAATAAAATACTTTCTAGTAGAAATGAAATGTAAGTTGGGTTTTTGTTCAGTATATTCTTTTATTAGATCATTTGCTTGAGCAATTTTATCCCAGACCTTCCACCTACTTGGGGTTGGAGTTGTTTCAATTACATAAATCGGAATGTTGGGAGATAACTTTTTGTGAATTTTACTAGTTATTACTTTAAAAAGTT
>JBELIL010000042.1:0-1223 GCA_042090925.1 Flavobacteriales bacterium
CCCTTGATATTGTCGGAGACAAATGGTCCATATTAGTTGTTAGGGACTTGTTAGGAGGTAAAACTACTTTTAAGGATTTTATGAATAGTCCTGAAAAAATTGCTTCAAATATTTTGTCACAACGTCTCAAATGGCTTAATAAGCATCAAATATTAGATTTCAAATATCGTAAAGACAACAAAAAAGAAAAATGTTATTATTTGACCGATAAAGGAATGGGTCTTTATCCCGTAATGAGTGAATTAATGTTGTGGAGTGCTAAAAATGTAGATAATAAATTCAGCGAACTTGGAAAAAAGGCTATCAGAAGCCTACAAAAGGACAAAAAAGGTAGGGTTGATGAAGTGGTTAAAAATTACAAGAAACTTAAATCTAAACTTCAGCTTAGTTAGCTTTACATTCCATGAGCTAATCCGTAAATCTTGATGTTATTTCAATTTGCTTTTTTACTGCTTCAGAAAATTCTTCTTTAAGTCTTGATACAAGATTTTGAACTGGTGGACTGTCATGGATCGCAGTAACACCTTGCCCTGCAGACCAAATTGTTTTCCAAGCTTTTGCCTCTTCGTTTGCTGCATCAAGTTCATTCTCTAAATCCATTTTTTTTGTGTCCTTCCACATCTTTTCAGTTATTCCGACAGCCTCTAAACTTGGTCGCAAAAAGTTAGCATTAACTCCTGAAACTGCAGCAGTGTAAACGATATCCTCTGCTTTACTATTTATAATCATTTCTCTATAACCATCATCTGCTTTACTCTCATGCGTATTTATAAATCTCGTCCCCATATACGCATAGTCTGCTCCCATTTGTATAGCTGCCGCTATATCAATACCGTTCGTTATGCACCCAGAAAGAATAATTGTTTTATCAAAAAAACTTTTTATTTCATTAATGAGTGCCATTGGATTAATAAACCCCGCATGCCCTCCAGCACCCGCGGCAACAAGAATTAGTCCATCAACCCCAGCTTCAGAAGCTTTTTCAGCATGTCGTCTTTTTATAATATCATGATACACATATCCTCCGTAGCTATGAACAGCATTCACTAAATCTGGGACTGCTCCTAATGAAGTAATTATTAGCGGCACCTTATGCTTAATACATATATCAAGATCTGGCTTAACTCTTATGTTTGTTGGGTGAACAATTAAATTAACTCCAAAAGGAGCAGCTTTTTTACCTGTTTCCTTCTCGTAATCTGCAAGCTCTTGCTTTATTTGTA
>JBELIL010000042.1:1323-13993 GCA_042090925.1 Flavobacteriales bacterium
AAGCACGTGAAATAATGCCTGGTTGCCATGGCAAAGTTATTCATGGAGAAAAAATGACATGGGCATTTTGGGATATTGATCAAAGTGCTATCGTACCTGAACACAACCACCCTCACGAACAAATAATGCATGTAGTTGAAGGTATATTTGAGTTCACATCTAATGGAATTAAGAAGAACTATGGTCCGGGTAGCATAGTTCATATTCCCTCAAACATTTACCATTCTGGAAAAGCTATAACCAAATGTAAAATAATGGATGTATTTAGTCCTCCAAGAGAAGAATATTAAAATGAGAATAGATTTAAATGGAAAGAGAGCTCTAATTGGTGGAAGTACTGGTGGAATTGGTAAGGCTATAGCTTTGGAACTTTCCAAATGTGGTGCTAGTGTGACCTTAATGGCACGAAATGAAGAAAAATTAAAAACCACTATAAATGAATTATCAAAAAATGAAAATTTAAAACACAACTATATAGAAGTTGATTTTAATAACTTCAACGATCTAAAAATAGTTACCACAGATTTTTTTGAAAAAAATACAATTGATATTTTAATTAATAATACACAAGGTCCCTCTGCAGGAGGGTCATTGGAAAAAAATATAACTGATTACCAAAATTCGTTTGATTTACTTTTCAAAACCCATTTATGGACAACATCATTAGCGCTTAAAGGGATGTCTCACAAAAGATGGGGGAGAATAATCAATGTTGCCTCAATATCAGTAAAGGAGCCGCTAAATTACCTTGTTCTTTCAAATAGTATGAGAGCTGCTCTGGTTACATGGGCGAAATCACTTTCAATAGATGTGGCCAAAGACAACATAACTGTAAATAATATTTTAACAGGATATTTCGATACAGATCGAATTCAAAAATTGAATTTGGAAAAGGCGAAAAAAATGAAAATAAAACCTAGTGAGGTAAGAAAAGCAATGGAAGAAATGGTTCCAATGAAGAGAATTGGTAATCCCAAGGAGTATGCTTACCTAGTAGCCTTTTTAGCTTCTAATTTTTCAAGTTATATAACAGGTACTAACATTCCAATTGATGGAGGGCTTATAAAATCTCTTTGAAATTTTTGCAACGTCTGTTTCTTTTTTTTTATTTTCGATACTAAAATCAAAAACATAAAAAAATATCTTCCCTTTTATTTTATATTATTTATTGGAAGTGCACCGATATTAGCTCAAGAAATAGAGCATAATGCTTGGAATGCGACTTTTTTTGACTTTTCCCTATCAAGTTCTGAAACCATAAGACCTGATTACATAAGATTGGAATTACACAATAGAACTAAAAGTTTTTATAATATCAACGACCAAATACTTATAAGACCGGCTTATAATCTTAAAGTAAACCAGCACTCAAATATTTCAGTTGGTTACACATACATTTCAACTAACCAAAACCAAGGAAGAATAAATGAAAATAATTTTTGGCAACAATACAATTTCTCTTTTCCATTAAATAGAATAAAATATTTTGGATGGATTAGATTAGAGCAAAGGTGGATAAAAAAACCCATTACTTCCGATAATAAGTTTTATTCTTTGAAATACTCCAATGAATATAATACTAGAATAAGATTTAGAGCGGGTTTTGAATTCCCCTTAATTGATGATCCTGCAAAAGATTTAAAGTTTCTAGTGTTTAACGAAGTTTTCATGTTAGTTAAAAAGTTTTACCCCTATAATTTCAACCAAAATTGGACATTTTTTGGATTTAAAAAACGGCTTAATAGCAAAGCTGTATTAATTTCAGGATTTCAAAGAAATTCTATTTTTAGGGGTGGTGATTATCTTCATAAAAATATATGGTCCTCAATTTTATTTTACAAGATATAATGCACCTTTTTATCATAAGTATGTCATATGACCTTATAATGAATTGCAATTATATTTTTATATTCAATGGTGTTTAATTGTATTAACATTGTATAATTATTTAAACCGACATGTTATGAAAGAATTTGCAGAAAACCATTCATCTAATGGAAGCAACGGAGTATCAAAAAATGGAAAATGTCCATTTTCTAGTAATATTGTAAAGCAAGCCGCCGGAGGTGGTACTAGAAACCACAACTGGTGGCCCAATCAAATTGATCTTAGTATTCTAAGACAACATTCATCTTTATCAAATCCAATGGATAAAGATTTTGATTATGCTAAAGAATTCAATAAAATTGATTTAAAAGAACTTAAGAAAGATATATGCGATCTGATGACGGACTCAAAAGAATGGTGGCCTGCTGATTATGGTCATTATGGCCCTTTTTTCATCAGAATGGCATGGCATAGCGCAGGAACTTACAGAATTGCCGACGGTAGAGGTGGGGCTGGAACAGGAACACTAAGATTTGCACCACTTAATAGTTGGCCTGATAATCAGAATCTTGACAAAGCAAGACTTTTACTTTGGCCTATAAAACAAAAATATGGGAAAAAATTATCTTGGGCCGATTTAATGGTTTTAACCGGGAATTGTGCTCTTGAATCAATGGGTTTTAAAACTTTTGGTTTTGCTGGAGGTAGAGAAGACACATGGGAACCAGAAGAGGATATTTATTGGGGTTCAGAAAAAGAATGGTTAGGGGATGAAAGGTACACTAAAGAAAGAGAATTAGAAAATCCTCTTGGTGCTGTTCAAATGGGTTTAATTTATGTTAATCCAGAAGGCCCTAATGGAAAACCAGATCCTCTTGCGTCCGCAGTAGATATTAGAGAAACTTTTGGAAGAATGGCTATGAATGATGAAGAAACTGTTGCTTTGATTGCAGGAGGACACACATTTGGTAAAACTCATGGTGCCGCCGATGCCGACAAATTCGTGGGTGCAGAACCTGCTGGAGCCACTATTGAGCAACAAGGCCTAGGATGGAAAAACAACTTTAACACTGGACATGGGGTCGACACTATCACAAGTGGGCTTGAGGGGGCTTGGACTACGACACCTATAAAATGGAGCAATAACTATTTTGAAAATTTATTCAAATATGAATGGGAACTTACGAAAAGCCCTGGTGGAGCTTTTCAGTGGAAACCTGCAAATAACGAAGGTCAAGGTATCGTTCCTGACGCACACAATCCAGAATTGAAACATGCTCCAATGATGCTTACAACAGACATAGCTCTAAGAGAGGATCCTGCTTATGAAAAAATTTCAAGAAAATTTTATGAAAATCCTGATCAACTTGCCGACTCATTTGCAAGGGCTTGGTTTAAACTAACTCACAGAGATATGGGTCCTGTGAGTCGATATTTAGGAGATGGAATTCCTAAAGAAGAATTAATTTGGCAAGATCCGATCCCTTCTAATAAATATGATGAAATAACTTCAGAAGATATTGATTCTTTAAAAGATAAAATTATTAATTCTGGTGTAGGTATAAATAAACTCGTTTCCAGCGCTTGGGCCTCAGCTTCAACTTTTAGAGGATCGGATAAACGAGGAGGTGCTAATGGAGGTAGAATTAGACTATCTCCACAAAAGTTCTGGGAGGTAAATAATCCTGTAGAACTTGAAAAAATATTGGCTGTTTATGAAAGTATAAAGCATGAGTTTGACAGTAAAAATGCGAATAAAAAAGTTTCAATTGCAGACCTCATAGTTTTAGGCGGTTGTGCAGCAATTGAAAAAGCTTCTAAAAACGCCGGGATGAATTATAAAGTTGAGTTTACACCTGGAAGGACTGATTCAAGTCAAGACCAGACCGATGTAAGTTCTTTTGCAGTTTTAGAACCTAATGCAGATGGTTTTAGAAATTATGTAAAAAATAATTTTATTGTTTCATCTGAAAAATTACTATTAGACAAGTCACAATTACTAAATTTAACAGCACCCGAAATGACTGCATTAGTTGGAGGAATGAGGGTTCTCGATACAAATTTTGATGATTCTGATTCTGGTGTTTTGACTGAAAGAAATGGTGCTTTAAATAATGAGTTCTTTAGAAATTTGTTAGATCCGAATATCACTTGGAGCTTAAATGATCAGAATAGTTACGATGGTTTGGATAGGAAAACTGGCACTAAAAAATGGACGGCTACCAGGGTAGATTTAATTTTTGGTTCAAACACAGAACTTAGAGCCTTATCAGAGGTATATGCCTCTGACGATGGCAATGAACATTTTGTAAAAGACTTTATAAAAGCTTGGATCAAAGTAATGAATCTAGATAGATTCGATTTAAAATAAGTTAATTTTCAAATATTCGATCCCCCATCTTGGGGGATTTTTTATAGATTGATTCTAAATCGCTATATTGTGTAAAATCTTATATATGAATAAATTACATCTCCTTTTTTTAATAATTTTTATATCCTGCAACTCTCCAAACTGTGATATTTTAATTCAAAATGGAACAATTATAGATGGAACAGGAAATCCAAGATTTATAGGAACTGTTGCAATAACCAACGATAAAGTTGTTTACGTCGGTCCTAAAAAGAATTTTAGTGCAGAAAAAATAATAGATGCTAAAAATAAAATTGTCAGTCCAGGTTTTATTAATATGCTTAGTTGGGGTTATAATACTTTACTTAAAGATGGAAGATCATTAAGTGATTTGAAACAGGGGGTAACTTTAGAAGTTTTTGGTGAAGGAAATTCTCCAGGGCCAGTAGGGAAAATTGAAGACCAAGATTTTATTGGATTTGGAGATGCAATGGAAAAACTTATAAAAAATGGTGTAAGTCCAAATATTGCTTCTTTTTTAGGGGCTACCAATGTGCGCAAACTAACCGTCGGTTACGAAAACAGAGATGCAACCAAAAATGAATTAAAAGAGATGGAACAAATTGTTGAAACAGCAATGAAAGAAGGTGCACTTGGTATAGGATCATCTCTAATTTATGCTCCTGCTGATTACGCAAATACAAATGAGTTGGTTACTATTTGTAAAATTGCTTCAAAATTTAATGGTAAATATATTTCTCATATGAGAAACGAGGGAAGAGATGTACTTGAGGCTTTAGACGAACTGATTACAATCTCTAAGAAAGCTAATATCCCAGCTGAGATTTATCATCTTAAAGCATCCAGAAAACCCAACTGGTTCTTGCTCGACAGTATTATAAATAGGGTTGAAAGGGCAAGGAAAGAGGGGCTGAAAATTACTGCTGATGTTTATACTTATCCTGCAAGTTCAACTGGTTTAACTGGAGTTATTCCTACCTGGGTTCAAGAGGGTGGACATAGGGCTTGGATGGAACGTATGAAAAGTAAAAAAGTGAGGAAAAGACTACTCAATGATATACGAAAAGAATTATCTGAACAACCTCCAGAAGGAATTTTAATGGTAGGGTTTAAGAATGATTCTTTGGACAAAATTTATAGAGGTAAAACCATAGCTGAAGCCTCATCTATGAGAAATCAAAGTCCTGAAGAAACCATTATAGATTTAGTTATCGAAGATGATAGTAGAATTCAATGTGTTTATTATAGTATGTCTGAGGAAAATTTAAGAAAGAAAATTTCTCTTCCATGGGTTTCTTTTTGTTCAGATGCGGGATCATATTCAGATATTAAAAAAGATTTCAGAACTCACCCTAGAGCATTTGGAAGTTTTATCAGGGTAATTGGAAAATTTTCACGTGACGAAGGAGTTCTTACCCTAGAAGAGGCCATTAGAAAACTAAGTGGATTCCCAGCTAAAACACTTGAGTTAGATAGAAGAGGTACTATTGAAAATGAAAAGTTTGCGGACATCGTTGTTTTTGATCCTGAAAAAGCAGCAGATTTGGCCACCTTTAATGAACCTCTTCAGTTTGCAAAGGGAGTAGAAATGGTAATTGTAAACGGCGAAATTGTTTTAAAAAACGGTAATCATACTGGAAAATTCCCCGGTCGATTTGTTAAAGGTATTGGTAAAGATTTATAACTATTAATGGAGGTTGGAGCCATAATTAACAAAAATAAAAGGTATAGCCTCTGGAGAATTTGGAATGAAAACCTGCCTAAGGTTTTGTATGTAATGCTCAATCCCTCTTTGGCTAACGATAGCAAAGATGATAGGACTATAAGAAGGCTGAATTATTTCACTAAAAAATTTGGTTTTGGAGGGTTTTACGTTGGTAATATATATCCCCAAATTACCCCTTACCCAAAAGTTCTATATAATTTGAATCTATCCCACAGTAAAAAAAACTACTTTCATATAGATTCAATGGTAAAGAAAAGTGAAAAGACTGTATTTGCATGGGGAAATTGTAAAGAAAAAACCGTTTGGATTGAAAATTTAGTTAAAGCTCCACTTTGCTTTGGCAAAAATAAAAACGGATCTCCTAAGCACCCCCTTTATCTTCCCAAAGACACACCACTTATTAAATTCTTATAGAATAAAACAATACAAATAATTATTAATTCATAAGGCCAAATTGTAAAAAATAATAGATTGATTACTTTTGTTTCCAAAAAGAGGAAATGGCTGAATTAAAGATAAAGCAACTAAATAAAACTTATAGTGGTGAAGTTTTAGCGATGGACAACATATCCATTTCTATAAAATCTGGTATGTTTGGCCTTTTAGGCCCTAATGGTGCTGGCAAATCAACTTTAATGAGAACCATCGCTACACTACAAAAACCAGATTCTGGATCCATTGGTTTTAATAATATAGATGTTCTTGAATCTCCAAAGGAGTTCAGAAGTCATCTTGGCTATCTTCCTCAAGAATTTGGAGTTTATCCTCGAATAACAGCTGAACAACTTCTAAATCATATTGCTACTCTAAAAGGAATAAATAATAAAAATGAAAGAAAAGAATTGGTGGATTATCTTCTTGAAAGAACCAATCTTTATGACAAAAAAAATAAAAGTGTTAAAGGGTTTTCGGGGGGTATGAAACAGAGGATTGGAATCGCTCAAGCTCTAATAGGTAATCCTAAAATTTTAATTGTTGATGAACCAACAGCAGGATTAGATCCTGGAGAAAGAAATAGGTTTTATGATCTTCTCTCTGATGTGGGTAAAGATGTAATCGTAATATTATCTACTCACATTGTTGATGATGTTAGAGAGTTATGTACTGAGATGGCAATTATGGATTTTGGTAAAATTGTATTTCAGGGTAAACCTCAAGATGGAATTAATGAACTTGATGGAAAAGTTTTTGAAAAACACATTAAAAAAACTGAACTCGATCGGTACAAAAGAGATTTCAATGTTATTTCAAATAGATTAATTGGTGGTAATCCTATAATTCATGTATTGGCAGAAAAAGTAGATAAAACGTTTAAAAAAATTGAACCTACTCTTGAAGATGTATTTTTTTCAAAATTATCTAAAAATAAAATTTAAATGTTTAAGTCATTTTTAAGATCTGAACTTAAATACACCTTAAAGCAACCCATGGTGTATTTGTTTTTTCTAATTGTTTTTATTTTAAGTTTTGCAGCAACCTCATCTGATAATGTGACAATAGGAGGTTCAATTGGTAATGTAAAAAGAAACGCCCCACATATTATATCGGTATTTACAAGCACTTTGACAATATTTGGTTTGCTATTTGCCGCAGCTTTTTTTAACAATGCTGCATTGAGGGACTTCAAATATAATTTTCATGAAATTTTATTTGCAACTCCAATAGAAAAGTTTGGATATTTTTTTGGAAGATTCACAGGAGCTTTGATTATCTCAACCATTCCTATTTTAGGTGTTTTTATAGGTATATCTCTCGGCTCAACTTTATC
This sequence comes from Flavobacteriales bacterium, assembly GCA_042090925.1. Taxonomy (GTDB): domain Bacteria; phylum Bacteroidota; class Bacteroidia; order Flavobacteriales; family Flavobacteriaceae; genus TMED96. The sequence continues at coordinate 9,016 of JBELIL010000042.1, forward strand.
GCCTTTGTTTGGTTGGATTAGCGAGGATAGATTCGGTACAATACAAATACAAAGTTTTATAAGTAACTATTTTGTTTTTGTGCTGCCTAATATGTTTATATCAGGGGTTATAATTTATGGTTTGGCACAACGCTTCAAAAACAGTGTAGTTTCGTTTGTCGGTGCTCTAATTATTATTGTGGCTTACTCTGTCTCTGGAGAGTTGGTGTCAGATTTAGAAAATGAAAAGCTAGCTGCCTTGGCTGATATTTTTGGAATTAGAACCTACGGGATAATCTCAAAATATTACACTTCCGTTGAAAAAAATTCCATTAATCCCTCATATTCTGGTCTCATGCTTTTAAACAGACTTATTTGGCTCTCTTTATCCTTAGTAATCCTTATTACTTCATACTTTAATTTTAGTTTTGTCAAAAGAAAAACAGGTAGATTAATTAAAGTAAAAACATCAAAAGCTGACACTAAAATAAATTTACCCCTTCCAGCTATTAGTAAAAAAAAGGAAAGTCTAGGAACACAATTTTTAACCTTCTTTTCAACTAACTTCAAAAATATTTATCGTCACGTTACTTTCAAAATTCTCTTTCTCTTTAGCTTCATACTTTTACTTACAGATCTAATATCAGGTTACGAATACTTTGGGTTAAAGTCCTATCCACTTACATATAGAATGACCGATTCTATTTCTGGGACCTATCTTTTTGTAATGATTATACTGGTTTTTTTTAGCGGAGAACTTATATGGCGTGACCGAGATGAGAAAATAAATGAGGTTATAGACTCAACCCCTCATAACTCAATGATTTCTCTTTTATCAAAAACGATTTCACTCTTTTCTTTAACAATTATTCTTCACATATTCTTTGTAATATGTGCAGTTCTGTTTCAAGTTATCAAGGGTTTTAGTGACATACATCTATCTGTTTATTTTTGGGATTTCATTTATAGAGCTATGCCTATTTATTTATTGTTTTGTACCAGTTCAATTGCTATCCAAGTAATTGTAAACAATAAATATTTTGGTTATCTAATATCTGTTGTATTAATTTTAGTGCTTGACATCATTTTACTTTTGGCCGATATCGGATCAAATATGTTGAGTTTTGGCAGTACTCCTTTTATGATATATTCCGACATGAACGGTTTCGGACCAAGTGAAAAAGGAGTTTTTTGGTTTAATTTATATTGGATTTTTACAGGTTTAACACTTCTTATCTTTTCAAGTAACCTGTGGGATAGAGGAACGAATAATAGATTTAAAGACCGATTTAAATTTCAAAAAGAAAATTTATCAAAAAAAGTAATTGTCCCCTCAGCTTTCATTGGTATTTGTTGGTTACTTATAACAGGTTACGTCTATTACAATTCTCAGATTTTAAATCCTTATAAGAAAAGTAAAGAATTAGAAAAAATTGCTGTTGAATATGAAAATAAGTACAAAAAATATAAGTCACTTCCCTTGCCAAAAATCATAAACGCAGAATACAAAATTGATCTTTATCCCTACCAAAAAAAAGTTGCTGTTTTAGCAGAGATAATGATGACAAATGCTAAAAATATTGAAATAGATACTATTATTGTTGGCACTCGAAAAACATGGAAAGAAAAAATAACCTTTGAAGGAGCTACACTTTTAAGTGAGGACAAAAAACACAATGTTCAGTTCTATTTATTTGACCCACCACTAAAATTAGGAGATACTATAAATGCAGTTATTGAAAACAAATTTGAAACTAAAGGTTTTTCAAACAGTGGAGAATCAACAGGAATTGTTAAAAACGGAACTTTTTTAAATAATTATGAAATCCTCCCTTCTCTTGGCTATAGCGGTGAAAAAGAATTGAGTGATCGAAACAAAAGAAAAAAATATAAGCTCCCCCCAAAAGAGAGGATGCCAAAACTAAAGTCAAATTGTAAAGATGATTGCACAAAAAATTATTTAACCCAAGGGCTTAGTGACTTTATTAATGTAGAAACAATAATATCAACTTCTAAAGATCAAATTGCAATTGCACCGGGAAGTTTAATTGACAAGTGGGATGAGAATAATCGAAATTATTTTAAATATAAAGTTGATCATCCTTCTCAAAACTTTTACTCATTTATTTCTGCAGATTATAAAGTTGAGAGAAAAAAATGGAATGATGTAGATATAGAAATTTACTACGATAAAAAACATTCGATAAATATCGGTAAAATGGTAAGTGCTGTGGAAAGATCGCTAGAATATTACACAAAAAACTTTGGCCCTTACACTCACAAACAGTGTAGGATAATTGAATTTCCAAGATTCTCCACTTTTGCTCAAGCTTTTCCAGGTACCATGCCGTATTCAGAGGCTTTTGGGTTTGTTATAGATCTTGAAGACGAGGAAAAAAATAATGTGATTGATGCAGTTATAGCTCACGAGATTGCTCACCAGTGGTGGGCTCACCAATTAGTTGGTGCAAATATGCAAGGTGCAACACTTTTAAGTGAAAGTTTCTCAGAATATTCCTCTTTAATGACAATGAAAAATATTTCGAAAACACCTATGGCTATGCGTGAATTTATAAAATACGATCATGACAGATATCTAAGGGGAAGATCTGGAGAGGTTGAAAAAGAACTTCCTTTATTCAAAGTTGAAAATCAATCATACATTCATTATGGAAAAGGAAGTGTTATATTATATGCTTTGCAAGACTATATTGGAGAAGATAAAGTAAATGAGGCTCTCAATGAATTCTTGGACAAATACAAGTATTCAAATTATTATCCTACTTCTTTAGACTTTCTTAATGTTTTAGAAAAAAAAGTCCCTGATTCTTTAAATTATTTAATTGATGACTGGTTTAAGGAAATTACAATTTATGATAATAGAATAAAATCTGCAGAGGCAAAAGAACTAGAAAATGGAAAATATGAAATTACTCTTGAAATAGAGTCAAAAAAAATTAAGGCGGATTCGATTGGAAACGAGAAAAGTGTTCCTTTAGATGAATGGGTAGATATAGGGTTTTTTACAGATAAAGACGAAAAAGAATTAATTGGACAAAAACGAATTAAAATAGCACAGAACAAGACGAATATATCTTTTCAATTAGATAGTTTACCTTTAAAAGCAGCCATTGACCCAAGACATCTTCTTATTGATAAGGTGTATTCTGATAATATTAAAACAGTTAATCTTAAGTAGTTTTAGTTCACTTTATTAATATTTTTATAAATTGTGCCCCCTAACTATAAATCAATTTAAAATGAAAAAAATATTACTATTTATATTTCTTGCTTGCAATTTTGTAGTTGCGCAGCAAAATATAACTTTTGAACAAGTTGGACTTAAAGTTGAAGCCGGTAGCGCAGGTTATGTTTTGGGTCTTGTTGACGATTTTTATTCAAGTATAGATTTGCCTAACGGAGTATCTGTAATCCTTGACTATGTTGCATTTAAGTCTAATGAGGTTGAAGCTACACATTATTTATCTTTTGTTGGCTCAGTAGAAGGACTTACTGAACTTAGAAAATTAAGATCCGGTGCAGCATACACAAAATATAATACAGAAATGCAGAAGTTCGGTTCTATAACTTCGTCCAATGTTGGCAGTACGCTTATTAGAACTGGTCTTGACAAAAGAGACGGACACAAATACTCGCAATCTTGGCAGTGGAGAGTTGATAATCCTGCTGTATTTGCTGCAGCTTTTCAGGCTTTCATGAAAGGGTATAGTCATCCAGGTTATGTTTCTTTAGGCCAGATATCTCATGGCCAGAGTTCAGATGGTGAATCTCACTATATTTATGCTTCGCATAAAGATTATGGAGCCGCAATCACTAATAACGTAGACACTAAAAAGGAGCAAGCTGCTTTTGCTAAATTTCAGCAAACTATAGCTCCAATCTCTACATATTTTGGAACCAGAACGCTTATGAATATCAAAACTTGGAACTAAAATAAATCAAATCAAACACTAAACTAAAAGCCCTCAAATGAGGGCTTTTTTTAAAATCTATACTTTGCAAAAATTTCAAAACCACTTCGATTATTGGACGCTGTATTACCAGCTCCAAAATCTGTAGCATACCCAATGTCTATGCCCATTTTTAATTTTACCATCCCCATTAAATATGCATATCCAATACTTTTATATCCACCTCCAAACTCAAAAAAGTTTTTATAATCTAGATTCCCACCTACACTAGTTTGATTGGTGGCATCAGGTATAATTTTAATTGAATAATATGGATTAAATGAGAGACTTTGAATTCCAAGGTCTACTTTTCCTCCTAATACTGAATAAAATATTGGGTTTTCATTTCTAACGAAAGAGGGGTCACTTAAGAATTTTTCTGGATTTAAAAAGCTAGGTGTTCCAAAAGAAAAGAACAGTTTTTCATATTTAAGTAAAAAGCCTACTCCAAATATTGGATAGCTCCCTTGTGCTGTTGGAGTTATTGCAGGATTAACCTCTTGGGTAAGGCGCTGTAGTTCATTAATATTTGAGTTTTTTGAAGCCATTCCAACCTTAGCTCCTAGGAATAAAGAATATCCCTCCCCTAACTGTAATTTATAACTAGCATCCAGTGCATATTGTGTTCTAGTATCTATGTAAACCTTGTTTGAAATCACAGATAACCCAAGTGTTAGATTTTTTTTGGGGGATCCTGAATAATAGATATAATTAATTCTTGGGGCTTCGGAAACTCCGGCCCATGTTGTTCTTGTAATTACAGCCAAAGATCTTTTGGCAGGTAATCCATCATCCGAACTTTCTCCTTCTGAGCCTACGTATGCGGGATTAAATGCATTCATAAAAAATCTTTCCATTAAAAAATTTTCCTGTACCTGTGCTTTAGCGGTAGTTAATGTTAAAAAAAATAGTATTGTTAATCTTTTCACGTTTCAAATTTAATTATTTAAATATATATAGCCATCCTGTTATCGGTTCTTGTCCTTTTCCAAAGTATACCTCATACAAGTAAGGTCCTGTTGGTAGTG
>JBELIL010000137.1:0-2559 GCA_042090925.1 Flavobacteriales bacterium
GGTAGTGGAGATTTTACCCATCGATTTGTTTTTTACGGCCCTATCGGAAATAGAGGTAGAGTAAATTCTGATGTAAATGAATTTGAAAGAGATGCCTTTTGGACAAAAGTAAGGCAATATATAAAAAAGTCAAGAGGCTACAGCGGGAGAGTTATAGACTGGAAGCAGGGTAATGATAAACAAAACAACTTTTTAGTATACTATGTTCAGGTTAAAGATCCAACTAGTTATGCAAAAGCTCATAAAACTATTTTAAAAAAACTTGGGAATACTGAATTTAAAAATAGGACTGTAGCATTTGGAACTTTTGATATAGGTCGTCCCGAGAATGCAACTCATTGGATCGGATTATCCGGTGAAGGAACCGATGATCTATTGATGATGCATAAAAATCTACAAGAAAAGTACGTAAAAGAGGTAACCGAATATTTCTCAAATAGAGGTGAAGTAATTGACCTTAAAGATGTTAGAATAGAAAGCGTTGCTCAGTATAATTAATATTTAAAAAAAATTATAACCCCCCCCTTTGTTTTTTAAGGGGGGGTTATCTTTTTAATTAAGTTTTCACAAAAAAATCATTTTAATTTCTTGGTGAACTCAATGCTGGCAAAAATTTGAAATGCCTTATTCTTTTCCCATTAATCTCTGTTAGCGATTCTAGCATTTTACTTTGGTCATCCTCATAAGAGTTTGAACCATAGATTTCATTATATGCTGCCCTGATTTTTGGCCGAATTTCACTAAAAGTAGCTTCATCTTCAAAATCTTTATGATGAAATCTTAACTGAACAATATTACCGTCACAGCCAGAATTACATCTTAAGACACTAACTCTCTGGTTGTAATTAATCTTTTCTAACGCCTTTTTAACACGCGCTCTGAATCTCCAAAAATCACTGCCATAACCGTCTTTATATTGATAGAAAATAACCCTCCTATGATTTAATGGTTTATTATCCTCTGGGATATAAGTAAAGTTTCTTGCCACTGACCATAAATATGCGCCTTCTGATTCGTGTAATGACCCAGTTGTTTTTTGCCAGTAAGCGTTCCCAACTTTATCTTCTTTATCGAACTCCGATAAAGAACTTGCAACCTGCATCCTAACAAAATTTTGAGAATATTTTCCTGTTAAGATTTGGAAAGTAAGATATCTTGGTTGTCCCTCTTTTGTGTTGTATATTTTTGTCTTGTTTGCTGCTGCAGACATAAATTTTTCAACTTTAGATGGAGGAACTTTTAAAATTCGAGTTTGTAAATATTGTCCTTGTGAAAAATAAAAAGACAATAAAAAAGTAAGAAAAAAAATATATTTCATTTTAATTTAGTTTATGGTTAATATTATTTTAAATATAAAAAAAGAATATTAGTAGAAGATTGTTAATTTTATATAAAATCAAAAAACAGTGAAAAATTTTTTTTTAATTCTTTTAGTTATTTCTTTTAATTCTTCGTTAAAATCACAAAGTTTTAGAGGTTTAGATAAAAGCCCATTAGACATGGTAAATTTCCCAGCAAGCTCACAGGTTCAAGAAAAATTAGTTCGTGTCTTGTATAGTCGCCCTCAACTAAATAGTAGGGATTTAAAAAGGTTAATCCCTAATGGTAAATTATGGCGAACAGGCGCAAACGAAAGTACAGAAATAACATTTTTCAAAGAGGTTAAAATTGGTTCAAGTATAATCCCGAGCGGAAGATATACTCTTTATTCAATTCCAAATGAAACATTTTGGACAATAATAATAAATAAAAAAGTAAATACATGGGGAGCCTATGCGTATGACTCTTCCCAAGATGTTATGAGAACTAATGTTCCTATTGTATTCTCGAATGAAAGTTTAGAAGCATTTTCAATTGCAATAACTGGTAAGGAAGGGGACGCTAAACTTCACATGGGGTGGGACAAACTAAGAGTTAGCTTACCCATTGAATTTTAGTAGTAATCAAAGGTGAATAGGTTAACATTTTTGAAGAAATCTAGTCTGATCTCAACTTTGCCTTTTATTTCTAGCTCACACTCCTTATTAAATTTTAAGGATTATAAAATAGGGCTTCAGCTATTTTCAGTAAGGGATGCTATGGAAAAAGATCCAATCAATACCCTTAGATCACTCAGAGAAATGGGGTATCAAGACTTTGAATCGTACGGATTCGATGCTGATAGAAAAAAATATTCTGGGTTTTCTCCTAAAGAGTTTAAAACAATTCTAAATGATTTAGGGTTAACAACTTCAAGCGGGCACTACGCTATTAACAGTCTAATGGAATCCTCGGATTATGAATTATTTAAATATTTAGACAGTTGCATAAATGCATCCTTAGCATTAGGGGATAAATACATCGCATACCCAATGTTAAATAACAAATACCATTCCTACGATGGATATAAGTTATTAGTTAAAAAATTAAATCAAATGGGGGAAAAAGTTGAAAAATCAGGTTTAAATTTAGCCTACCATAATTTTGGTTATGATTTTAATCTCTACAATGGGAAAATGGGTTTAGAATGGATTATTGAAGAAACAAATCCAGATTGGGTAAAATTGCAAGTTGACTTTT
>JBELIL010000043.1:0-13734 GCA_042090925.1 Flavobacteriales bacterium
CCTTATTAATATGTCTTGAATGGTATTATTAAGCATATGTCCCATATGTAAAACTCCTGTTACATTTGGAGGAGGAATAACAATGGTGTATGGTTTCTTTGAATTAGGTTTTGACTGAAAAAATTTTTTTTCTAGCCAATAATTATACCATTTTTCTTCAATTTCAGAAGGATCAAACTTTGTGGATAGGAGCATGAAATAATAGTTCTGTAAATAATTTGTTACAAAAGTACTTTTAGTTTAATTAAAAAAAAAATAACACTCAATTCTACTATCTGTTAAAAATATCAAAATTCGTATCTTGTTGATATAAATTAAGGTTATGAAAAATTTATTGTTTCTTTTTTTTGCTATAAATAGTGGTTTTATTTTTTCTCAAGAAGTGGGACCAAAAATAGAATTTGAATCTCTTGAAATTAACTATGGTAAAATATCAAAAGGTGATAATGGTGTAAGGATTTTTAAATTTACCAATATAGGGTCAGAGCCATTAATTATCAATAAAGTATATTCATCATGTGGATGTACCATACCAAAAAAACCTTCTTCACCAATTGGTCCTGGTCAAGATGAAGAAATTCAAGTAAAATATGACACTAACAGAGTTGGACCAATAAGGAAAACAATAACTGTTTTGTCTAACGCTATTAACTCTCCAACAATATCCCTAAAGATTCTGGGAAATGTTGAATAGAAATTCTGACTTGGATATTAAAAGTAATTATTCCCTAGAGAAATTAAATACTTTCGGTTTGGATGTAGCTTCAGAATCCTTTTATATTGTTAAAAGTTTAAAAAATTTGAGAAATATTTTATCAGATCATAAAACAAAAGAAATAACTGTACTTGGCGGAGGTAGCAATATTTTATTTACAAAATTTTTACATGGACTGTGCTTAAAAATTGATTTAAAAGGAATAGATATTATTGAAGAAAACGAAAACGAAGTCGTTGTAAATATAATGGCCGGCGAAAATTGGCATGATTTTGTTCTATGGTCAGTAAATAATGGTTTTGGAGGTATTGAAAATTTATCACTAATTCCAGGTTATGTGGGTGCTGCGCCAATACAAAACATAGGAGCCTACGGAGTTGAGTTGAAAGATGTTTTTATAAGTTGTAAAACGATAAATATTAAGGACCAAACAGAAAAAGAATTTAATGAAAAAGATTGTTTATTTGGGTATAGGACGTCACGTTTTAAAAGTATCGATAAAAATATTTATATCATTACATCAATTAAAATTAGGCTTACAAAAGAAAAACATAAATACAATATCACTTACGGATCTCTAAAAGACGTTATTGGTAATAGGGAAGTAAACTTAGAATCGATTTCTAAAGCTGTAATTAAAATTAGAAAAAGTAAATTACCCGATACAAATATTATAGGGAATTGTGGTAGCTTTTTTAAAAATCCAATAATTAACGAATCAAAATATTTTGAGCTTAAAAAAAAGTTTCCATCTATATCTGCATTTAAAGTTGAAAAAAATCAATACAAAGTGTCAGCAGCTTGGTTAATAGAGTTTTTAAAATACAAGGGGAAATCAATTGGAAGTGTCGGTGTTTATAAAAATCAAGCCTTGGTATTAGTAAATTTGGGAGGAGCCACTGGAGAAGAAGTATTATCTCTGGCTAATAAAATAACTTCTGAGGTTTATTCCATTTTTAAAATAAACTTACAACCTGAAGTTGAAATATTATAATTATTCTTTATTCCTAGAATCTACATGAATTGTAACTGGCCCCTCGTTTACAATATTTAAAGTCATATCTGTACCAAAAATACCCCTTATTACTTTTTTCCTTAATAAAGATTCTATCTCATTGCAAAAAGAATTGTAATATTTAATAGCTTTTGGAGACTTAGCTGCATTCATATAGGAGGGCCTATTTCCTTTTTTCGTTTTAGCAAATAATGTAAATTGGCTGATTATCATCAAATCTCCATTGACAGTAATTAAAGAATTATTCATTAAATTTTTTTTATCAGCAAAAATTCTCAAATTAGTTATTTTGTTAGCTAACCATGAAATGTCATCTTGCTTATCATTAATATCAACACCCAAGAGAACGACCAAACCATTGTCTATTTCACCTATCTTTTTATTTTCTACCGTTACAGATCCATATGAAACTCTCTGTATTACTGCTCTCATTTGTTATCTAATTGTTTTTTTATCGTGGATTAAATTTATATAGCTTTCATATCTATAATTTGAAATTTCACCAGTTACCAATCTTTTTTTTACCTCACATTCGGGTTCATCAATATGAATGCAATTCTTAAATCTGCATTTCTTACTAGCTTCAAACAATTCAGGAAAATATCGATAAATTTCATTTTTTTTTATATCAACTAATCCGAATCCTTTAATACCCGGAGAATCAATCACACGAGTATGCTTGTCTATATCATACATTTGAGCGAATGTTGTGGTATGTAAACCTTTATTCGTTGATTTAGAAACAGATTGAGTTTTGAGATTTAGTATTGGGTTTAAATAATTAATCAAAGTTGATTTTCCAACACCACTATTACCTGAAAAAAGTGTGGTCTTATTTTTAATTAAATCGGAGATTTTTAAAATATCCTTTTTTTTATGACAAGAAATCAAAAGACAATTAATTTTCAAATTAGTGTAGATTTTTCTTAACTTTTCAATTTCTTCGAGTTCTTCCTTAAGATAAGTGTCAGATTTACTGAAGACAATTATAGTAGGGATTTGGTAAGCATTGGAGGTGATTAAAAAACGATCAATAAACTCATAATAGGTTGTAGGTCTTTTCAAAGTTATTACTAAAATTGCTTGATCCATATTGCTTGCCAGAATATGGGTTTCTTTCGAAAGATTTACTGATTTTCGTATGATATAATTTTTTCGAGGAAAAATTTCCATAATTTCTCCTTTATCTTCCTTTTGGGATTTTGAAAATTTCACATAATCACCAACAGAAATTGGGTTGGTATGCTTTATATTGAGTAAACGTAATTTACCCCTTGCTATGCATTCATAAATTTTATTCTCTGCTACACTTTTTACAAGGTAGTTATTACCAGTTGTCTTATATACAATTCCTTTAATTATCCATCTTTTATACTAAATATAGTCTAGTTATTTAAAACAAACAATTAAACCTTGAATTGCTATATTTGCTTAAAAGTAAAATATTGCTTACAAAAAAAGTAATTCTATTGATTTTGGATGGTTGGGGGATCTCCTCAGATAAAAATGAATCGGCAATAGCAAATGCAAAAACACCTTTTATAGATAAACTTCTAGTTAATTATTCTAATGCAGAATTAATCACTAATGGAATTCATGTTGGCCTTCCGGATAATCAAATGGGAAATAGTGAGGTTGGACACTTAAATATATCAGCAGGAAGAATAGTATATCAAGATTTATTAAAAATAAATAATTCTATTTATAATAAATCATTTAGAAAAAATAAGCTCATTTTTAATACAATTGATTATTCCAAGAAAAAAAATAAATCAATTCATCTAATGGGGTTATTGTCAGACGGAGGTGTTCACTCACATATTAGTCACTTAGAAGAATTACTATTAATTTTTAGTGAAAATTCTTGCAAAAAAGTTTATTTACATTTATTTACAGATGGAAGAGATGTTGATCCGAGGTCAGGAATCAAATATTTAAAAAAAATAGAAAGTTTATTAAAAAAAACAACAGGAAAAATAGTCTCAATCATCGGTCGTTACTATTCAATGGATAGAGATTTAAACTTTGACAGGACAAAAAAAGCATATGAATTGATTGTTAATGGTGTAGGGGAAAAAACAAATGACTTCAAAAAAGAAATTGAATTGTCATATGACAAAAATATAACAGATGAATTTCTAGAGCCTTTATCTTTAGGAGAAAAAAGTTATTTACTTAAAGAAGGAGATGTTATTATTTCATTTAATTTTCGATCTGATAGAATGAGGCAACTAACAAGAATGTTATCACAGAAGAATTTTTCTTACGATGGTTCGAAACCGATTAATCTTCATTATTTAACTATGACTAACTATGATAACACTTTAAAAGGTGTTACAGTACTATTTGAAAAAGAAAATCTTATAAATACTCTTGGAGAAATGATTTCAAAAAATGATAGTAAACAACTTAGAGTTGCTGAAACAGAAAAATATCCACATGTGACATATTTTTTTAATGGTGGAAGAGAAAATCCTTTTAAAAATGAAAAACGAATATTGTGCCAATCACCTGCAGTGGCTACATATGACTTGAAACCTGAAATGAGTGCTTTGGAAATTAAGGATGCGGTTATTAACTCTATTTTAAAAAATGAATTTGATTTCATATGTGTAAACTTTGCAAATCCAGATATGGTAGGACACACAGGTGACTTCAATGCCGCAATTAAAGCTTGTGAAACTGTTGACCATTGCACTGATAAAATAGTCTCAGAAGGTATGAAAAAAGAGTACTCAATAGTCATTATTGCCGATCATGGAAATTGTGAAAAAATGAAAAATTTAGATGATACACCTAATACAGCTCACACAACCAATCCTGTTCCTATAATTTTAGTAGAAAAAGAAAAAAGAAAAATTGTTAGTGGTATCCTTGCAAATGTTGCGCCTACTATCTTGGAAATAATGGGGATTGAAAAACCAAATGAAATGGATCAAAAATCATTACTATCAAATTGACTTTTATTAATTTTAAATAATGAAATTTAAATTAGTTTTTTTTCTAATGCTCTTGTTATTAGGCTGTGATTCAAATCTCACTCAAAAAAAAGGTGTACACGATAAAGGGATTAAAATTCCTAATAGTCTAAAAGGAAAAGATCTAGAAGGAAATGAAATTCTTTTAGGTGAAATAAATATTGATCAGCTTAAAGAATATACAAAACATTGGTCGAGCAGCTATAATCCCAACACAGATATACTTAAAAAAATAAAACCCTTAATTAAAAAAAAAGATGTGGTTTTAATTATGGGTACATGGTGTGAAGACAGCGAGAGAGAGATACCAGGATTTGTTAAGATTTTAGAATCTATCAATTATGATACTACAAAAATGAGAATCATTGCAGTTGATGAAAATAAAATAACACCAAATTTTATTGAAAAAGATTATGACTTAATTAATATTCCAACAATAATTTTTTATAAAAATAAAAATGAAATTAATAGAATTGTTGAATTCCCAATTAAAAGTATTGAAGAAGATATTTTAGATATCCTCACTGGAAAAGGGTACAAACATGCATATTATAAATGAGTGAAATAATATTAAAATCTAAAGACGAAATTGAATTGATTAGAGAAAGTTCACTTCTTGTCTCTAAAACCCTTGGTATGTTAGCTAAAGAAATCAAACCAGGAGTTACTTCACTTGAATTAGATAAAAAAGCTGAAGAATATATTAGAGATAACAAAGCAGAGCCTGGATTCTTAGGTTTATATGATTTTCCAAATACTTTGTGTGCAAGTACTAACGCAGAAGTTGTACATGGAATACCCAATAAAAAAATACTTAAAGAAGGAGACGTTATATCTATTGATTGCGGTGTCCACAAAAATGGATTTTATGGTGACCATGCATATACCTTTCCTGTCGGAGAAATTAGTAATAAAATAGAAGCTCTTTTAAAAACAACCAAAGAATCTTTATACATTGGTATTGAATGCTTTAAAGAAGGAAACAGAGTCGGTGACCTTGGGTATTCAATTCAAAATCATTGTGAAAAAAATGGATATAGTGTAGTCAGGGAACTGGTAGGTCATGGCATCGGGAAAAATATGCACGAAGGTCCTGAAATCCCAAACTATGGAAAAAGGGGAACAGGAAAAAGGTTTGTTAACGGAATGGTTATAGCTATTGAGCCAATGATTAATCTTGGAGGTAGGAGATTAAAGCAATTAGACGATGGTTGGACAGTAACTACCTACGATAATAAAGTTTCTGCACACTTTGAACACAATATAGCATTGATTGATGGTAAACCTGAATTGCTTTCAACTTTCAATTTTATATATGAGGCTATGGGCATTGAAAGTGACGAGGAAAAACCCTATAAAAAAAGCTGTGAAATTAATTCTTAAATATTTTTCAAGACAATTTTTAATTAAGATAAGTCTGATTTTAAGACCTGTTTTAAGAACCTTGTACAAAGGCACAAAATATACAGATCCGATCGACGGAAGTTCTTATAGAACTTTTTTACCTTATGGTTATAATAAGCTACGAAAAAACGCCTTATGCCCAGGAACTCTATCCCTTGAAAGGCACAGATTGCTGTGGTTATATATAAAAACAAAAACAAAGCTTTTAGAAAAAAATATTTCTGTATTACATGTTGCACCTGAGTTAATTTTTGTAAAAAAATTTAAAAAAATTGCTAATTGGAATTACGTGTCAATTGATCTTAAATCTCCTTTAGCTGACATAAAGGCGAACATATATAATTTGCCATTTAAAGAAAATAGCTTTGATCTTATTTTATGCAATCATGTTTTAGAACATGTTGAAGACGACTGCAAAGCTTTAAATGAATTTCACAGAGTAATTAAAAATAATGGAACCTTAATTGCTCAGATACCTATTGACAAAAATCTTAAAAAAACCTACGAAAATAAAGAAATCATTAACCCAAGAGACAGAAACAAATATTTTGGTCAGTATGACCACGTGAGAGTTTATGGATTGGATTTTTATACTAGACTTGCTAACTCAGGTTTTATGCCAAAAAAAATTGATATTTTAAAAAAAATATCAATAGAGGAAAAAATTAAATATTGTTTACCAAAAGATGAAGTAATACCTATTGGAATTGCAATAAAATGATTTACCAATTTTTTGAAGAATAGGTAATAAAGTTTTGACTTTTTGAAATAATCCACAATGCCTCCACATTAGGTGTTTCATCAATTAATTTCTTACCCATGTTCAAAGGCATTACCATTAGTGCAGTTGCAAATGCATCAGCAGTCATACAATCTAAAGCTTTGACTGAAACACTCAAAATATTTGATCTTGCAGGCCTTCCATTTAGTGGGTTTATTGAGTGGACATACTTTTGATTTGTTTCTTTATCAATCCTATACTTTCTATAATTTCCAGATGTTGCTAAAGCTTGATTATTTAATTTTATAATATCAAATATTTTCCTAGATAAAGATGACTCACTAGGTTTCTCAATACCAACACTCCATAACTTATTTGTTATAAAATTCTTGCCTCGAGATATTAGCTCACCTCCTATATCAATCAAATGGTTTTCACTCCCTTCTTTTTCAAAAAATAAGTTTATTTGATCTACGGTATATCCCTTAGCCAATGCATTGAAATCAATGAAAATATGTTTATTATCTTTTATTATTTTTTTGTCTTTTGTTAGTCTAATTCTAGGCCAACCAGTTATTTTCATAAGACTGTCTCTTTCGTTCAATCCAATTTTTTTAAGTTTTTTATTTGGTCCAAATCCATATGCATTCACCCATGCACCTACTGTAGGGTCAAAATAACCCTGTGATTTATACCACATTAAATTTGATTTTTGAAAAACTTTTTCGAAATGTTCATTAATAATTATGGTACTATCCCCACTGTTAATCCTTGATATGTCTGAAGTGGAAACATAAGTGGACATTGAATTATTTATAATATTCAGAATTGAATCAATTCCTTTTTTAAAATTTTCTTTAGGGTAATCAATGTTAAGATATTTGATTCTATAATATGTGCCAAGTGCTTGTCCTTCAATTGTGACTACGTCATGCTTTGAGCAAGCATTAAACAAAAAAAATACAATTAAAATTTTTCTCAATAGTGATAAAAACAGATTTTACCCACCGAAATCATCAAATCGAATATTTTCAGGAGGTATACCATAATCATCAGCCATTTTTTCGACAGCTTGATTCATCATAGGCGGTCCACAAAAATAGACTTCGATGTCTTCAGGTGATTCGTGTTTGGAGAGATAAAAGTTTATTACACACTGATGAATAAAACCTAAAAATCCATCTCCATCAGAGTTTAAATCTTTTTTTACCTTCCAATTATCTTCTTTTTGGGGCTCTGATAATGCTACATAAAACTTAAAATTTGGGAAATCTTTTTCGAGAGCGCGAAAATGATCTAAATAAAATAATTCCCTTTTTGACCTGCCACCATACCAAAAAGTAACTTTACGACCAGTTTTCAAAGTTCTAAATAGCTCATACAAATGCGAACGCATAGGAGCCATACCAGCACCCCCTCCAACATAAAGCATTTCTGACTCTGAAGGGTTGATAAAGAATTCTCCAAAAGGTCCTGAAATAGTTACTTTGTCACCAGGTTTTTTACTAAATATGTAAGATGATGCAATCCCAGGATTTAAATCAGCCCAATCATTTTTATTTTTGTCCCATGGCGGTGTCGCTATCCTAACATTAAGCATTACTTCTTTTCCTTCGGCAGGATAGGAAGCCATTGAATATGCTCTTTCTACTACTTCCTCATTTTTCATTTTTAGAGGCCAAAGATTAAATTTATCCCACTCTAATTTAAACTTGTTTGAATCCTCAGGATGTTCTTCGGGATGAGCTGAAATGTCCATATCTTTATAATTTATTTCGCATTCTGGTATTTCTATCTGAATATATCCACCGGCCTTGTAATCCATTTCTTCGGGTAACTTGATTACGAATTCTTTTATGAAGGATGCTACATTCCAGTTTCTAACTACAGTTGCTTCCCACTTTTTTATTCCAAAGACTTCCTCTGGAACTTTGATTGTCATGTTTTCCTTGACTTTTACTTGGCAACCTAATCTCCATCCATCAGCGATTTCTTTTCTGGAAAAATGAGGTTTTTCTGTAGGTAGGATTTCGCCTCCACCCTCCATGACTTGACATCTACATTGTATACATGTTCCTCCCCCACCGCACGCAGATGGTAAAAATATTTTATTATTCCCAAGGGTGCTAAGTAAAGTTTCACCTGAGGATACCTCAACTTCATTTTCACCGTTTATTTTGAGAGATACTGGACCAGACGGAAGTAATTTAGATTTAGCAACTAGTAATAATGTTACTAATAAAAAAATAACACTAGTTAAGACCAAAACACTCGAAATAATTATTGTAATATCCATTTTTAAAATTATAATTTAATTCCCATAAAACTCATAAACCCAATTGCCATTAAACCTGTAATTATAAAGGTTATCCCTAATCCTTTCAAAGGTGCAGGAACATTAGAATAACTAATTTTCTCTCTAATTGCAGCGATCGCTATTATGGCTAAATACCAACCAACGCCTGAACCAAAACCATATACGGCTGATTCAGAAATTCCTGAAAAGCTTTTTTGTTGCATAAACAGTGATCCACCAAGAATTGCACAATTTACAGCAATTAAAGGAAGAAAAATTCCAAGCTCTCCATACAACGCTGGAGATAATTTTTCAACTATCATTTCAACCAATTGAACCATTGAAGCAATAACAGCGATGAACATAATTAATCTTAAAAAACTCAAATCAATAGATATGTATTCTCTACCAATCCAGGAAAGAGCTCCAGGTTTTAGTAAATAATTATCTAGTAAAAAATTGATTGGAACAGTAATAGACAACACAAAAATAACAGCTAAACCTAAACCATTAGCGGTCTTAACAGTTTTTGAAACAGCGAGATAAGAACACATCCCTAGGAAATATGCAAAAATCATATTTTCAATAAAAATACTTTTAACGAAAAGATTTAAGTAATATTCCATGGTTTAGTTTTCTTCAATTAATTTTCTATTTCTTGAACGTTGAATCCAAATCATTATACCTACTGTAATTAAGGCCATCGGTGATAAAAGCATAAGACCATTGTTCTCATAACCCATAGCATATATAGAATCTGGTATTACCTGAAAACCCAAAAGCTTTCCTGATCCAAGTAATTCTCTAAAGAAAGCCACAATAATTAATATTATACCGTAGCCTGCAGCATTTCCAATACCATCAAGAAAAGATTTCCATACCCCATTACCAAGAGCAAATGCCTCCAGTCTACCCATAACAATACAATTTGTAATTATTAGTCCTATAAATATTGATAACTCTTTATAAACATCATACGAATAGGCTTTTAAGACTTGTTCCACCAGGGCAACCAGTGAGGCTATAACGACAAGTTGAACAATAATTCTAATTCTATTCGGAATTAAGTTTCTTAAAATAGAAATAATAACATTTGATGCACCCATCACAAATACAACTGACAAGGTCATTACCATAGCTGGTTTTAATTGGACTGTAATAGCCAAAGCAGAACAAATACCTAAAACTTGAACGGTTATTGGATTGTTATCATCGAGAGGATCACTTAATAGAGCCCTGTTTTTCTTTGAAAATAATGATTCACTCTTTTTATTTATAAAAAACAAATATGGTTTTCTATTATTATTCATTTATTGTTTTTGATATTTAAATATTATTCATTAAATAGCTTTTGATTTTTTTTGTACATCACTTACAGCTAAAACATTTTTATCAGATTTATATTTATCAAAATAAGAAATATAATGATTTAATCTTTCAATTATCATATCAGAAACTCCATCACCAGTAATTGTTGCACCTGATATTGCATCAACTTCATGATCGTTTTTATCTAAATTCTTTGGATCATTGTTCGATTTTGAGACATTTATTCCAACAAGTTTTGAACTCGTATTGAAAATTTTTTCACCAACAAACCTATCTTGAAACCATTGTTGGGTTATTTCAGCGCCTAATCCCGCAGTCTCTCCTTTATGATCAAAAACAATTCCTTTTATAGTTGACATGTCGTCTTCTAAAGCAACATATCCCCATATTGCGTCCCAAAGACCCGAGCCCCGCAAAGGAATTATAAAATATTTTTTTTCATCCATTTCAGCTACAAAAAGTGGGTATCTCTGCTGATTAATATCTTTTTTTATTTCTGTTGAAAGATCAATTAAAAATGCATGTTTGTTTTCATCAACAGAACCGTCTCTAAGAAGTGATAATTCACTTTTAATATATTTTTTATAAAGTCCTTGAGCTTGGTCTCTATTCGATTTTATACCTATTGTTGAAATAATATTCTGCATTTTCTCTTTGATAACATTTTCATTTTGTCTTTCTTTCAACGATTCAGAAGTTAAGGCTAAAGAAGAGGCAACAACTAAAACCATTAGAAGTGAAAACAAAAAAGTGTAAAAGTTACTATCCTTATTCATGATTAGGTTAATTTAATTTTTGATGATTCCCACCTTAAGTGTCTTTTCTTGATATTTCTATCAATTACATAATGATCAATCGTTGGAGCAAAAACATTTATTAATAAAATTGCTAGCATTACACCCTCAGGATATGCTGGATTAAATACTCTTATTAAAATACAGAAAATACCAACCAAAAATCCGTAAATCCACTTTCCTGTCTGGGTTTGAGAGGCGGAAACAGGGTCTGTAGCCATAAAAACTATTCCAAAGGCAAAGCCTCCGACAACTAGATGATTTATCCAATCAAATTGCATTAAAGGGTTGATTCCCCAAAGATTAAATAAAAAACCTACCAACGATGCACCTAAAATACCCCCAACAATAATTCTCCAACTAGCAACACCAGTAAAAATTAAAATAATTGCACCAACAAGAATCCATAAAGTAGAGGTCTCAGCAATAGAACCAGGTATAGAACCATTAAACATTTCGGTAAAAGTATAGTCGATATTATTACCAGCAGCCAAATATCCCAGAATTGTCTCACCTGAAATACCGTCTAATTTAGATGCTTCTGATACCCAAACTTTATTTCCAGACATATAGGTAGGATATGCAAAAAAAGCAAAGGCTCTTGCAGTTAGAGCAGGATTCAAAATATTCATTCCAGTACCTCCAAATGCTTCTTTAGCTATTAAAACCGAAAAAGCTACAGATACAGCAACCATCCATAATGGAATATCAACAGGCATAATCATTGGTACTAGCAAACCTGTTACCAAATATCCTTCATTAACTTCATGTCCACGATATATAGCAAAAATAAATTCGATAAACAGTCCCACTGTATAGGATACGGCTATCATAGGGAATATTTTTTTTGAACCATGAAGCATTGCATCTAAAAAGGTAAATTCAAGGTCGGTTTGTATGAAGTATTGATAACCCGTGTTATATATTCCGTAAAATAGAGCAGGTAACAGCGCTATAATTACAGTGACCATTGTTCTTTTTAAATCAACAGCATCACGAATATGTGAACCAGACTTTGTTGTGTGATTCGGAACAAAAAGAAAAGTATCAAAAGCGTTGATAGCAGGAGCTAACTTCTCGTACTTTTCACCCTTATTAAATGGTTTTCTAATTTTATCTAATCTTTTTCTAATAAATTCCATAGAACATTAACTCTCTTCATTAATTATTAATTCAATTCCTTTTTTTATTATTTCCTGAGCTTCGATTTTAGAAGAACTACTAAAGTCAATTAATCCAAAATCTTCTGGAACAACTTCATATATACCCAGGGCTTCCATTCTTTCTATATCTTGGTTTAAACAAGCCTTAACTAATTGCATTGGAAAAATATCCATTGGAAAAACTTTTTCCATTTCTCCAGTAACAACTATTGCTCTTTCCTCTCCATTTAAGTTTGTAGTGACTTCTAATTTTCTTTTATTTAGAAATCTTGAAAATGATGTTTTAGACATACTTGGAATAAAATTATCTTTAAATGGTAACCATCCAAACATTCTATAGTTTTTACCCTCAGGAATAATTGTAAGTAAATTGTTACTGTAAGACACATAACCGTCTATATTGGTAGTTTTACCCGAATAAACATCACCATTTATTAATCTACATTCTTTTGATTTGTCAACTTCTATTTTTTTCAAAATACTGGAAATAGATGCACCAATTATAGATGTAAAATATTGCGGGTTTTTAACGGTTGGGCCAACAACAGCTAGTGTTCGATCGGAACAAAACTCTCCATTTTTGAATAAATACCCAATATTTGAAACATCTTCAGGTTTAACAGTCCATACTTTTTCACCAGGTGAAATTGGTTTGTAGTTATGAATTTGAACACCTACATTACCAGCTGGATGTGGTCCTTTGACATTTAAAATTGAAGCACCTTTTATATTTTTAAAAAAACCAGGGAAATTTGAATCTACAGTTAGGTAAACGGTATCTGCTAATTTAGACAATACACTTAAGCCCAATTGAAAGTCATCTTTTTTATTTTTTAAAATAAAATCAAAATCGACATCTAGTGGTGAAGTTGAATAAGTTGAGATGTAAATAGCTTTTGGCTTATCTTCTGGTTGAGCAATAATACCATAAGGTCTTTGTAAAATAAAAGGCCATGATCCAGATCTAAGTAATATATCTTTAATTTCATCTACAGAAAAATTTTTAAAATTTGTTGTTTTAAATTTCTCAGAAGCATTGTTATTGTTTTCACTGGATATAACAACTTCAAGAATTTTTCTCTTTTCACCTCTGGATATTGCTAGAATTTCACCAGCAACTGGCGATACAAAATGTATTCTTGGATTATTTTTTGAAAAAAACAGGGGCGTACCTTTCTTAACTTTATCACCTTCATTAACCAAAAGCTTAGGTTTTAGACAGAAAAAATCGGTTGGCTTTAAAGCATATGTATTTGATCGCTCGGATTCCGATAGAATTTTATTTGCCTCTCCATTCAGGTTTAAATCAAACCCATTCC
>JBELIL010000138.1:0-2516 GCA_042090925.1 Flavobacteriales bacterium
AGGAAGAAATAAATCAATCTACTCTATTCATAAAAAAATGCAAATTCAAAACATCAGTTACGATCAGGTATTTGATAAATTTGCAATAAGGATTGTGTATAAGTCATCTTCAAAAAACGAAAAATTTATAGCTTGGAAGATTTATTCAATAGTTACCGATCACTTTACGCCAAATCCAACAAGACTTAGAGATTGGATTTCGTCTCCAAAATCAAATGGCTATGAATCTCTTCATATAACAGTTATGGGGCCAAATAAAAAGTGGATAGAGATTCAAATAAGGTCCGAAAGAATGCATGAGATAGCAGAAAAAGGTTATGCCGCTCATTACAAATATAAAGTTGGCAAAGATCATGATAATGGCTTAGAAGTTTGGTTAAACCGCTTAAATGAGTTACTCGAATCAAAAGATTCAAATGCTCAAGATTTTGTTGAAAATTTTAAATTAAATCTTTATTCTGATGAAATTTTTGTTTTTACCCCAGCAGGTGAATTGAAATCGTTACCTCAAAACTCAACAGCATTAGATTTTGCATTTAATATTCATACAGAAATTGGAGCAAAAACGAGAGGTGCGAGAGTTAATGGTAAATTAGTTCCTCTTTCAAGAAAATTAAGAAGTGGAGATTCTGTAGAGATAATTACTTCGGGAAATTCAAAACCCACTCCAAATTGGCTTGACTTTGTAGCCACTTCTAGAGCACGAAATATAATACGTACATCTATTAATGAAGAGAAAAAGAGAATTGCAGCAGAAGGAAAGGAATTATTAAGAAGAAAATTAAAACATTTAAAAATCATAATGGTTGAGAAAACTGTAAATGAAATGCTCGATTTTTTTAATGTAAATTCAAATTTAGACCTTTATTATAGGGTCGGAATCAAAACCGTAGATAACAAAAAAATTAAAGATTTTGCGAAATATTATAATAATAGATTTTTAAAATTTTTTAATGAAAGACTGAGATCTAAAACAAAGAAAAATAGGCCAAAAAAAGAATTTATTTCAAATAACGATAAAATCATTTTTGGTAGGGAAAAAAATGAGCTTACTTATAAATTGTCTGAATGCTGCAACCCTATTTCAGGTGATAGAATTTTTGGATTATCTACACTAAATGATGGTATTTTAGTTCATAAACATGATTGTAGTTTAGCCATTTCTTTACAAGCAAATTTTGCGTATAGAATTATACCTGCTTTTTGGGTTGACTCAAATAAGCAAGAATTTACAGTTGAATTGCAAATGTCAGGGATCGACCAAAAAGGACTTGTGAACAAAGTCACAAGGATAATATCAAACCATATGAATATCGATATTAAAATGATGAACTTTTATACTGAAGAAGATCTCTTCAGAGGAAATATTTTAATTCGTGTTAACAATCAGGATCATATAAAAAAATTAATAAAAAAACTTTTAACTATATCTGGAATTGAAAAAATTACTCGTAAATAAGAAAAGAAATATTATTTTTACAAAATATATATAATAATGATTGAAACAAAATCACAACAAGAAATTGTAAGAGAGGTTTTTGTTAAATTTTTAGATAAACAAAAACAAAGAAAAACCCCAGAGAGATTTGCCATTCTCCAGGAAATTTATGAAACTAATGAACATTTAGATATTGAATCGCTGTATATTAAAATGAAGAATAAAAATTATAGAGTTAGCAGAGCAACTTTATATAATACTATTGATTTATTAATTGAGTCTGGATTAGTGAGAAAACATCAATTTGGAAATCAAGCTCAATACGAAAAATCTTTCTTTGATAAACAACATGATCATATAATATTTACTGATTCTGGAGAGGTAAAAGAATTTTGTGATCCAAGAATTCAATCTATAAAAGAAACAATTGAAAAAGTTTTTGATGTCAATATTCACCATCATTCGCTTTATTTTTATGGTACTAAAAAACAATCATAATAATAAAGAAAATGTTTGTTGATTTGCTTTTGGGTCTCCAGTGGGGTGATGAAGGAAAAGGTAAAGTAGTTGATGCAATATCTAAGGATTACTCTATAATTTCTCGTTTTCAGGGAGGACCAAATGCTGGACACACTATCAAGATTGGAACCAAAACTCACGTGCTCCATACAATCCCTTCAGGTATTTTTCACAAAAATTTAATTAATGTTATAGGAAACGGAGTGGTTATTGATCCAGTAATTTTTGAAGAAGAAATTTTAAAATTGAATGACAGTGATATAGATTTTAAAAAAAATTTATTAATATCAAAAAAAGCTCACTTAATTATACCAACCCACTGTCTACTTGATAAAGCTTCAGAAAAATCAAAGGGTATAAAAAAAATTGGTTCTACTTTAAAGGGAATTGGACCTACTTACATGGATAAAACAGGAAGAAATGGAATTAGGGTTGGTGATTTACTCCTAGACGGATGGAAGGCACAATACACTAAACTAAAAAACAAACATCTAAATATAATTAATAATTTAAATGTTGATATTTCTTTTAACCTAGAGGAACTTGAGAAGAAGTTTTT
>JBELIL010000044.1:0-13547 GCA_042090925.1 Flavobacteriales bacterium
TAACGCCACAAAATTTATGTAATGAAAAACAAATTGATAATGAGCTTAATTTTTTTATTAGGTTACGCCTCTCACTCTCAAGATACAATTAAAGAAGATGTAAAGTATACTAGAGAAATAAAAAAGCTAGCAAACAAAAAGGAAGTAAAAACTGCTTTTCAAGTAATTTTAGATTTGGAGTCCAAAACTATTAAAAATCAAATTGAATTGACTGAAATTGAAGCCCCTCCTTTTAAAGAAGAAAAAAAAGCTTTAGAGTTTTCTAAAAGACTTCAGAAAACAGGAATAGATAACGTTTGGATTGACTCCATTGGAAACGTACTTGGCCTTATAAAAGGATTCGATGGTAAAAGAAACGTTGCTATAGATGGACATTTAGATACGGTTTTCCCCGAGGGTACAGATGTTAAAGTAAGAATAAAGAATGATACTTTGTTCGCACCAGGTGTAGCAGATGACACAAGAGGTTTAGCAATGTTATTGACGATTGCAGAGGCGATAACAAAAAGTGAGATTAAAACTCGAGACAATATCTTAATAGTAGGTACAGTTGGTGAAGAAGGACTTGGGGATTTAAGAGGAGTTAAGTACCTTTTTAAAAATAATAAACCTAAGATTGATTCTTGGATTGCAGTTGACGGTGGCGGTCTAGGAAGAATTAATACCCAAGGGTTGGGTTCGTATAGATACGAGGTGAAATTTAAGGGCCCTGGTGGGCACTCGTGGGGAGCTTTTGGACTAGCAAATCCACATCATGCTCTTGGTGATGCGATATCAAAATTTGTTAGGAAAGCAGATGAGTACACATCAAAAGGACCTAAAACAAGTTACAATGTGGGAGTAATCAACGGTGGTACATCAATAAACTCTATACCTTACGAATCAAGTATGCTGATTGATATTCGATCAGTTAGACCTGAAAATCTTGATGATATGGAGCTCATTCTTAAAAAAGCTTCAGAAGATGCATTAGCAAAGCAAAATGCTATGAAAAGAAAAGGGCCAGATTTAGAGCTTGAGATAAATAAAATTGGTAACAGACCATCTGGAAAAGTTGATGTAAAAAATCATTTAGTCCAAAGAGCAATTGCAGCAACAAACTATATGGGAGGAAAGCCAAAATTAACTGTTGGTTCTACGGATTCAAATGTACCAATTGCACTAGGTTTACCAGCTATAACAATAGGACGAGGTGGCGACGGTGGTAAAAATCACTCTTTAGATGAATGGTGGTTAAACAAAGATGGTTATAAAGCAATTCACTTAGCTTTATTGGTTCTGTTAGCTGAAGCGGGATACAAATAAGTTATTATTTTTTTGGAATTCTAGAATTCATTAATCTAAACCAAATTGGAGGCACTAAGGCGATTAAAATAGAAGTTGGGTAGCCATATGGCAATTGTGGACTTACTGATTGGTTTTCTAAAATTTGGTATTTTTTTGAGGCAGAAAAATGGTGGTCGCTATGACGTGTAAGTTCATATAAAACAATTCTTCCAATTATATGATTAGAATTCCATGAATGATGTAGTTGGACTCTTTCATACCTTCCAGATGGCAACATTTTTCTTTCAAGACCATAGTGCTCAATATAATTTATAGTTTCAAGGAATAGAAAAGAAATCAGACCTACAATTAGAGATGCTACTAACCCTTTCATTCCAAAGAAAGAAAAAACAAAAAATAGATATAAAGTTTGGAAAGAAATGTACCAAATCATGTCATTTTGAAAAGAGATAAAACTTTTTTTATTTCTTTTAAGAATTAAAACTTGAGTTTTCCATGCATTAATATATTGCCAAAACACAGATGTAAACCAAAAGTTATATACACTTTGATTGAATTTTGAAGTTGCGGGGTCTTTCGGAGTAGCAACATTTATGTGGTGGCCAAAATTATGCTCAATATAAAAATGCATGTAAAGACAGGGCATTAAGAGGATTTTCGATAAAGTTTTTTCAAATTGTGATTTTCTGTGTCCTAGCTCGTGAGCAACATTTATTGCATTTGTAGCAAGCAGTATTCCTAAAGACAAAATCATTCCAATGTATTCATAGTAAAAGTAAGTTGAATTTGTAATTTCATAAAAACCATAAAAAAGAATAGCAAAAACAAAAGGAATATTTAAATAAAGTAATACATCAAATAAAAAGTTGGCTAGTCTGTTACTTTTCTCTTGTTCAGTATATTTTCTGTCAGAGTCTTTAAAAATAATTTCCAATATTGGAATAAAAATAAAAGCATAGATCGGCGCAGTATATGAAAAAAATCCTTTAAAATGTACTGAAATAAGTGTAACTAAAGGAATTGAGTAGGCAAATAAGTATTTTAAATCTTTCAACTAGTTTTTTTTGCAATTTAAGAATTTTTAATAATAAATTATAAATGTTTACTTTCGCTAGCAATTTATAAAACCTTTTGGAACATATAGCATTAATAACTTCAATTTTAGGTTCAATAATTGTAGGAATATCTAAAGCTGGTGTTAAAGGTATTGGGATCTTTTTTGTCATTCTACTCGCCTACTCCTATGAACCTAAAACATCTACTGGGATTTTATTGCCTCTTTTAATTATTGGAGATCTTTTTGCTATTATTTATTATAAAAAAAATATAGTTTGGAAGTACATCTTCCAACTTATTCCATGGATGGTTATTGGAGTACTTTTTGCCACTTTCACTGGTGTCAATATCGATGAATTAGGATTTAAAAAACTTATGTCCGTTGTTATATTTTTATCTGTATTAATCATGTTCTTTTGGAATGATAAAATCTCAGATTTAATTACAAAACACTGGAGTTTTGGTCCATTATTTGGTGGGTCAACTGGTTTTACAACCATGATAGGTAATGCAGCTGGTCCACTTGCAAATATCTATTTTATAGCAATGAAAGTGAAAAAAAAGCCTTTCATATCCTCATCTGCCTACATATTTTTTCTGATAAATATAATTAAACTCCCCTTTCATATTTTTTTTTGGAAAACTATAAACTATGATAGTCTGGCTGAAAGTTTGAAAATGACTCCTTTTGTTTTTTTAGGTCTAGTGATTGGAGTTTATATAGTTGATAAAATTCCTGAAAAATATTACTCTAAAATTATCTTAATTCTAACAGCTGTAAGCTCAATTTTTTTTCTATTTAGCTAGTTTATTTTTTATTTCATCCACAACTTCTGGATTTAATAAGGTAGATATATCACCTAGGTTTTCGAAATCACCCGATGCTAATTTTCTAATAATTCTTCTCATAATCTTTCCACTTCTTGTTTTTGGGAGACCTGAAACAACAATGATTTTTTCAGGTTTTGCAATAGGCCCAATTTGATTAGAAACTAGATCCCTAAGCTCAATAGTCAACCTATTAGGTTCAACTTTATTTTTTAAAATTACAAATGCCATTAAGGCATTTCCTTTAACCTCATGGGGATAACCTATAACAGCACTCTCAGCTACATCCTTATGTTCATTGATAGAGTTCTCAATAGGGGCTGTTCCAAGATTATGTCCCGAAACGATGACAACATCGTCTACTCTACCTGTTATCCTAAAATTTCCATCTACATCCCTTAAAGAACCATCACCAGGAAAATAATATCCTTTATATGCAGTGAAGTAAACATCTTTATATCTTGTATGGTCTCCATAAATTGTTCTCGCAATACCTGGCCATGGAAATTTAATAGCTAAAATACCTTCAGCTTCCTTTTCAATTATCTCATCACCATCACTATTTAAAAGAACTGGGCTAATTCCAGGAATGGGTTTAGTTGCGAAAGTAGGTTTTTGATTCGTGACACCTGCTAAAGATGATATCATTATACCACCAGTTTCAGTTTGCCACCAAGTATCAACAATTGGAGTTTTATTTTTTCCTATATTCTGATTATACCAATTCCATGCCTCGAGATTAATTGGTTCGCCAACAGTACCAAGAACCTTTAACGAACTTAAGTCGTGTCCATCAATTAATTTTAATGGTTGCTTTGCTAGTGTTCTTATAGCTGTTGGGGCTGTGTAAAATTGGTTAACACTATATTTTTCACATACTTTCCAAAATCTATTCCAATTTGGATAAGAAGGGATACCTTCAAAATGAACTGAAGTAGCACCAACTGCCATAGGACCATATATCATATAGCTGTGGCCAGTTATCCATCCGATGTCTGCCGTGCACCAATATATGTCTCCCTCTTTATATTGAAACACATTCAAAAATGTATAAGCGGTATAGACCATGTAACCAGCGCAGGTATGAACCATTCCTTTTGGTTTACCTGTTGAACCAGATGTATATAAGATAAATAAAGGATCTTCTGAGTCCATTACCTCTGGTTCACAATAATCTGAAAGACCTTCGATGAAATCATGCCACCAAATATCAATTCTTTTGTTCCATTTAATTTTTTGGAATGTCCTTTGCAAAACAATACATTTTTTTATGCTTTCACTGTCCTCTAAAGCTTCATCGACAATTTTTTTCAATGGGATAATTTTGTTGCCTCTAAAAGCACCATCAGCTGTAATTAATATATTACATCTAGCATCATTAATCCTAGTTGACAATGCATTAGCTGAAAAACCTCCAAAAACTACAGAATGAACGGCACCTATTCTTGCACATGCAAGAACAGCGATAGTCAGCTCTGGAACCATGGGCATATAAATGCACACCCTATCCCCTTTTTTGATGCCCTGGTTCTTTAAACCATTAGCAAATTTACATACCAAAGAAAGAAGCTCTCCATAAGTATATTTTACAGATTTATCATTTGGATCGTTAGGTTCCCATAGAATTGCTATTTTATCAGGATTTTCATCTACATGTCTATCCAAACAATTTACAGTGATATTTAGTTTTCCATTAATAAACCACTCTGTTTTTGGAATACTCCAATCAAAACTTAAAACTTGATCCCATTTTTTAAACCAATTAAATGTGGAAGCAATTTCCGACCAAAACAACTCTGGATCGTTTGTCGCTCTAGCCCTTGCAGTTTCATAATTTTGTTGGGATTTAATTTGATAAAATTCAATGTGGTTCATACAAATAGTTAAATTTTATATAGGTCGAATATATTAAATATTAGTCAATGTTAGGTTAGCTAAATGTATTTTAATAAATTACAATTATGGATAGAAGGTTGTTTTTTAACAGTTTATTAATAGGCGTTGGTGCAGCATCAATTGTGAAAGAACAAGCTTATGCTAATAAAAAAAATAACTCTATATTAAAAGCCCCTATATCAATTTGCACATGGGACTTTAAAGAGGCAAATTTTCAGGCTGGAAGGGCTCTAGAAAGTGGAAAAGATGCGCTGTCATCTGCAATTATTGGAGCAAATGTAGAAGAAGAAAATCCAAAAAATTCAACCGTTGGGTATGGTGGTGCACCCAATAGAAAAGGTGTGGTTACTCTAGATGCAGCTGTTATGGATCATCATGGTAATTGTGGTTCCGTTTTAGGTGTTGAAAAAGTCGTTAATGTTAGCTCATTAGCAAGGGATGTTATGGAAAAAACACCTCATGTTATTTTATCTGGAAAAGGAGCTCAAAATTTTGCTTTAAGAAATGGTTATAAATTAAAATCCTTACTAACTGATGATTCAAAAAAAAAGTGGGTGGATTGGAAAAAAAAATCAGTATATAGTCCCAAAACAAATGTTGATAATCATGATACAATTGGTATTCTTTGTCTTGACAAAAAAGGAAATATTAGCGGGGCTTGTAGTACAAGTGGTTTAGCATATAAAATGGATGGTCGTATTGGAGACTCACCCATAATTGGATCTGGATTATATATAGACAACAATGTAGGCGGTGCTGTTGCCACTGGTATGGGTGAGGAAATAATAAAAATTGTTGGATCTTTTCTTGTAGTCGAATTAATGCGAAATGGAAAAACCCCAAAACAAGCTTGTGATGAAGCTATCTTAAGAATTTATAGAAAAAATAAAAACCCAAAATTCCAGGTTGCTTTTTTAGCATTGGACAAACATGGTAATTTAGGATCAAGTTGTTTGCAAGAGGGTTTTAGTTATTATCGATATAAAAATAACATTAATGAAAATTTTAAAGTCAAACCTATATAAATTAAAATGGAAAGTATTATAGCCATCGATGCAGGAACCACAAGCTCCAGAACTATTGCTTTTAACAAAAAAATTGAGCAATTAGCAATTTCACAATTTGAGTTTACGCAAATTTTCCCAAAAAAGAGTTGGGTTGAGCATGATCCAAACGAAATATGGGAGACTCAACTAAAAGCAATAAAAGAAGTTTTAAAAAGTGATAAGATAGATGTAGAAAAAATTAAATCAATTGGAATCACAAATCAAAGGGAAACAACTGTAATATGGAACAGAGAAAATGGAAAACCAATATATAACGCAATAGTCTGGCAAGATAGAAGAACAGCTCAAATGTGTGAAAATTTGAGTAACCAAACAAATACTTTTCTAGAAAAAACAGGACTTGTCTTAGATGCTTACTTTTCCGGAACAAAAGTTAAATGGATATTAGATAATGTTGAAGATGCCAGAGAACTTGCAGATCAAGGAAAACTTGCTTTTGGAACTATAGATACCTGGCTAATATGGAAGTTAACAAAAGGAGAAGTTCATGTTACCGACGTAACAAATGCTAGCAGAACCCTTCTTTTCAACATAAACACTCTACAATGGGATGACGAACTTTTAGATATCTTAAATATACCTAAGGAACTTCTCCCAAAAGTTGTAAGTTGCTCAGAAATTATTGGCCATACAGATTTATCCTTATTTGGAAAAAAAATCCCAATTAGTGGAATTGCTGGTGATCAACAAGCAGCACTTTTTGGGCAAATGTGTATAAAAGAAGGGGATGTTAAAAATACCTACGGAACTGGATGTTTTTGTATAATGAATACTGGAAAAAAAATTATTAAATCAAAAAACAAGATGTTATCAACTGTAGCTTGGAAACTAAACAATGAGGTAACTTACGCTTTAGAAGGAAGTGTTTTTATTGCTGGTGCAGTAGTTCAATGGCTTAGAGATAAATTAAATATAATAAACAATGCCTCCGAAATTGAGAATTTGGCTAAACAAGTAGATGATAACGGAGGAATAACATTTATTCCCGCTTTATCTGGATTAGGTGCACCGTATTGGAACCCAAATGCCACTGGAACAATTTTTGGTCTTACTAGAGATTCTAACAAATCTCACATTGCTAGAGCAGCTTTAGAAGCCATAGCATTAAGATCAAGAGAAATTATTATAGAAATGCAAAAGGATGCAGGTTTTGAATTCGCAGAATTAAAAGTTGACGGTGGAGCCTCTAAAAATGATCTTTTAATGCAAATACAAGCTAATTTACTTAACAAAGATGTTGTCAGATCTAAATCTCCAGAGTCAACTGCATTAGGAGCTGCTTTTTTTGCAGGCCTGTCCGTAGGTTTTTGGAATAGTATTGAAGAAATAAAAAGCTTATGGGAAAAGGATATTACTTATTACCCTGAATCTAACTCAAAAAAAACACAAATAATAATAGATGAGTGGAACAAAAGGATTGGTATGATAAATGGATAGAACAAAAAGTCTTAAAAAAATAGCCAAAAAGAAAATTTGGGATTTGATTATAATTGGAGGAGGGTCTTCAGGACTAGGGATTGCTGTAGATTCTGCTAGTAGAGGGTATAAAACTTTATTATTAGAAAAATACGATTTTTCAAAAGGTACCTCTTCAAGAAGCACGAAGCTAGTTCACGGGGGAGTAAGATATCTACAAAATGGAGATATTTCGCTTGTTGTTGAAGCATTAAGAGAAAGGGGGATAATGAGAAAAAATGCACCACACTTAGTAAAAGATTTAAGTTTTGTTATTCCTTCTTATGATTGGTGGAATAGCCCTTTTTATGGAATTGGACTGAAAATATATGACATGATGTCTGGGAAATTGGGTCTAGGACCTTCAACTTTGCTGAATAAAGATGAGATAATCAATTTAATTCCTAATGTCAAAAAAAAGGGTTTAAAAGGTGGTATAATATATCATGATGGACAATTTGATGATGCAAGAATGGCTATTAGTCTAGCACAAACTGCAGATAATCATGGAGCAACATTAATAAATTATTTTGGAGTTGAAGATTTAATTAAAGAGAAAGGTATGATTTCTGGTATCATTGGAAGGGATTATATTGAAGATAAAAGCTACGAAATAATGGGTAAAGGAATTATCAATGCAACAGGCGTATTTTCTGACTCAATAACCAATTTAGATATCAAAAAAAGAAAAAAAACAATAGTTCCAAGTCAGGGTGTTCACATAGTATTAGATAAGTCTTTTTTGGATGGAAATCATGCAATTATGGTTCCGCAAACGACAGATGGAAGAGTTCTTTTCGCAGTTCCGTGGAATAATTATGTTGTTGTCGGAACTACGGACACTCAAATTGAAAAAATCAATATCGAGCCCAGACCAATTAAGGAAGAAGTTGAGTTTATTTTAAAAAATGCTGGAACATATATGAAAACTGCACCAACTTTTAGTGATATAAAAAGTGTTTTCGCAGGTCTAAGACCCCTTGCAGCTCCAAAAAATAACGAAAAGGCTACTAAAGAAATATCTAGACATCACAAAGTTACGGTAAGTATGTCTGGTCTTATAAGTATTCTTGGTGGAAAGTGGACTACATATCGAAAAATGGCTGAGGACACAGTAAACACTGCTCAATCGGTAGCTGGTCTTCAAGATAGGGAGTGCATTACTCATAATCTTCCAATTCATGGATACGATTATTCATCCAATTGGAAAAACCCAATGCATTTTTATGGGACGGATATAGAAAAAATTGAAAACCTAAATACTGAGGGTAATTCATCTATTAGTGAAGAATTTTTTATTTCAAAAAATCAAATAATATGGTCAATTCGAAATGAAATGGCAATGAATCTTGAAGATGTTATGGCAAGAAGAACAAGATCTCTATTTTTGAATGCTAAAGAAAGTCTACGAATTGCCCCTAAGGTATTAGAAATTATGGCTAAAGAAATGAAAAAAGATACAAATTGGATTAAAAATGAAAGTGCTAACTTTGAAAAGTTAGCAAAAAATTATATTGTATAATGGATAACCCCTTAGTTGCTGAATTTATTGGTACTGCAATTTTACTTCTTCTTGGATGTGGAATCGTAGCGAATGTTAATCTTAAAAAAACAAAGGCTGAAGGTCAGTCACCTTGGGTTCTTATTACTTCAGCATGGGGATTTTCAGTTTTTGTCGGTGCCTACGTTGCTGGCAAATATAGCGGCGCCCATTTAAACCCTGCTGTAACAATTGGACTTGCAATAGCAGGCAAATTTACTTGGAAAATGGTTTTACAATACATTTTCTCTCAACTTGCAGGAGCTATGTTTGGATCCTGGATTGTTTATTTAGTATATATAGATCACTACAGACAAACTAAGGACGAAAAAATTGTTTTGAGTACATTTTCAACCGGTCCAGCAATTAGGAATTATAAAAATAATTTTTTTAGCGAGTTTGTTGGAACCTTTATTTTAGTGTTCTGTATATTCTTTATAGTAAATCCAAATATTGATTTTGAAAATATTGAAACTGTAAGTTTTGGAATAGGATCACTCGAATCACTTCCGGTCGGAATTTTAGTTTGGGTTATTGGAATGGGACTCGGTGGCACAACAGGTTATGCTATAAATCCAGCCAGAGATTTAGGTCCTAGAATTATATATCAATTAATACCAAGAAAAGAAAAAAATGCAGATTGGGCATACAGCTGGGTTCCTATAGTAGGCCCTTTGTGTGGAGCCATATTTGCTGGGTTATGCCATAATTATTTGATGTAAAAAATCTGCGTCAACTTAGGTTTTGTATAAACTCCTATATAAACAGGATTTGGGCTAACCTTTGGGTCAAGGATCTTTTCAAGAAAGCTTGCTTTTACCAAACGGACTTACCCTTTGTTAAAAATTTCGTTGAGTTTATCAAAAAAATAAGCTAACGCAGATAAGCATAAATTTACAAAAAATTAGTAATATGTTCTTTAATCAACTCATTAATATTTGAAAGCTTTTTTAAGTTTTCTTTATTTTTAACATCATCAAAATTATTCTTTTGAATTAGTTTTGTTGCATACTGTAGCGAACACATAGCTAAAACATCTTGCTTATCTCTTACTGCATAGCTTTGCTCAAGCTGTTTCATCATTTGATCAATTTTCTTAACAGATAACCTTATAGCCTCCTCTTGTTCTGGTCGAATTGTAAGAGGATAAATTCTGTCAGCAATTTTAACTTTTATTCTAATTTTATTTTCCATGTATTAAAAAGAGGATCCCAGCTGATTTATACAAGTCTCTATATCCTTTATTAATGAGTCAATTTTTTCCTTAGTCTCTCCTTTATTTTCGTGACTACCTAATAAAGAATTAGCAACAGATAAACTTTTGTTTTTTTGTTTAAGCAGACTTATCTCCGCACTAAAATTAAAATTATTAGACTCTAATTCCTTTAATTTTGACTGTAAGGATTGAATTAAAAAATGATTATCTTTTAATTTATTTAAAAGTAGGATAACATTTTTTTCGATTTCTACAAAGTGCTCTTCAGAATGATTCATTATTACTTAATCTTATTAATAAAGTTAGGGAATTTCATTTTATACAATCAAAAATCAAATTAATTCATGATAAAGAATTTAAAATTTTAAAGGCTTTTAAACCATCTTTAACAGGAACAAAAAAATAATCATTCTCATAACCAGAAATAATGTTGCATGGAATATCGTTTGATGCCAGGACAGAAGTGATTTTTGATGAAATACCAACATCAGTTAATTTTGTTTTGGTTGAGAGCTTTATACACCTAGATTCAAAAGTATAATCTATTTTTAATCTAATAGCTTTACTTTTCTCAATAATCGATGTTTTATAATTTGATTCATTAAAGAATAATAGTGATTGTTTATCAAAATCTAGAGATTTTGTGAAAACATAATTTTCGGGTAACAAATAAAAATTCATGTACTTTTTAAATTAATTGAAAAATAAAAATTTAAAATTTAAATTTGGAGTATATACTATAATATATGAGATTGTTACTTAAAATACTTTTAATAATCTTTTTTTCTTCCAATAACTTATTTTCGCAGGTGAGATTTAATCCTGTAGAAATTCCTATTCTTTTGTCAGGAACTTTTGGGGAATTTAGAAAAACTCATTTTCACTCAGGTATTGACATAAAGACTCAAGGAAAAGAGGGACTTAAGGTAAGAGCAATAGAGGATGGGGATTTAGTAAGAGTAAAAATTTCTACAGGTGGTTATGGAAAAGCTTTATATATAAGACACTACGACGGTACAACATCAGTGTATGCACACCTTAAAAAATTTTCGTCAAAAATACAGAAAATCATAAAAGAGCTACAATACGAGAAAAAAAAATTTGAAATTGAAAAATTCTTTAAGAAAGGAGAAATTAAATTAAAAAAATCAGAAATCATTGGTTTTTCTGGAAATACAGGTGGATCAAGTGGCCCACATTTGCATTTTGAATTAAGAGATTCCAAAAAAGAAAAACCATTAAATCCCTTAAAATATGGATATCTTGTTTCAGATACAATACCCCCTGAAATTCAAAATATTTTTATTTATAAATTTTTAAGGGAACATCTATCTAAAAAAATTAAAATAGAATTAAGAAAAAATGAAGACTATTATAGTGTTACTGATACCATAAAGGTTAATGGAGTATTCGGAATAGGTTACAGCGGGTACGATAAACAAAATTCAAGCTATAACAGAAATGGGATTTATAAACGAGAGTTAACTATAAACGGAGAAAGTGTTTTTTCATATAAGTTTGATGAATTACTTTTTAAGGATGGTGAAAAAATTGATTTATTAATTGATTATGAGGCTTACAACGTTGAGAAAATTAGAATTAAAAAACTATATCAAACAATAAATTCAAAATTTAGTTTTCTAGAAAATAATGGAAGTAATGGCCTTTTTAAAATAATGAAAGATTCATTGTACAATATCAAAATAGTTTTTGAAGATTTTAATAAAAATAAAAGTGTTGTAAAAATGGTTATAAAGGGAGCTGAAAGTCAAAATATCTTTAATTATTCAGAAAGTGATATTGAAGATAAACTATATCATCCCGATATTGAATATGAAAAAAAATTCAAAAAATTAAACTTGAAAATTCCACAAAATGCATTTTATGAACCAACAAATCTAAATTTTGAGTATAAATTAGACACTATAAAAATTGATAAATTTACAAAAGCTCCCAAAAAAGGTCTCAAACTAGAGTTTTATCTACCCAAAAATTTAGATTCAATTAATCTAATGCAGACATGCATTGGAAAATTAAATATTGAAAAAAATAATAAAAAAAATAAAATTCAATTCATTTTTGGTATAAAAAAAGATGGTTTAATTAAAGTCAAATCTATCTCTGGAGGAAAATATTTTTTAACTAAAGACTCAATACCTCCATCGATTAAACCAATTAATTTCAAAAAAGAAAATTGGGTAAGCAACCTCAAAACATTAAAAATAAGAGTAGATGACGAATTTTCGGGAATCAAAAAATATAGAGCTAATATAAATGGAAAATGGATTTTAATGGAATATGAACCGAAAAGAAAACTCCTGTTTTTTGAATTTGATGATATAAAATTTAATACAACTGAACTTAAGTTAAATATTTATGCGGAAGATATGGTTGGAAATGTAAATGAATTCAAAACATCTATTTATAGAAAAAAATTTAAATAAATTCTCTAATTGCTTGAATCAGAAAATCAATTTCCTTTTTATCATTAAATGAAGAAAAAGAAAACCTTAAGGAGGGCCTATTTTTAATTTCACTAGGTACAACTAACTTTAACACATGTGATCCTTTATCACTTCCAGATTGGCAGGCGCTTCCCTTTGAACAGGCAATTCCTTTTAAATCTAATTGAAAATCCAAAAGGTCTTTTTTGTCAGGACTTAAAGGCAAGTTCACATTTATTAAGTTATAACTGCTTTTATCATCTTTGTCACAATTCCCATTAAAATGTGATTTCGGAAAGAATTTATTAATTTTTGAAATAGCATATTTTTTTAAATCTTTTACGTACTTACTCTCTTCTTCTAAATTTTTGTAAGCTAATTCAAGCGCTTTGGACATACCAACTATATTGTGAACAGATTCGGTTCCCGCTCGAAGACCTTTTTCTTGTGAACCACCCAAAATAAAAGGATTTAAACCAGAATTTTTTCTTATAAATGAAAATCCAACACCTTTTGGACCATGAAATTTATGAGCGGCTGCTGACAAAAAATCAACTCTTATTTTAGTCAAATCAATTTTAAAATGACCTATACTTTGAACTGCGTCGGTGTGAAATAGGGCTCCATTAGATTGACATATCTGAGATACATATTCTAAATCAATCATATTGCCAATTTCGTTATTAACATGCATCAGTGAAACCAATTTTTTAGAATCATCAAATGACAAAGCATTCTCTAAATCTTGGTATTTAAAT
>JBELIL010000045.1:0-13313 GCA_042090925.1 Flavobacteriales bacterium
CTCCTCTTTTTTAAGAATATAAACTTCCGCCTTAAATTTAGAATGAGGCGTAACAGAACCTGGTTTGCAAAGAACCATACCTCTTTTTATATCTGTTTTTTCAATTCCTCTCAAAAGAATACCAGTATTATCACCAGCTTCTCCACGATCCAAAATTTTTCTAAACATTTCAACACCAGTAATTGTAGATTTTAACTTTTCGGCTCCCATTCCGATAATATCTATTTCATCACCAGTATTAGCAACTCCCATTTCAATTCTTCCAGTTGCTACAGTTCCACGACCAGTAATTGAGAAAACATCTTCAACAGGCATTAAAAAATCCTTATCAATATCTCTTTTGGGGAGCTCAATCCAATTATCGACTTCAGACATTAATTTAGTAACCGTTTCAACCCATTTTTGTTCACCATTAAGGGCTCCAAGAGCTGAACCAAGGATAACAGGTGTATTATCACCATCATATTCATAGAAAGAAAGAAGTTCTCTTACTTCCATCTCGACTAATTCAAGAAGCTCTTCATCGTCAACCATATCAGCTTTATTTAAAAAAACTACAATCCTAGGAACTCCAACTTGTCTCCCAAGTAGTATATGTTCTCTAGTTTGGGGCATCGGCCCATCAGTTGCTGCAACTACCAAGATTGCACCATCCATTTGAGCAGCACCTGTAACCATATTTTTAACGTAATCTGCGTGTCCAGGGCAATCAACGTGTGCATAGTGTCGATTTTCAGTTTGGTATTCGACATGTGAGGTATTAATCGTTATACCACGCTCTTTTTCTTCAGGAGCGTTATCTATTTGGTCAAAGCTTTGAGCTTCAGATAATCCCGCATCTGCTAAAACCTTTGTGATAGCAGCTGTTAAGGTGGTTTTGCCGTGATCTACGTGGCCAATTGTACCAATGTTTAAGTGAGGTTTCGACCGATCAAAATTTTCTTTAGCCATATTTTAAGGATTTTCAAATTGTTTTAAGAGGTGCAAATTTATAAAAATTTCTAATTATTATGCCATATTTAATTAATTTTTTTTATATAAGTTTAACCTAATGTAGTCGGTTGTATTAGACCTTGAAAAAATTTATACATGTATAAGTAATTCCCTTAATTTTTTGTCTATTAAAAATTAAAACCTACACTATTAATTATTTTAAAATTCGAGCTAAACCTTCTTGTACGACAGTTGCTACCAACAAACCCTCTCTATTATAAATATAGCCTTTGCCGAGACACCTAGAACCCGAAATATTTGGACTTTTCATTGAATACATAAGCCATTCATTAACATCAAATTTTCTATGAAACCACATAGCGTGGTCCAAACTAGCTGTTTGTACCGGGTCATAGTATTTGTCATGAAAATGGCTTACCACAGACATTATTAGCAGATCATAATCAACTGCATATGCTAAAAATTCAGACTGTTGATTTCTGGTAAGCTTCGTTTTATTTTTTAATTTAAACCATATGTTTCTAGTGCTTTTATAATCAATAGATTTGTCGTAATCTATTTCTGGTCTAAATTCAAATGCAAAGGGATGACGCGATAGTAAATATTTTTTTATTTGTTCAGGAATTACTTTTGTTTTCTTTAAGAGTTCACTGTCTGGTATAAGATTTTCGGGATTATATGATGCTGGAGACTTTTCATATTGGCTCAATCCCTTTTCGTCAATTTGAAATGAAGCACTGAGTACAAAAATTGCTTTCCCTTTTTGGTAAGCTGTAACTCTTCTCGTGTTAAAACTTTTACCATCTCTTAAATTTTCAACTTTAAACTCAATCGGTACATCTATATCCCCTGCCAGAATAAAATAACCGTGAAGAGAGTGAACATTTCTATCGCTTGCAATTGTCTGATTTGCAGCATGTAGGGATTGTGCCAAAACCTGACCCCCATAAACTCTTTTCCAAAAAGTTTTATAATTTTTACCTATAAAAGTAAACGCATCTATTCTACTTAATTTCAACAAATCTGACAGGCCATAAGAATTTTCCATATTCAAATATACATTGTTAAAAAAAAACTTTAATTTATGTGATGTTTTTCACTTTAATTTTAAAAAATCTAAACGAGTTTTTGAAAATCCATGTCACCAACAATAAGAAATAAAGTTTTATTAGGTTTATTTCTCATAATAACCCAAATTTCGTATTCTCAATTTTCATCAATCACTGGTAGCAGTATAACTAATGATAATATAAGAATTAACATAGTTTTTGATGAAGAGATCTACTCAAATTCTTCATGTAGCTCACTAACGTGCATTGAAATTTCTGATTTTTCTCTTTCACTATCAGGTGGGAATGCCACTCTTGGTTCTAGCACTCCACTAACAATTACAAAACTAGGAAATTATAACTTCGTTCCCTATTGGAATGGTGGTGAACCAAATGACTGTTGCAATGGTGCTGCTTCATCTGAAGAAAACTATGCTCAACATGTAGGCACAGGAAGATTAAATGATCTACCTAATGGAAATAATCTAGCGGGGGTTTTAGAAATTATAAATCCAAATCAGCAGGTCATTGCAGGTTACACTTATATTGTCTCATGGCCTGTGGGATCAAGTTGTGCTCATTCTTATTATAGGTCCAATACAACAAGTTCATGGACAGATGAAAAACTAAAAGCACAAAATGCTGGCGGTGATTTACTTGTTTACAACTCAGTGGAAGAATATCAATTTTTAGTACCTGCATATGCTGATAATAGTGGTGTTGCAGATACTTGGATTGGTCTTTCACAGGACGTAGAAGCAGCTGATTACTCTGAACCTACCGGTGGTTGGTATTGGGATGATGGAACCCCAATCGATAACAGTGCATCAAAGCTAACCTATCAATTAACTTTTAGTTTAATTGGAACCCCTACTGGAGATGAAATAGTAAGTATTAATCCTATTTTAAATCCAAGATCCGTCTATAATTGTGCAGGAGAATTTGGAATAATTCAAACAAATAACTTAAATAAAGTTCGCTTGTTTGATAAACTGTCTCCATATATCATTGAAACCAAAATTGCCGATGACAATTCATATGTGGAAATAAAATTTAACGAAGAAGCATTTACAGATGTAAATGATAACGATTTATTGGTAGGAGATTTTATTTTATCAATTGTACAAAACGGCGGATCTGCAAATTTAATTTCTAGTACTCCAACAAGTATCGTTAATATTGGAAACAGAATTTTTAGACTAGGCCTCCCTTTAACAGGTCATATTAAAGGTTTAGAAACTATTAGCGTTAATCCTTTAACAAACTCTTCTATATATGATAGGTCAGACAACCCTTCTTTTACATCTCAAACCAACAATTTCGCAAATTTAAATCGTTTAAAAACCGGACCTATTTATGTTGGTATAAATTATGGGAGTTCATCAGTGACGGGAACACTTCAAAATTCAAATTATTCCTTTTTTTGCAGTGAAATTAATGGCATTAATTATAATCTTGCATATCATGATGGACCTAACCTTGAACCCGATGTTGGTGAATCTTTAATTTACAATTATCTATATAATTACCCTCACAGATTGATATCGGGGGATGACTTTGCATTTCTTCATTTGAAAGATTTTGATAAAATTATTGAAGTAAGAAAATCTGATGGTTTAATTCTAGCAAAATATAATTGTGATTAGAAAAAATTGTATTTAATTTAATCCCATTGTGTTCTGATAATCAGTTTTTAATCTACTTACTTTTTTTACAAAAAGCGTAGAGTTTTTATTATTCACTAAAAATTTGATGTAATATTGGTCTTTATAAAATGAATATATTTTTGATTCTCCTTTATATATAACCAATTTATAATAGGGTATTATCAAACCATAGGTTTCTAGTAAAGATCTAAACCTAATTATTATGCCATTTTTTCTTATTTCGATATTGCAATAATTAATATTATTGTCCAATTTTAGCAATTCTACGATTTCTTTTGAAGCATCTGTTATTACCAATTTTTTTGAACCGATACCACTTAATTTAAATCTTTCTATCAAAGAAAAAGGTCTTCCAACTAGTTCAAACAAAAGTGCTTTATTTTTTTTTGAATTGTATGATAAGTTTTTAATCATATTGCAATATTAAAAATTTATGCTTTAAATATTTTGGCTTTTTATAGTAGTATATTATTATAACATACATTATTTTTATATTATATTAAACTTTATGTTAAAAATATTATATATCTGCGTTTCCTTTTTCGTGTCTATTTTGGTAACTAATGTTTGGCTAT
Source organism: Flavobacteriales bacterium (assembly GCA_042090925.1). Classification (GTDB taxonomy): domain Bacteria; phylum Bacteroidota; class Bacteroidia; order Flavobacteriales; family Flavobacteriaceae; genus TMED96. Next base: position 4,246 of record JBELIL010000045.1, read on the forward strand.
TTCGATTTAATAAAGAAACCCCTTACAGAGGAGGTGATGCTACGAATATGATTGAAGAGTTTGCTACATATGGCCTTGATATAAATATAATGTATTTAGTTGGTGCCTTAAAGATTTTTGCCAGTTTAGGCTTGATAATTGGGGTTTTTAAAACCAAGGTTTCTGCTTATTCATCTCTTTTAATGTCGATACTAATGATTGGTGCTATTTATTTTCATTTTAAAATTTCTGATCCTGCAATTAAATATTTCCCCTCAGTTTTGATGCTTCTATGTTCTATTTTTATCTATTTTTCATCTAAGAGAATTTTAAAAACAAATTAGCATAAGTGGATTATTTCAGTTCTGAAAGTCTAGATTCTTTAAATAAAATTTATAGAATAAATTTAATTAATAGTATAACTGGTTATAAATCTGCAAATTTACTAGGATCTGTATCTAATAAAGGAATAGAAAATGTTGCTGTTTTCAGCTCAATTACTCATCTTGGAAGTAACCCTGCTCTTTTAAGTTTTTTTGTCAGGCCAAATGTTGTACCCAGAAACACCTACAAAAATATCAAAGAAAAAAAAGTTTTTACTGTCAATCATATTATTAAGGAAAAAATCGAAGATGCACATCATACTAGTGCAAAATACGATGAAAATATATCTGAATTCGATAAAACAAATTTACAATCAGAATACAAAAAAAATTGGGAAGCTCCTTTCGTAAAAGATTCGGCAGTTCAACTTGGATGTAAACTTGTAAATGAATATTACATAAAGGAAAATGGTTGTTCAATGATAGTAGCATCGATTGAAATTATTTTCATAAAAAAGGGTTTATTACAAAATGATGGATGGGTTGAACTCGCAAAAGGTAATGTTGTAGCAGTAAACGGTTTGGATGGTTACGCATTGCCTAAAACTTTCAAGAGGTTAAAGTATGCTAGACCAAAATAAATATCTAATTAATTATCTTCTCTTTAACGGCTTTAGTCAAAATTCTGTATCCTTTTTTGTTTAGATGAAGACCATCTTGCAGAAGAAATTTTGAAGTCACTTTCCCATTTACCAATAGCTTTTCATATATGTCAATATAAATGAGATTAGGAAAATCATCAGTAATTAGTTTAACACCCTCATTTATTTTTTTTATGTTGGATAATTTGTTTTCCCTTTCTAGAGAGGGCTTGATCGTAATATATCCAATATTTGTATCAGGGTATCTATTGTAAATTTTTTCAATAAACTTCTTAATTTTAAAAATTATTTCCCTGGGGCTTAAATTTAAATTTAGATCATTACCTCCCAGATAAACAACAATTGCTTTAGGATTAATAAAATTAATTAGAAGATTAAAGTGTTTTGATAATGAATCAATGTAGGCTCCACCAAATCCGAGATTAATTACATTTAGATCTTTAAAGTCTTCATTTAAAGATTTCCATAATCGAATAGTAGAACTACCGTAGAAAATTATTGGTTCTTCCATCTTTTTGTTTTCTTCTACCTTTGACACAAGTTTTTTGATTTCAAAAGAAAAATCATTATCATAAAGTTTCATTTTATTTACCCACGACTTGTATTTTTTATTTAGTCTGTTGTTTTCACTTTCTATTTCAATATTATTGGAAATATTTTCATACTTGATTGGTTTTTTTATCTCACATTTAAATACAGATTTTGATGCAAGTTTATCAAAATTTAGAGTGACAATTGGAACCACATAAGTGGAAATTGGTAGTTTAGAAATTAGTTTAAACAATCCGTTTTTAAAATTACCTGGAGATTCTTCAGTCGAATAAGATGCTCCCTCAGGACTTAGCACTAAACAATTCCCTTTTTTTAGATACTTGAATGCTTCTCCATAAAACTCTTTATTGATTTTTTTGACTTCTGCATCATCTATATTGTTTGGAATAAAGTTTTTAGCATAAACTCTAATATAATCTAGTTTGTCATAGTAAATTTTATGAAATTTTTCATTTGGTAACGAAAGTCTGGAGACTCTAATTCCAGATTTACCATAATATCTATCAATAATCATTGAACTTATGAAGTGGCTATCTAATGTTATTTGAAAATTTTCAGCTACAGAATATAATGGATGATTATTTAAATGATTATAAATAAATATTAAATTTCCTTCACTTGGTAAATTTTCAGAACCATGAATTTCATATTTTACTTTAGAAAAAGCTTCTTGAACTTTTTTTGATGATAAAGAGCGAATTTCTTCAACGGTAGTTGAGTTCAGAGAATTAATTACCGATTTAAATGCATCTTTGAGAAAACTCAAAAATATTTCATCAATCTTGTTCAAGTCAGTTAATTTTTAATTTTTTAAAAAGTCTAGTGCTAAGTTACTCATTGTCTTAACACCAAGAATTAATGAACTATCGTCCACGTAAAAATCAGGCGTATGGTGAGATGGTGCATCTTTTTCCGGAACTGACTTAGGAGTTCCTCCTAGAAAAAAGTATAACCCTGGTACTTTTTCTTGAAAATAAGAAAAATCTTCAGCTCCAGTTTGTGCCTTTGACAAAATTACATTTTTTTCTCCTGCTGATTTCTTTAGAGTAGGAAGCATTTTTGCGGTCAGATCAGGGTCGTTATAAGTTATAGCTGCCCCCTCTGTGATTTTTAACTTAGATGAAGCCCCATAGGCTGAGGAAATATTCTCTACAAGTTCAAACATTCTTTTGTTAATCAGCTCCTTCATTCCTTTATCTAGTGTCCTAATTGTTCCTATCATTTGTGCACTTTCTGGAATAATATTGAATCTAATACCAGAGTGTATTGATCCTACTGAAATTACCGCCGCCTCCTTAGTTAATTCACTATTCCTGCTGACTAGCGTTTGCAAACCATTTATAATTTGGGCAGAAACGACAATTGGATCAACACCCATCCAAGGAGACGAGCCATGAGATTGTTTTCCGATCACATCAATTACAAATCTTTGAGAAGAAGCCATGGCACCTCCTGGTTTATATTCAATTTTTCCAACATGAAGACCAGAACTTATATGCAAACCAAAAATTGCATCAACGTCAGGGTTTTTTAGTACTCCTTCTTCAACCATTAAAGAAGCACCTCCTGTTTCGCCTTCTGGATAACCCTCCTCTGCGGGTTGAAAAATGAATTTTATTGTTCCTGAAAAATTTCTATTTTCTGATAAAACCTCTGCCACACCCATCAAAATTGCCACATGAGTATCATGCCCACAAGCATGCATTACTCCCGTTTTTTTACCATTGTACTCAGAAATTACGTTAGATTTATAGGGAAGATTGTTTCTTTCTGTCACTGGCAATGCATCCATATCGGCCCTTAGGGCAACAACTTTTCCAGGTTTATTACCTTCTAAAATTCCTACAACACCAGTGTGAGCTACTCCAGTTTTTACTTTTATTCCCAAACCTTTTAAATGGTTTGCAACCAACTCTGCAGTTTTAAATTCTCTATTTGAAAGTTCAGGGTTTTGATGAATGTGGTGCCTCCAGTTTATGACCTTAGACTCAATATCACTTATTGATAAATCCAAATCTTGTCCAAAAGAAGAAAAAATAATAAAGCATAATGGAAAAGATTTGATAAAAGCTTTGTAATATTTTTTGAATATTACTATAAAGTTAAATATCATCTTTAATATTTTTTTAAATGAATGGAAGAATATCTTTGTTATAAAATTATGAAAATATCTGAATTTAAAAATATTATACAAAGTCTTAAATATATTGTTTTTGAATTACCTGGAGGAAAGAGAGTTCCACCTCATTTTCATATAACTGAAATTGGTATAATTCGAAAAACATATATTGATTGTGGAGGTGATTTAAGGGTCGAAAATTTAATTAATATGCAGTTGTGGTATTCAAATGACATAAATCATAAAATCGAACCTACTAAAATCTTAAAAATAATTCAGAATTCTGAAAAACTTCTTAAATTTCAGGATGAAGAGATCCAAATTGAATATCAGCAAGATACAATTTGCAAATTTAATCTTGAATTTAAGGGGGATAGTACCTTTAAACTGATAAAAACATTCACAGATTGTATTGATAAAGAAAGCTGCAACATAATAGAAAAACCTAGAATTAGGATTAAAAAAAATCAAACAAAGTGTGATCCTACTTCAGGATGTTGCTAGCAAATTTTAATTTTTAATTTTATTGATGCTTATCTTTAAAATTAGATTTAAGAGAAAACCATAGATGGGAAGAAAAAATATTAGTCCTATAAATATTTTTAAGATGGTTTGATTAAAAGCAATTTCGATCCAATTTTCAGACATAAACTTATCTTTTGAATTGTAAAAAGCAGTGAAGAAAAATGTGTATGTGTCAATGAAGTTTGAAATGATGGTAGATATGCTTGGTGCTATCCACCATGCTTTGTAATTATTTCGTATTTGTTGGAACGCAAAAATATCAATTATGATTCCTAGAGCATAGGCGGTTGCGCTAGCAAATCCTACCCTAATAGCAATGTTCCAGGAATCTTTTTCTATGAAAACCACCAAAATAGATAAAATTATAGCTAAAGGATAAGTATATGTTATTGTCTTTTGAGCTATCCTTTTCCCAACTAATCGTAAAGTTAAGTCGGTTGCTACAACTACAAGTGGGAAAACAAATGCAGCCCATGTAATTTTATATCCCAAGAAAGTAATTGGTAAAACTACAAGTGCATTTGAAGTTGTTGTAATTAATAAATGTAAAATGATTAAATAAATGAGAATATTTTTGTTTTTAACAATCATAAGAATTTTAAAATTTTACCACTCCTCCCAAGGAAAAACATACCAATTAAAATCTTCAGATCTTTTGATTTTTTTTCCGTAAAAATTAGTTTTAACAATACTTTCCTCGTTATATATTAAAGTTGCGTTATAAATATTTTTTAAAGAATCCTTATATAAATTATAAATAATATTTAACGTTTTACCGGAGTCGTTTATATCATCAACTAATAATATATTGTCAAATTCTTTAAAATTTTCATTAATAATTTTTAAATCTGGTGATTTATTACCATCCCTTAATTGGATATCAATTACTTTATGTTTCAAATTCAGTTGGTGTGATAAATAAATACCAGGAATACATCCACCTCGGTTTATACTAAATATAACGTTTGGTGACCAATTTGAGTTCTTAATTTGGTTAATAATTTTATTTAGAGAATTTATAAAGTCTTCTTTTCCGTAATGTTCCCTTTCCTGATTCATTCTTAACAATTTATTACAAAAAAAATATAGTTTATAAAAAAGTATATAATAATTAAATAAAAAATCCCTCTAACTAACGTTAAAGGGATTTAATAAAACCTTTAGAATTCTTGCTAGTTTCTAATTAAGTCAGTAACCATGTATGAAACCAAATTTTCTCTACCTCCATTAGTTTTGACAAACTCTTGATATGCTTTGGAAGCCCTAATCTTATCAGCCATTATCTCAAGGTCTTGCATGCTTTCACCATAGAAAACAGTATAGTGCGTTGCACCATCAAGATCACCCATTTCAATTTTACCTACACCCATCATTCTTTCACCAATCATTGATTCGATAGCCTTGGCAAATTTAACATATGCAGATGCATATTTTGATGGATCTTTAGCTTTAAAAAACCATTGTCTCCCTACTTTATATTTATCACGATCCCCGCCTTTCCAATACATGGATTTTGCAGTGTAAGAACCTTTAGCGGAAGATCTTAATGATCTCATACCCCTTAGGTATGCTTGCCAGGCCATTTGTGGTCTTTTTTCTTCGGTTCCCCAATCTTTTGGATTGCCGTAAACCATTATTCTGTGTGTAACTCCGTCAAGGAATCTAACTCTTTGTAAACTAACTCCTCCAGATTTTCTTTTGTATTTTCCGTGAAACTCCGAGAAAAGGGAACCTACAGAACTTTCCATTCCGGGATTTACTTTGAAGTTATATGTGTGAATACTTTGTGCATTTGAAAAGCATACTGAAAGAATTGTTAATAGTATAATTTTTTTCATTGATTTATGTTTAATATTAAAAGTCGAATTTAAAAAATTTAATTGCGAATTAAAAGTAAAAATATTTACTTATTTTTTTTCCTTTGCCCAGAATGATCGTAGCCTTTTTGTCTTTCGAGTTCCACCATTTTTTTTGGTCTATAATTTAAAATGAAGGCCCTTCTGTTATTATTTGTTGAGTTTCCCCTACTGTAATGCAAAGTATTTCCGTGATGAATAACGCAGGAGCCAGGATTTAATGGAGCATAGGCAGACTCTTTTTCGGTTCCTATGCACTGTAGAGCACCTCCTTTAACTGGTTGGGAATGTTTTCTCAACGGTAATAAATGCGAACCAGGCGTATACCACATACATCCATTATCTAAAGTTGCTTTATCAATTGCAAACCATATACTTAGAGCCCTTTTGTCAGGCATATCAATCCAATAAGCAGCATCCTGATGCCAAGGTGTTTCTTTATTTGTTTTAGGTGCTTTATTTATTAGCATATCAAAATCCAAAATAATATCATCACCAAGGAGAAAACGGGCTATTTTTAATCCATAAGAATGGATCGGTTTGTTGAGTAATTGAGGAAAAATTTTAGATGGTAACATAATTTGAGTTATAAGTTCCCTTTTTCCACTTTTTGCTCCTGAAAGATCAGATCTTAAACCTCTAGTATCGAATTTGTTATTTATAAAATCATCATAAATTTTATCATAGTATTTAATTTCACTAGGAGATAAACATTCATTTAAAACTAAATAACCGTTCTTTTCAAAGTAAACTTTATTTTCTACAGCAAACATAATTGTATAAATATTTTCTTTAAATTAATAATCTAAATTAATACTAAATTCAATAATCCTTATGAAAAATTATATCATAATATTTTCCTTTTTTTATTTATCTACAATATCTTCCCAAGAGGGAAGAAAAAGGTTTGACTATATGGATCTTTTTGATATTCAATATGCTTCTGAACCCATGATAAGTCCCTCAGGAAAATTAATTGTATACAGAAGAATGGGGTTTGATAAAATTAAAGATAAATCCACAGGAAATCTTTGGATTATAAATTCAAACGGTACAGCCCACCAAAAATTGACATCATTCGATGGAGATGAATCTAATCCTGTCTGGTCACCAAATGGGGATCGGATCACATTTATTAGAAAAACAAATGATGGTCCTGAAATATTCGTTTACTGGCTAATTACTAAAAAAGTAGCAAGAATTTCGAGTTTAGAAAGTACCCCTTCAAATCTTTCGTGGTCTAGAGACGGAAAAAAAATAGCATTTACAATGAAAGTAAAGTCAGATCCTCCAGTTTTGACTGATTTGCCAAAAAAACCAAAAAACGCAAATTGGGCTGGAACGCCAAGAATTACTGATAGATTATATCATGAAAAGGATGGAACTGGATACATTGAACCTGGATTTACCCACATTTTTACTATATCGTCTGAAGGTTCCGGAGAAAATAAATTAACAAGCGGCGATTTTAATCATTACGGAAGTCTTTCTTGGTCTAAGGATAATTCAAGAATATATTTCACAACGAAAAGAAAAATAGACTGGGAATATGATTTTAGAAATTCTGAAATAGCTTCTGTTGATATCAAAAGCAAGAAGATAGAAATTTTGACAAAAAGAGATGGACCAGATTTTAAACCAAAAGTTTCACCTAATGGAAAATTTATCGCATATATTGGGTATGAGGATAAAGTTCAAACATACCAGAATGAAATGTTAAATATAATGTCTCTAGATGGAAAAAATATTAGTACCGTAAGTTCAAATATTGACTCTAGCATTAATGATTTTTATTGGGATTCTAAATCAAAGGGTTTATATGTTAATTATGATATTCAAGGTGATACCAAGATATCTTATTTAAGTCTTCAAAAAAAGAACAGCAAAATTGCAGATCAATTAGGAGGTACTTCTATTGGCAGACCATATGGTGGTGGTTCTTTTTCGGTTTCTTTAAATGGATCTATAGCATATACCTATACAACGTCTGACCATCCATCTGAAATTAGAGTTGTGAGTCCTAATGGGATAAAAAAAATCACAAAATTAAGTGACGAATTATTGAAAAATAGAGAGCTAGCTGAAATTAAAGAAATATCCTACACTTCATCATTTGATGGTCGAAAAATCCAAGGGTGGGTTGCTTTTCCACCTTATTACGATTCTAATAAAGAATATAGATTATTAGTTGAAAATCATGGTGGACCAATTTCAAACTATGGCAATAGATTTTCACCTGAAATTCAGCTTTATGCGTCTAATGATTATATTGTTTTTTACCCAAATCCGAGAGGAAGTACAAGTTACGGGGAGGAATTTGCAAATCTATTATATCATAATTATCCAGGTGAAGATTATATTGATGTAATGGACGGCGTAGATTATCTTATAGAAAATGGATTTGGCCATGAAGAAAAATTATATGTCACTGGAGGAAGTGCTGGTGGTATTATGACCGCGTGGATAATTGGAAAAAATAACAGGTTTAAAGCTGCAGCGGTTATAAAACCTGTGGTTAATTGGATCAGTAAAACCTTAGTTGCAGATAATTATTTTTCCTACGCTAATACGCGTTTTCCCGGCCAACCATTTGAAAACTTTAACGAATACTGGGCTTTTTCTCCCTTATCATTGGTGAAAAACATTAAAACCCCAACTATGGTGATGGTGGGGATGGAAGATTTGAGAACACCACCTAGTGAATCAAAACAACTTTATCACGCCTTAAAAATAAGAAAGATACCAACAATTTTAGTTGAAATACCAGGTGCAAGCCATAACATATCCAAAAAGCCTAGCAATTTAATATCTAAAATTTCGAACATAATTGCTTGGCTAGACAGATATTAAAACAAAATTGATGATTGTCTTAAAAAGATAAATTAGTTAAAATGGAAAAAGATTTTAAAGAAAAGGGGAATCAAACATAAGTGTTTTTGAAATTGTAAAAAAAATACCTATCTAACCTTGAAATTTAAAATCATAATAGTTTTAAAAAAAAGGTGCTATTTTTAAAAATCCAAAAAGGCTATTGTCAACAGCGATAATTGCA
>JBELIL010000046.1:0-11098 GCA_042090925.1 Flavobacteriales bacterium
TCCCAAAATTGAATTTTTCGGTTATGATTTTACCTTCTTTGGATATTGAAATATAAACAGTGCCTATTTTTTCTTTTGATTCTCCTAGAGATGGACCCGCAGTCCCTGTTGTTGAAACACCATATGTAGATTTAAATTTTTCTCTTACCCTTATGGCCATCTCTTTTGAAACCTCTTTACTAACAGCAGAATGAGTTTTGATAAGCTGTTCATCAACCCCTAAAATTTCTTTTTTGGCAGCGTTGTTGTAGGCTGTAATACCCCCCAAAAAATATTCTGACGATCCAGGAATTTTAGTAAGTCTTGAGGAGATTTCACCTCCCGTGCAACTTTCTGCAATTGCCAAAGTACTTTCGTTTGATTTAAATAGATTTTGAATTTGCATTTCAACAGGTGCATCTTCTTCATAGCCAACAAATATATCTTTTATTAGAGGTAATAATTTAGCAATGTGTTTATCAATTTTAGCATGAATTTGCTTTTCATTTATTCCTTTTGAGGATAGCCTCAATCTAACTCTTCCCAGATTTGGTAAATAAGCAAACTTTATGTCTTTTGGTAATTCTTTTTCCCAAGATTCAATTCTTTTAGCAATATGACTTTCTCCAAGACCATAGGTTAATAATGTTTTATTCACTATATGGAATGTAGAATGTTCTTTTAGTTTTGGTATTACTTCTTTTTCAATTAAGTGTTTCATTTCAAAAGGTACCCCCGGAAGTGAAATAATATTTTTTTTATTTTTCCTAAACCACATTCCGGAGGCTGTGCCGTACTCATTAATTAAAATTTTGGCTTTAGAGGGTACTAAAGCTTGATTTTTATTTAATTCATTAATGGGTTTTTTGACGTAATCTTTAAATATTTTTATTATGTGTTCTAATACATCAGGATTTGAAATTAGTTTGTCATTGAAGAATTCACATAGTGCTATTTTGGTTTTATCATCATTAGTTGGACCTAAACCTCCAGTAATAACGACTAAATCCGCCTTTTTCATAGCACTATTAAGTGAGTTTTTGATATTTTCAATATTATCTGAAATAGATGTTACTTGTAAAACTTCAATCCCAATTTTATTTAATTCTTTTGACAAGAATGTAGCATTGGTATTGACAACTTGACCAATTAAAATTTCATCACCTATACAAATAATTTCAGCTAGCATTAAAATTTAACTTACATTAATCTCAAATAGTTCTTTACCCTCCAAAAATCCTTTCAAATTATCCTCAAAACTAACTTCTCCAACTCCGGAAGGGGTTCCTGTAAAAATTAAATCCCCAATTTTGAGTGTGAAAAACTTTGATATATGTTCGATTAATTCATCAATTGGCCAAATCATATTTTTAGTATTCTCACTTTGTACGGTGTTTTCATTTTTTAAAAGGTGAAAATTTAAATTAGAGATTGGTGGTAAGTCATTTTTATTCAAAAAATTTCCAACAAGTGTAGACCCATCAAAACTCTTACTCTTTTCCCAGGGATGACCTTTTTCTCGTAATTTTTTTTGAAGGTCTCTAGCTGTGAAGTCAATTCCTAAAGTAATTTCATCATAATATTGGCTTGAATATTTTCGTTCAATATATCTGCCTGGTTTTTTAATCTTAATTACAACTTCTAATTCATAATGAATTTCATTAGAAAAGTTAGGAATAAAAAAGGATCGATCTTTTGGAATCAAAGCGGTATCTGGTTTTAAAAAAACAAGTGGTTCTTTGGATTTAACGTTAGAAAGCTCTTTAATGTGTTCTAAATAATTTTGTCCAATACAGATAATTTTCATTCTTTATTATTCATTTTTTTTAGTTTCAATGAAGTCAATACCTTTTTTGTGTAAAGTGGAAAATCTGCATTTAAAATCCAACCAAAATAGCCTGGCTCGTTTTCAAGTACTTCTTCGACTGATTTTCCTTTATGTTTTCCAAATGAAAATATTGGCACATTATTTTTGTCACTAACTATAAAACCTGCAAGATCAAAGAATTTTTTATGAGTTGAAAATTCGCTTAAAAATTTCACTGTATTTTCAAGATCTTCATAGAAATCTACTTGAGCTAAAAGAACGTCACAAGTAGCTTCAGCATCTGATATAGCTGAATGAGCATTTTCGATTTTTTTATTACAATAAAATTTATAGGCTGCCTCTAGTGTTCTTTTCTCCATTTTGTGAAAAATAGTCTGGACATCTATTGTTTTAAATTTTCCAATATCAAATTCAATTTCTGCTCTTAAAAACTCTTCTGCTATAAGAGGAATGTCAAATCTATTAGAATTAAACCCAGCTAAATCGCAGTTTTGTAAAAAATTTTTAACCTCTGGTGCTATCTTCTTGAAAATAGGAGATTTTTCAACCATAATGTCGGTTATCCCGTGGACTTCTGTGGCCTCTAAAGGTATTTTTACTTGAGGATTTACTCGCCAAGAATTACTTTCCTTGTTACCATCAGGATTTAATTTTACAATCCCAATCTCTACAATTCTGTCCTTAACAACACTAACGCCTGTTGTTTCAAGATCAAAAAAACATAATGGTTTTTCTAATTTTAGATTCATTAAAGATTAATTTAGTTTAGTATTAGTTTCCCAGCTTTCAAGAAAATCTGCAACATACTTAACAAAATTACCTCCAACTGCCCCGTTTATAATTCTGTGATCATAGCTATGAGTTAGAATAATTTTTCTCCTAATTCCTAAAAAATCTCCATTTGAAGTTTCAATTACAGAAGGCATTTTCCTTATTACCCCAAAAGCAATAATTCCTACTTGAGGTTGATTAATTATTGGCGTTCCCATTATTGAACCAAAATTTCCAATATTGGTTACTGTATAAGTTCCATCCTTTGTTTCTCCTGGTTGAAGTTGATTTAGTCTTGCTCTATTGGAAAGATCATTTACTGATTTTGCAAGACCTGCCAAATTTAAATGGTTAGCATCTTTAATCACAGGGACGATTAAATTTCCATCTTCTAAAGCAGTAGCCATTCCAATGTTTATTCTTTTTTTTGTAATTATTTTATCATTTTCAATGCTGCTATTTAAAATGGGAAACTCAGACAGTGCACTAACGACTGCAGATATAAAAATGGGTGTTAAAGTTAGTTTTGTATTGTATGTCTTTACAAATTCATTTTTATTGTTGGAATACCAATTCCATAGTTCAGTCACATCAGCCTCTACAAAAGACTGAACGTGAACAGATTTTTTGAAGCTATCAGTCATATGGTTAGAAGTGATTTTTTGAATTCTTGTCATTTCTGAAATTATTTCATTCTCAGTGCCAACCTCATTTATTTTCTTGATTTGATTATACTCTTTCTCATTAATATTTTTTTTATTTTCTTTTCTTGATGAAATATAACTTAGAATATCATTTTTTGTTATTCTACCCTTCTCTCCGTTTCCATCAATAAGTGACAATTCGTCTTCTGAAACACCCTCTTGTATTACTATACTTTTGACCAATGGAGACAAATACTTTGATGTTAGATTGTCATCAATTTTATTTTTATATGTTTCCTTTTTTTCTTTAAATACTGGTTCCTCTACAACATCTAGTATTTCCTTGGGAAAATCAATTTTTTGAGGTTCATTTAGATCAATGGTCTCTATTTTATCGTCAACGATTGTTTCTTTAGTTGTTTCGGTTTTATTTATTTCTGAATTTTTGCTAGCAGTGGACTCCTCGCTTTCGGAATCTATTACTGCAATTACCTCTCCTACCTTTATTATATCATTAACTTTATACTTTTTCTCAACTAAAATTCCTGACACCTCTGATGGGATATCCGAGTCTACCTTGTCGGTAGAAACTTCAACAATTGATTCATCAATTTCAATTTTATCCCCAACATCCTTTAGCCATGTGGTCAAAGTTGCCTCATTAATACTCTCACCCATCGATGGTAACGTTACAAAAAGTTTACCCATTGTTTTTTGTGAAGAATTATTTTTTGCACAAATTTACAAAATATTGATTAGTTCTATGCAGTTCCAGTATACGGTATTCTTTTTAAAATACTCCTTCCAAGGGTTACTTCATCAGTATATTCAAGTTCGTCACCTATTGGGATACCTCTGGCTATTGTTGAAATTTTTACATCAAAACTTGATATATTTTTATTTACATAAAAAATTGTTGTATCACCTTCCATAGTTGCACTGAGCGCAAAAATAACCTCTTTGATTTTACCTCCTTTCACTCTTTCTATTAGCGAATCAATTTTTAAGTCTGCTGGACCCACTCCGTCAATTGGTGATATTAAACCATTAAGAACATGATACCTACCTTTGAATTGAGAAGTGTTTTCAATTGCCATCACATCTCTTATGTCTTCCACCACACACAACTCTCCATTTTCCCTATTAAAATTCAAACAAATCTCACAAGTTTCATTGTCCGATATATTATAACATTCATTACAAAAATTGATGGTTTTTCTAAGAATCTTAATAGAGTCTGCGAGGGAATCTATTTTTTCTTCAGGTTGTTTTAAAATATGTAAAGCCAATCTTAGAGCAGTTCTTTTTCCAATGCCAGGGAGTTGAGAAATCTCATTTACTGCATTTTCTAAAGTTTTCGATGGAAAATCCATATCAAAGAATTTTTAAGCCAACAATTTATATAAATATTTTAATTTTGATAAGGTGAATGATCCAATAAATATTTTTTTACTTATAATTTCTTACTTTATAGTATTATTAACTGTTTCTTACATAACAGGAAAAGACGATAGTAATAAGAATTTTTTTACCGGTAATCAGAATTCCAAATGGTACATAGTTGCATTTGGAATGGTCGGAACTTCTTTATCCGGTGTGACATTTATCTCTGTGCCTGGATGGATCAAAGAATCAAACTTTACATACTTGCAAGTTGTTATCGGGTATCTATTTGGATATTTTGTTGTAGCGTTTGTTCTTTTACCTATATATTATAAGAATAATGTAACTTCTATCTATGAATACTTAGGGAAAAGGTTTGGTAAAAACAGTCACAAGGTTGGTGCTTTTTTTTTCTTCGTTTCTAGAATTTTAGGAGCTTCATTTAGACTTTTTTTAGTTGCAATTGTTTTACAAGAATTTATTTTTAAAAAATGGTCAATCCCTTTTGAAATAACTGTAATTTTTTCGGTTTTTTTAATTTGGGTATATACAAATAGAGGAGGAATAAAAACTATCATTTGGACAGACACCTTTCAAACTGCTCTTATGATTGGTGCAGTTTTTTTAAGTATATCAGCCATAGCCAACAATTTAGAAATAAACATCTTCAAATTTTCAGAAATTAATGAAATTAAAAAATACACAAAGGTTTTTGTTTTCGATTCTCCTTTAGAAAGAAATTATTTTTTAAAATCCTTTGTAGGAGGTTTTTTTATTACAATATGTATGACAGGAATGGACCAAGACATGATGCAAAAAAACTTAACATGCAAAAATGAGAAAGATGCAAAAAAAAATATGATTGTTTTCAGTTTTATTCTTTTTATAATAACATCTCTTTTTATGGTTTTAGGTGCTCTTCTATATGCTTATGCTGAAAAAGAAAACATAAGTGTTCCTGTAATGGATGGAAATGCAAATACCGACCTTTTGTTCCCAAAAATCGCACTCGAAGGAGAACTTGGAAATGGAGTTGCGGTGACCTTTATATTGGGACTAATTGCAGCTGCATACAGCAGCGCGGATAGTGCACTAACCTCTTTAACGACGTCTTTTTGTATTGATTTTTTAGATACTCAAAAATTAGAGACTGAAATCCAGAAGAAAATTAGAAAAAAAGTTCACTTATTTATGGGAGCATTGATCATACTGACTGTTATTTCATTTAAATATTACTTAAGTAAAAATGTAATTGACGGTCTGTTAACCTTTGCTGGGTATACTTATGGGCCATTATTGGGTTTATTTTCGTTTGGTATTTTTACAAATAAAAGAATCTTAGATAAATGGGTTTGGTTAGTTGTTTCAATTTCAGTTATAATTACATTAATTATCGGAAATTTAAGTCCGGATCATTTAGGCGGCTATCAAATTGGATATGAACTTCTCCCAATTAATGGTGTAATAACATTTATAGGTTTAATATTGATCAGTAGAAAGTAGAACTAATGTGCAGCTATTTTCACAGCTAATTTTTTTTTCTTCAAGCTTATTCATTAAAACTTCATTCTCACTTCCGGGATTAAAAATAACTCTTTCGGGCATTAATTTTAATAGGTAATTCAAATATTGAGACTGATTTTGGGGTCTCAGATATATAGAAACAGTATGAATTTTTTTATAATTTATCGGTTTTGTCTGAATTTTTACATCCATTATTTTACCATCATTTAAACCTAAAGCAAAAACATCAAAATTTAATTTTCTTAATTTTTGAATTGCTTTATATGAGTATCTGTCCCTATTTGTAGAAGCTCCGATAATAAGAGTTTTCATTACCAAACAATCATGGTACTACCCCAAGTAAAACCGCTTCCAAAAGCTGCCAAAACAATTTTATCTCCGTTTTTTACTTTATTACTCTCCCATGCTTCAGTTAATGCAATCGGTATGGAAGCAGCAGTTGTATTTCCATAATTCATAATATTATTAAAAACTTGATTGTCTGACAAACCAAATTTCTTTTGAACAAATTGGGAAATTCTAAGATTTGCCTGATGTGGTATTAAAAGATCGATATCTTCACTTTTCCATTTATTAAATTGTAGCCCCTCATTTATGACCTCTGTAAATCTTGTTATCGCGTGTTTGAAAACCATTTGACCATTCATGAATGGAAAATAACTTTCATCATTTGAATCATTTGCTTCCATAATTTCAGGAACCCATCTTTGAGTACTTGGTCCAATTAATGACAACTCTTTTGCATATTTTCCTTCAGAATAAAGATGAGAAGACTTAATACCGAAGCTTTTATCATTCTCACGAGTTAAAACTGCCGCGCCTGCACCATCTCCGAAGATGACAGAAACAGCTCTTCCTCTTGAAGACATATCTAGTCCTCCTGAATGATTTTCCGCACCAACTACCAGTATATTTTTATACATACCAGATTTAATAAATTGGTCTGCAGTTGCAATTGAATAGATAAAACCAGAACACTGCATTCTAATATCCATAGATGGACAAGTTGAAATTCCAAGCAATTCTTGGAGTAAGACTCCAGAACCAGGGAAATAAAGATCGGGGCTAAGTGTTGCAAATAAAATCATATCCAATTCGCTTGCTTTAATACCAGCTCTATTTAATGCTATTTTAGAAGCCTTAAAACCCATAGTTGATGGAGAGTCATCGCTGCCTTTAATAATATGTCTTCTCTCATTTATTCCTGTTCTTTCGACAATCCATTCATTGGATGTATCCATCATCTTAGCAAGATCATCGTTTGTTACTACATTATCAGGCAAGTATTTTCCTAAACCTACTATTCTTGAATTGAACACTTAAAAAGTTAAATTTTCTAAAGCTAAATATAAAATATTTATAAAATGCCAATTTGGCAGAAAAAATATTTGGGATGGTTTTTGATTATTATTTAAAAAAAAAAAATATGTCTAAAGGAAAAATTAATGTATCTGTAGAAAATATATTCCCTCTTATTAAAAAGTTTTTGTATAGTGATCATGAAATCTTTTTAAGAGAATTAATATCCAATGCAACAGATGCTACTCTAAAATTAAAACACTTAAGCAGCATAGGCGAATTAAAAGGTGATATTGGTAACCCCAAAATTGAAATAAAGATTGATAAATCAAAAAAAACGCTATCTGTAATTGACCAAGGAATTGGAATGACACAAGAAGAAGTTAAAAAATATATTAACGAAGTTGCCTTTTCGGGTGCTGAAGAGTTCTTAGAGAAATATAAAGATAAAGATAACCAGTCAAATATAATTGGGCATTTCGGACTTGGTTTTTATTCATCTTTTATGGTTGCTAAAAAAGTTGAAATAATAACTAAGTCATACAAAAAAGATCCGGCTGCGAAGTGGATGTGTGACGGCTCTCCCGAATATAGTTTATCAAAGTTCGAAAAGAAAGATAGAGGTACAGAAATAATATTACATATAGACAAAGACTCTACAGAATTCCTTGAAGAAAGCAGAATTAAAACTCTTTTAGAAAAGTATAACAAATTCATGCCTATACCTATCAAATTTGGAATGAAAGACGAAACCCTGCCACTTCCAAAAAAAGCTAAAAAGGATGCTAAACCAAAAACAATTCAAGTTGACAATATTGTAAATAATCCCAATCCAGCCTGGACTAAAAAACCAAAAGATCTAAAGGACAAAGATTACAATGAGTTTTACAGAGAGCTTTATCCGATGCAGTTTGAAGAACCCCTTTTTAATATCCATTTAAATGTAGATTACCCTTTTAACCTTACTGGTATATTATATTTTCCCAAGGTTAACAATGATTTGAATATTCAAAAAGATAAGATTCAGCTTTACCAGAATCAGGTATTTGTTACTGATAATGTTGAAGGGATAGTACCTGAGTTTTTGACTTTATTAAGAGGAGTGATTGATTCTCCTGATATCCCTCTTAACGTTTCTAGAAGCTATTTGCAAGCTGACAGTTCTGTTAAAAAAATCAGTAATTATATAACTAGAAAAGTTGCTGACAAGTTAATTAGTTTGCACAAAAAAGATAGAAAATCTTTTGAATCGAAATGGAACGATATAAAGGTAATTATTGAGTATGGAATGCTATCAGAGGAGAAGTTTTTTGATAAATATCAAGATTATTTTCTTTATCCAACTGACGACGGAACTTATTTAACCATGGAAGAGCTTAAAAAAGAAATCAAAGAAATTCAAACCGACAAGGATGGAAAAATGGTGGTGCTATACTCGTCAAATATTGAAGAACAATTCTCTTACATTCAAGCTGCCAAAGAGAAGGGTTATAAAGTATTACTTTTAGACTCTCCTATAGTCTCTCATCTTATCCAAAAAATAGAATCATCAAATGATAAAATTACTTTTACCAGAGTGGATAGCGATTCGATTGAAAATTTAATTAAAAAAGAAGAAGAAAACACATCAAAAATTTCTGATAAAGAAAAAAAGTCTCTAGAGGATATAATAACTAAAATTATTCCAAAAGAAAAATATACTATTAAACTCGAAGCATTAGACAGCAATCAGTTCCCTTTTGTTCTTACTCAACCAGAATTTATGAGAAGAATGAAAGAAATGCAAAATACGGGAGGTAATTCCATGTTTGGAAGTATGCCTGAAATGTTCAACTTGATAGTTAATGTCAATCATCCATTAACCAAACAAATTCTTAAAACAAAAACTTCAAAAAAACAAGAAAATTTAATAAATCAAACTCTTGATTTAGCCAAATTGTCTCAAAATTTACTAAAAGGAGAAGATCTTAGTAAGTTTATAAATAGAAGTTTAAATATGATCAAATAGTTTTAGACTAAAATTTTGAATTTTTATTTAACTAAAGATTTGTAATTATGATTGAATTATCTTTTGAAAATAAATTAAAAACTTTAAAAGATAAAAATGATCTCAATATTTTTTATTTTCCTAATTTCCTTAGCAAGGAAAAATCTGATATTCTTTACAAAAAACTCCATAGTGATATTCCTTGGCAAAAATATCAAATTAAAATATTTGGTAAAACTTACGATCAGCCCAGACTTACCTCTTTTCATTCAATAGGAAATAAAAATTATAATTATTCTCAAATAGGCATAAAAAGTAATTTCATGAATAAGGATTTAAAGAGTTTATTGAATCAAATACATAAAAAGAGTGATTACAGATTTAATTCTGTTTTACTTAATTTATATAGAGATGGAATGGATAGTAATGGTTGGCACAGCGATAACGAACCAGAACTAGGAGATGATCCAAAAATTGCGTCAATCACCCTTGGCGAAGAAAGGTTTTTCCATTTAAAACACAGGAAGATAAAAAACTTAAGGTACAAGATACTTTTAAAACACGGTAGTCTACTTTTAATGGGGGAAAAATCACAAACCGAATGGGTTCACCAAATTCCAAAAACAAAGAAAAAAATTAAACCTAGAATCAATTTAACTTACAGATACATCTATTAATCTTTATTTATAATCAAAGGCAAGTTCTTTGAAAACCAGGTACTGTCCCTCAAAATGGTTGCATGTGTACCATTTTTAATTGTGATAAAATTTTTATTTCTTTCCAAATAGTTCAATGGGAACACCTTGTCTTTTTCACCATGAATATGAAAGATGTTTTTGTCATATTTAATTTGTTTCCAATTTACAATTTGATTAATTGACCATTTTAAATAATCAGGATCCCTTTCAGAAAGATATTTTTTATAAGTATCAACCCTGGCTTTTATGGACGGTCCAAAAACAAATAATAAAAGTTTTTCTAAGTCATCAATCCAATTTAAAGGAAGTAAGTGATGAATCCCTGTTTTTTTTGCAAATTTCATCGATAACGATAATTCAACTTTGGATTTCACACTTGATATAATTATCAGTTTTTTTACTTTGATGTGTTTCGATATTTCTTGTACTAAAATTCCACCAAAAGAAACTCCTATTAAAACAGGATTAACATCATTGATCAAAATTGACATCCTTTTAGCATAGGATTTTAATGTTTCATTTAAATTCGGTTTGATCCATGTCAAATAAATTATCTTATAATTGGATGGGAATTTTATTAATTCAAAAATTTTTGGGGATGCAGCCATACCTGGCATTAAATAAATAGATATTCTAATTTTATTATTCATTTTTTTTAAAACCTATTTCAAAATTTCGTATATTTAGGGGTTCCTCTTTAAAAATCAAATATAAATTTTTAATTAGTTTTATTCATAGACCAAATCAATAAATGGAAGTTAAAGACCTTGATAACAACAAATTTTTAAGACAGTTTGAACTTACACAAGGAAATTCAATGGCTAGGATAGAATACGCTGATCAAGAAAGGAAAATTTTTTTAACAAAACTTATTGTTCCAAAAGAAATTGACTCTTTAGATTTTAAAAATAAATTTATCGCTTTAGTTCTCGATTATGTTTCAGAAAAAAATATGAAAGTTGTCCCAACGAGCCCTGAAATTGCT
>JBELIL010000046.1:11198-13014 GCA_042090925.1 Flavobacteriales bacterium
TTTTATCTCTCTCAGATATTTTATCGGCTATATCAAATGAGAGTGTGTTTTCTCTGTCAGAATACTTAAATACATGAAAATAAGAAACACCTAAATTATTCAAGAAATTATAAGTTTCAATAAATTTATCATATGTTTCAGTTGGAAAACCAACAATAATATCTACACCTATACAGGCGTCTGGCATTACTTTTTTTATCTTAGAAATCAAGTTTGAATAGAAAGCTGAGTTATAACGTCTTTTCATATCCCTTAAAACTTGATCACAACCACTTTGTAATGGAATATGAAAATGTGGTAAAAAATTTTTGCTTTGAGATACAAACTTTATAATTTCATCTGACAATAAGTTAGGTTCAATTGAAGAAATTCGATACCTATCAACATCCGAAATATTTTCTAATTCATTTAAAAGATCAATTAGTCCATTGTTTTTCGCTTTCAATTTTCCATTTAGATTTCCAAAATCACCTAAATTAATTCCTGTAAGTACTATTTCTTTAAATCCCTTTGAAACAATTTTTTTTGCATTTTTGACAACATTTTGAATACTATCACTTCTAGATTGACCCCTTGCAAGTGGGATTGTGCAATAAGTACACTTATAATCGCAACCATCTTGAATTTTTAAAAATGAACGCGTTCTTGAAGAATTTGTTTCAGAAAAACTTGAATTAAAGTTTTTAAAAGAATCAATTGAACAGGAATATGTTTTAGAAATTTTTTCTTTATTTCTTTTATCTATAAATAAATCTAGATTAAACTTTTCGGAAGCACCTAGGACCAAGTCAACTCCGTTAATTTTGGATATTTCACTTGTTTTTAGTTGTGCATAACAACCTATAACAGCTATGAAGGCGTTTTTATTTAATTTATTTGCCTTGCTGACTAAATTTTTAAACTTCTTGTCTGCATTTTCGGTGACTGAACAGGTGTTAAATATGTATATGTCGGCTATCTCGTTTGAATTGACCCTCTTATAAGTATCTAAACTGAATTTTTTTGCAATCTGCTCTGTTTCAGTGAAATTTAATTTACACCCAAGAGTTTTAAAAGCAATTGTTGTCAAAGGTTTGGTTTTAACCGGATTCAAAACAAAATAATTAAAAATTAAATTATAAAAATTTACTCACTCTTAGTTTGAGTTTTATTTTGACCGTACTTAGTTTTAAACTTGTCAATCCTTCCAGCAGTATCTACAAGATTTGATTTTCCAGTGTAGTATGGGTGGGATGTTCTTGAAATTTCGAGCTTGACTAATGGGTACTCCTTGCCTTCAACCTTTATGTTTTCTTTTGAAGGAGCTGTAGATTTTGTAATGAAAATATCGTTGTTAGACATGTCTTTAAAAGCAACTAATCTGTAGTTTTTAGGGTGAATATCTTTTTTCATTCTTTGTTTATTAAAAATCCAGACAAATGTAATTGTTTTTTCTAAATTTATATAACAAAAACAAAATTCATGTTGACTAAAACAAAGAAATCTGTTAGAGATTTTATATTGCATTATGGTACCATTTTGGGATTTATATCTATTGTATTCGCCTTAATGATATTCTTCCTTGATCTTCACTATGCCCAAGAAAATAGCATAAGCCTAGTTAACTACGGGATTTCAATCGTCGTTTTAATTATAGCTCTTTTAGACTACAGAAAAACCAGTAATGAGATTTTATCCCTTGGTGATTCAATCAAAATAGGCATGGGGGTTTTTTTGATTAGTGCTTTATATGTTTCAATATATACTTTTATTCTTATAAATTTTTTAGATCCAGAGACATTAGTTAAATCCCTTGAGGTTACTGAAATGAAAGTTT
>JBELIL010000047.1:0-12602 GCA_042090925.1 Flavobacteriales bacterium
AAAAGTCTTCTTTTTTTAATTTGTTCGAGGTTGGTTTAGATCTTGGACTAAGAGTTCCAAGACCTATTGCACCAAGTTTTTTGAAAAGAATTTATTTTGACAAATTTTATGTTAAAACTAGAATGTCGTTAGGTGTATCTGTTCAGGAAAATATTGGTTTGGATAGGCAAACATTTACAGGAAATTTTGAATATTATTGGAGGCCTGATAAAACAAGATCATTAAATATAAAATTAATTGATATAGAATATGTTGATAACAGAGCTACAAACAATTATTTTAATGTATATAGAAACTCATATGAACGTTTAAATAATATTTCTAAAACAATTTTAGGTGTAGATACTACTTACTTTAATTCAGAGGATAACCTATTAATTCCATCAGGTACTGATAATTTTATAAATGATGTTTTAAGCTTAGATACTAGCGTTAATTCAGAAGACGAGATTTACTCGAATATTTTAAATATTAACGAAAGGAAAAATAGATTGACCGCAAATAATTTTATCGTTGGTTCATCTTTTACGTATTCAAAGAATAATCAAGAAAGTATTTTAGATGAAAATTTCTCACAATTTAAATTTAAATCTGAGTTAGTTGGAAATTTATTAAGCTTAGGAATGAAACTTGGAGGTGTTAAGTCAAATAAAAACGGTTATCGTGAAATTTTTAATCTTGCCCCATCACAATATTTTAAAAGTGAAGTTGATTATATAAAGCATTTGTCTGTTGGATTTAAGAGGGTTTTTGCATTTAGAACATTTATAGGTATTGCAATTCCATTTGGGAATTCTAATTTTATTCCATTCACAAGATCATATTATGCTGGAGGTTCCAATGATAATAGAGCGTGGCAAGCTTACAAACTTGGTCCAGGTTCAAGTAGTAGGTTTAATGAATTTAATGAAGCAAACTTTAAAATCGCTTTTAATGTTGAATACAGGTATCCAATTATTAGAAGACTAAATGGAGCTTTTTTTATTGACATAGGCAATATCTGGAATTTTAAAAATAACGTTTCTGATGGTGCACAGGTTTTTAACAACCTTAGAGATTTAAGCGAGTTAGCTATTGGATCTGGATTTGGATTAAGGTATGACTTTGATTATTTTATTTTTAGATTAGATATTGGATTTAAAACTTATGACCCATCTCTAATTAAAGCAGAAAGGTGGTTTTCTCAATTGAATATTAAAGAAGCTGTTTTTAATGTGGGGATTAACTTTCCGTTCTAATTCAATTTAATTAAATTTACCCACCAAAACACAAAATAATGTCAACTATCTTCCCAAAAGGTGTATTGACTGGAAAAGAAGTTCAGGATGTTTTCAACCACGCCAAGAAAAACAGATATGCTTTACCAGCAGTAAACGTAATAGGAAATAACTCTATTAATGCAGTTTTGGAAACTGCTTCGGAGTTAAATAGCCCTGTAATAATTCAGTTTTCAAATGGAGGATCTCTATTTAATGCCGGAAAAGGGTTAAACAACAACAATCAACTCGCATCCATAAAAGGAGCTATTGCCGGGGCAAAACATGTGCACGAGTTAGCAAAAAGTTACCCTGCAACTGTTATTCTGCACACTGATCACTGTGAGCGAAAACTTTTACCATGGATAGATGGTCTAATTAGTGAAAGTGAGTCATATTTCTCAAAAAATGGTAAACCTCTATTTAGTTCACATATGATTGATCTATCAAATGAACCTTTGAATGATAATATTGATACTTGCAAAAATTATCTTCAAAGATTAAAAAAAATTGATATGTCTTTAGAAATTGAACTAGGTGTGACTGGAGGTGAAGAAGATGGTGTGGATAATACTGAAATTGAAACTTCTAAACTTTACACACAACCCGAAGAAGTTGCCTTTGCTTATGAAAATTTAGTGAAAATATGCGATAGATTTACAGTTGCAGCAGCATTTGGAAATGTACACGGAGTATACCGTCCTGGTAATGTTAAATTAACACCCAAAATTTTAAAAGAATCCCAGGAATTCGTTTCAAAGAAATTTGGAGTTCCAAAAAAAACCATCAACTTTGTTTTTCATGGTGGTTCAGGATCAAGTAAAGATCAAATAAGGGAGGCTATAAGTTATGGGGTTGTTAAAATGAATATTGATACTGATCTCCAATACGCCTTTACCGAATCAATAAGAGATTACATGAATGAAAAATATGAGTATCTTAAATCTCAAATTGGAAATCCAGATGGTTCTGACCAACCAAATAAAAAATATTATGATCCAAGAGTTTGGTTAAGAAAAGGTGAAATTTCTTTCAAAAATAGACTTAAGAAAGCTTTTGAAGATTTAAACAATATTGATACACTATCTATAAAATGATTTAACTATGAGTTGGTTTAAAAGAAGTGAAAAAGGAATACAAACAAAAACAGAGGAAAAGAAAGATATACCGAAAGGTCTGTGGTACAAAACTCCTACTGGAAAAATTATTGAAACTCAGGAACTTGAAGATAATTTTTTTGTCAGCCCAGAAGATGAATATCATGTTAGAATAGGAAGTGAGGAGTATTTTAAAATTTTGTTTGATAATGCAGGATACAAAGAAATTAATGAATCTATTACCTCACTCGATTTTTTAAACTTTAGAGATACTAAAAGATATAATCAAAGAATAAAGGAGGAAAATAAAAAGTCCGGTCTAACTGATGCAGTTAGGACTGCAATCGGAAAGTCTAAGGGTGAAATGATTGTAATAGCTTGCATGGATTTTAGATTTATTGGTGGCTCAATGGGTTCCGTAGTAGGAGAAAAAATAAGCAGATCTATTAGTTACGCAATAGAAAACAAAGCTCCCCTCCTTATAATTTCTAAGTCAGGAGGAGCTAGAATGATGGAAGGAGCTTTTTCATTAATGCAAATGGCAAAAATTAGTAGCTTTTTAAATCGTCTTTCTGAAGCAAAAATACCTTTTATTTCATTATGTACAGATCCTACATTTGGAGGAACAACCGCATCTTTTGCAATGTTAGGAGACATAAATATTTCTGAGCCAGGAGCGCTTATAGGTTTTGCTGGGCCAAGAGTTGTTAAAGATACTACTGGAAAAGATTTACCTGAAAGTTTTCAAAAAAGTGAATTTTTATTAGAAAAAGGGTTTTTAGATTTTATATCTCATAGAAAAGAAATAAAGGATAAAATTAATTTATACCTAGACTTAATTCTTAATAAGCCTATCAGGATATAAAAAGTTAATAAATTTTAATTTATATTTGCATTTCTAATGATCCAAAAATGTATTTAACTAAATCTAAAAAAGAAGAAATTTTTACCGAAAATGGTTCAACTATAAAAGATACTGGCTCTGCAGAAGGACAAATAGCTCTTTTTACATACAGAATAAACCACCTTTCTTTACATCTTAAAAAGAATCCAAAGGATTTTAATACTGAAAGATCACTTGTAAAATTGGTTGGCAAAAGAAAAAACCTTTTAGATTACCTAAAAAATAAGCATATAGATCGTTATCGCTCTATTATTAAGAAACTTGAACTAAGAAAATAATATTTAACTAATTACATTTCATTGAGATACCTCTACTAAACAACATTCGCAAGGTATAAAAATGAAAGATTATGATTCCAAAAACATTTACAGAGGAAATCCATCTAAAGGATGGTAGAAAAATTATTTTAGAAACTGGAAAACTAGCTAAACAAGCCCATGGTTCTGTTATGGTCAAGATGGGAAATTGTATGCTACTTTGTACAGTTGTGTCAAATTACAACTCTTCGCCAGTAGATTTTTTACCCTTGACAGTCGATTACAGAGAAAAATTTGCTTCCGCAGGAAGATATCCCGGAGGGTTTTTCAAAAGGGAGGCTAGACCCAGTGATGGAGAAATCTTAACTATGAGGTTAGTTGATAGAGTTTTAAGACCCTTGTTCCCTTCAGATTATCACAATGAAGTACAAGTTATGATCCAACTTATGTCAA
The DNA here is from genome assembly GCA_042090925.1 of Flavobacteriales bacterium. Classification (GTDB taxonomy): domain Bacteria; phylum Bacteroidota; class Bacteroidia; order Flavobacteriales; family Flavobacteriaceae; genus TMED96. The sequence goes on from JBELIL010000047.1 coordinate 3,968, forward strand.
ACGATCCTGAAGTTATGCCAGATGCTTTAGCAGGGCTAGCAGCTTCTACAGCAATTCAATTGAGTGATATTCCATTTGAGTGTACAATATCAGAAGTTAGAATAGGAAGGATGAATGGAGAATTTATTATAAATCCAAGCAGGGAACAATTATTAGAATCTGACATAGATATGGTGGTTGGAGCATCTGAAGAATCCGTTATGATGGTTGAAGGAGAAATGAAAGAATGTTCTGAAAATGAAATGATTGACGCTATTAAAATTGCTCATGATGCCATTAAAAATCAAATTAATGCCCAAAATAATCTTATAAAAAAAGTTGGTAAAAAAGAAATACGTGAATACGAACTGGAAGAAAATGATGATGAACTTTATCAAGAAATATCGAAGGATACTTATAAAAAATGTTACGATATAGCTAAAAAAGGGACTATAAAAGAAGAGAGATCAAAATTATTTAATGAGTTAAAAGAAGAAATAATTGAAAAATATTCAGATTCAGATAACAAAGATGAAAAAATCCATCTAATTAAAAAATATTTCTCTAAAGTTCAAAAGGAAGCAGTCAGAGAATTAGTTTTGAACGAAGGTTTAAGACTTGATGGAAGATCAACTGATCAAATTAGACAGATATGGAGTGAGGTAAATTATCTACCATCTACTCATGGTTCTTCAATTTTCTCTAGAGGAGAAACACAGGCCTTGGCGACTGTAACACTTGGAACCTCAAGAGAAGCAAATCAAATCGATATGCCCTCGTATGAAGGAGAAGAGAGATTCTATCTTCATTACAATTTTCCGCCTTTTTCAACAGGAGAAGCTAGACCTCTAAGAGGAACTTCTAGAAGAGAAGTTGGTCATGGGAATTTAGCACAAAGAGCACTAAAAAATATGATACCTGAAGATTGCCCCTATACTGTAAGAGTAGTGAGTGAAATACTAGAATCAAATGGTTCGTCATCTATGGCTACGGTCTGTTCGGGAACAATGGCTTTAATGGACGCTGGTGTAAAAATCAAAAGAGCCGTATCAGGAATTGCAATGGGACTAATTTCTGATGGCAAAAGATTTGCAGTTCTAAGCGATATATTAGGAGACGAGGACCATCTGGGAGACATGGATTTTAAAGTTACTGGAACCACGGAAGGAATTACTGCCTGCCAAATGGATATCAAAATAAAAGGACTATCATACGATATATTAGTTAAAGCTTTAGGTCAAGCTAAAGAAGGACGCCTTCATATTTTAAAAAATATGTCAGAAACAATAAATCAGTACAATAAATCCGTAAAAGCTCACGCTCCTAAGATGATCACATTAAAAATTCCTAATGAATTTATTGGAGCAGTAATTGGTCCTGGTGGTAAAACAATCCAAGAAATGCAAAAAGAAACAGAAACAACAATTGTAATTGAGGAAGTTGGAGACCACGGTGTTATTGAAATTTTAGGTGTTGATCAGGACAAAATTGACTCAGCCATAACCAAAATAGATAATATTACTTTTAAACCTAAACTAGGAGAAATATACGATGTCAAAGCAATTAAGATACTTGATTTTGGTGCAGTTGTTGAATTTGTGCCAGGTAACGAAGTATTATTGCATATATCTGAAATATCTTGGGATAGAATTGACAAAGTGACTGATGAGATTAATTTAGGTGACGAATTTCAAGTTAAATATTTTGGAATTGATCCGAAAACGAGAAAGCCTAAAGTTTCTAGAAAAGCGCTTCTTCCTAGACCAGATCGAAAGAATTAAGAATAAAATTGATTTTAAATCTTAAAATTTGTAACAAATAAGTTTTTTTTTCGTAATACTAATATAACAACTTTTTTATGAGACAATTAAAAATCACAAAACAAGTAACTAATAGAGAAACTGCTTCATTAGACAAATATCTTCAAGAAATAGGAAAAGTTGACTTAATTACTGCTGAGCAAGAGGTGGAATTAGCTCAAAGAATTAAGAAAGGAGATCAAATTGCTCTTGAAGTTCTTACAAAAGCTAATTTGAGATTTGTTGTTTCTGTGGCTAAACAATATCAAAATCAGGGCTTAACTTTACCAGATCTCATAAATGAAGGTAACTTAGGATTGATCAAAGCCGCAAAAAGATTTGACGAAACTAGAGGTTTTAAATTTATTTCATATGCTGTTTGGTGGATCAGACAATCCATACTACAAGCACTTGCAGAACAATCCAGAATTGTTAGACTTCCATTAAATAAAATAGGATCTATAAATAAAATTAATAAAACATTTGCTTTCCTTGAACAAGCTCATGAAAGAGAACCGTCTGCCGAAGAAATTGCGAAGGAATTGGATATGACTGTTAATGATGTTAAAGAGTCGCTTAAAAATTCTGGAAGACATGTTTCAATGGATGCCCCTTTGGTTGAAGGGGAAGATTCAAATCTTTATGATGTTCTTAATAGTGGTGAGTCTCCAAATCCAGACAAATCATTATTACATGAATCACTTAGAACTGAAATTGAACGAGCTCTAGAAACACTTACACCTAGAGAAGCTGATGTGGTTAGACTTTATTTTGGTCTAGGAGAACAACACGCAATGACCCTAGAAGAAATAGGAGAAACTTTTGATCTTACAAGAGAAAGAGTAAGACAAATAAAAGAAAAAGCAATAAGAAGACTTAAACATACATCTAGAAGCAAAATATTAAAAACCTATTTAGGTTAACTTATTTTCGGGAATGTCAAATATTGTTGCACCCTCAATTTTATCTGCAGACTTTGGAGATTTATCAAATGACATCTCTATGCTTAATAGTAGTAATGCAGATTGGATACATATAGATGTAATGGATGGTCACTATGTGCCAAATATTTCTTTTGGTATGCCAGTAATTGATTCAATTAATAATCTTTCAAAAAAACCATTAGATATTCACTTAATGATATCAAAACCAGAAAGATATATTGAAAAGTTTCTAAAATACAATACTAAAGTATTAACTATTCATTTAGAAGCAAGTAGACATCTTCACAGAACAATACAAGAAATTAAATCAAAAGGGGTAATGGCAGGTGTTGCTATCAACCCCCACACAGATGTCAATCACTTAAATGAAATCATCAATGATATAGACATAGTTTGCTTAATGAGCGTAAATCCTGGGTTTAGCGGTCAGACATTTATTGAAAACTCATACAATAAAGTAAAAAAACTAAAGAAAATTATTCTAGAAAAAAAATCTAACTGTAAAATTCAAGTAGACGGTGGAGTTAATATAAAAAACGCAAAAAAACTCGTAAAAAACGGAGCTGAAGTACTTGTAGCCGGAAACTTCATTTTCAAATCGGATGATCCTCATCAAAATATTAATTCACTAAAAGAAATTAGGCCTCTCCTTTAGGGCCAAAGGTTATTGGAATATTTTTATTTTCTTTAATTTCAATCTCACCCGATGATTTCTCGAACCTTGATATATTTTCGATTAAAGCATACTTTAATCGTTTCGCATGCTCAGGAGTTAAAATGACTCTTGACTTAACTTTTGCTTTAGGGGCACCAGGAGTTATTATAACAAAATCTAAAATAAATTCGGATGACGAATGATTAATAACTACAAGGTTACTATACACACCATCTATAGTGTTGTTATCTAATTCTATATCTATTTTTTTTTTATTTGACTCCTTAGTCATAAAATTATATTTTATATTTTTCTTCCTCCTCTTCCTCTTCTTTATTTACAAGTAAACTAGTATATTCATCTTTAGACCCAACTATAACTTCATCATACTCACGCAATCCGGTTCCAGCGGGAATTTTGTGTCCAACTATTACATTTTCCTTTAATCCCCCCAAATGATCTTCTTTTCCATTAACGGCAGCTTCATTTAAAACTTTAGTTGTTTCTTGGAATGAGGCTGCTGAGATAAAGGATTTAGTTTGTAAAGATGCCCTTGTAATTCCCTGAAGTTCAGGTGTGGCTGTTGCAGGATTGGCATCCCTTGCAGTTACAATGTTTTTACCCTCTCTTTTTAATAGTGAATTTTCATCCCTCAATTTACGTGATGATATCATTTGTCCCAGTTTAAGATTTTCAGATTCCCCAATCTCTTCGATTATTTTTTTACCAAATAAAGAATCATTTTCGGTAATAAAGTCATCTTTATGAATTAATTGATCTTCTAGAAATAAAGTGTCACCTGGATCATTAATTTTGACTTTCCTCATCATCTGCCTTACAACAACTTCAAAATGTTTATCATTAATTTTTACACCTTGTAATCTATAAACCTCTTGAACTTCATTAACTAAATATTGTTGCACTGCTGATGGTCCTTTAATTTTAAGAATATCAACTGGAGTTATTGAACCGTCCGATAGAGACATACCAGCTTTTACGAAATCATTTTCTTGAACTAAAATCTGATTTGAAAGTTTAACTAAATATTTCTTAACATCATCAAACTTTGACGTTACTATTATCTCTCTATTACCTCTTTTAATTTTTCCAAATGAAACGACACCATCAATTTCAGATACAACTGCCGGGTTAGAAGGGCTTCTTGCTTCAAAAAGTTCAGTAACCCTCGGAAGTCCTCCAGTAATATCACCTGACTTGGCAGATTTTCGTGGTATTTTTACTAATACTTTACCTTCAGATATCTTTTCGTTGTCATCAACTATCAAGTGAGCCCCTACAGGTAGGTTGTAAGATCTCAAAGTGTTACCCTTGTTATCCAATATTAAAAGAGCTGGTATTATTTTTTTATTTCTTGATTCTGAAATTACTTTTTCTTGAAATCCGGTTTGTTCATCTATTTCAACTTGGTATGTTATTCCTGCTTCAATATTTTCATATGAAATTTTACCAGAAAATTCAGATACTATAACACCATTAAAAGGGTCCCAAGAGCATATTAAATCATCTTTTTTAATCTTGGCACCATTTTTTATATTTAAAGTTGAACCATAAGGAATTATGTTAGAGCTCAAAATATTTTTAGAATCGTTATCAATAATATGAATTTCAGAGGTTCTGGAAATCACGGTTTTTGACGCTTTCCCGTCATTGTCAACTGACTTTACTACTTTTAAATCTTCTATTTTAGCAATACCGTCATGTTTCGAAAACAACTGACTTTCCTCTGATATGTTTCCAGCAACACCTCCAACATGGAACGTTCTGAGCGTTAATTGTGTTCCAGGTTCTCCGATTGACTGAGCAGCAACTACTCCAACAGCCTCACCTTTTTGAACCATTTTTCCGGTTGCTAAATTACGTCCATAACAAGAGGAACAAATACCTCTCTTAGCTTCACAAGTTAAAGGTGACCTAACCTCTATGGATTCTATTGGTAAAGTGTCTATTAAATCAGATACTGAATCATTTATTTCTTCTGTTGCCTGAACTAATATTTCTCCATTCAATGGGTTAATGATATCTTGTAGAGCAACCCTACCACGAATTCTGTCAGATAGAGGTTCTACAATTTCCTCATTTTTCTTTAAAGGCTTGATTTCAATCCCTCGTAAAGTTCCACAATCAACCTCTGTGATTATAACATCCTGTGAAACATCCACTAGACGTCTAGTTAAATAACCAGCATCTGCAGTTTTTAGGGCCGTATCAGCCAATCCTTTTCTAGCTCCGTGGGTTGAAATAAAATATTCTAAAATTGAAAGACCTTCCTTAAAATTTGAAAGTATAGGATTTTCGATAATTTCACCTCCACCTGCAGTTGACTTTTTTGGTTTTGCCATAAGACCTCTCATTCCAGTTAGTTGTCTAATTTGTTCTTTAGATCCCCTTGCTCCAGAATCAAGCATCATGTAAACGGAATTAAAGCCCTGCTGATCCTCACTTATTTTTTTCATTGCAAGACTTGTCAAGTGAGAATTTGTTGATGTCCATACATCAATAATCTGGTTATATCTTTCATTGTTAGTTATTAACCCCATGTTATAATTTCCTAATATGTTGTCAACCTTACCATTTGCTTGATCAATTAAAGAAATTTTTTCTGAAGGAATGATGATATCTCCCAAACTGAAAGAAAGTCCACCTTTAAATGCAAAACCGTATCCCATATTTTTAATTTTGTCTAAAAACTCTGAAGTCTCAGGAACACTAGTCTCTTTTAATATTTTTCCAATAATATCTCTTAAATTTTTTTTCGTCAAAACTTCGTTAAAAAAACCAGCATTTTTTGGGACAACTTCATTAAAAAGAACTCTTCCAACAGTTGTCTCAATTATAGATCCCTTATTATCACTATTTTTTGATAAATTTTCAACTTTAATATTAATGATAGCATTTAAATCAACTTTCTTTTCGTTGTAAGCTATGTGGACTTCGTCAACAGAATAAAAGGTAAGACCCTCTCCAATCACTGGATACTCTTTTGTTGATTTTCGTGCCTTAGTCATATAATAAAGACCTAAAACCATATCTTGAGAAGGAACAGTAACTGGAGAACCGTTCGCAGGATTTAAGATATTGTGGGAAGCAAGCATCAACAATTGTGATTCGAGAATAGCTTCTGGACCCAAAGGAAGGTGCACTGCCATTTGGTCACCATCAAAATCTGCATTAAAAGCAGTACATACAAGAGGGTGAAGTTGTATAGCTTTTCCTTCAATTAATTTTGGTTGAAAAGCTTGAATACCAAGCCTATGAAGTGTCGGCGCTCTATTTAACAAAACAGGATGACCCTTTAAAACATTTTCTAAAATATCCCAAACTACAGGCTCTTTCCCATCTATAATCTTTTTTGCTGATTTAACAGTTTTAACAATACCTCTTTCAATAAGTTTTCTTGTTACAAATGGCTTATATAATTCAGCAGCCATATCTTTTGGTAAACCACACTCATATAATTTTAACTCAGGGCCAACAACAATTACTGAACGGGCTGAATAATCTACCCTTTTCCCTAATAAATTTTGCCTAAACCTTCCTTGTTTTCCTTTTAGTGAATCAGACAAAGATTTTAAAGGTCTATTAGAATCTGTTTTAACTGCAGATGATTTTCTTGTGTTATCAAACAAAGAATCGACCGATTCCTGAAGCATTCTTTTTTCGTTCCTTAATATAACTTCAGGAGCTTTAATTTCAACAAGTCTTTTTAGCCTATTGTTTCTTATAATTACCCTTCTATATAAATCGTTTAAGTCTGATGTTGCAAATCTTCCACCATCAAGAGGCACAAGAGGTCTCAATTCAGGAGGAATAACAGGAATAACTTTCATTATCATCCATTCAGGCTTGTTCTCCTTTCTACTATCGGCATCCTTAAATGCTTCAACAACTTGTAACCTTTTCAATGCTTCCGTCTTTCTTTGCTTAGATGTCTCATTATTAGCTTTGTGTCTCAATTCATAAGACAAGCTTTCTAAATCAATCCTTGAAAGAAGTTCAATTAAACATTCAGCTCCCATTTTTGCAATAAATTTTTTAGGATCGCTATCTTCAAGGTATTGATTCTCTTCAGGAAGTCTTTCTCTAACATTCAAATACTCTTCTTCTGTTAAAAAGTCCATTTTTTGAAGTTTTTCTCCATCATCATTAACAGCTTCGCCTGGTTCAATTACAACATATCTTTCATAATAAATTATCATATCAAGTTTTTTTGAAGCAAGGCCTAGAAGGTATCCAATTTTATTAGGTAATGATCTAAAATACCATATGTGTGCTACGGGAACAACTAAATTAATGTGACCAACCCTATCTCTTCTTACTTTTTTTTCAGTAACTTCAACACCACACCTATCGCAAATAATTCCTTTGTAACGAATTCTTTTGTATTTTCCACATGCACACTCGAAATCCTTTACTGGTCCAAATATTCTTTCACAAAATAAACCATCTCTTTCGGGTTTATGTGTTCGATAGTTAATTGTTTCAGGTTTAAGCACTTCGCCTCGAGAGTGATTTAAAATCACCTCAGGGGAGGATAATCCTATTGAAATCTTCTCAAATTTTTTCTGTGTTAAATTTTCGTTATCTCTTTTCATGAATTTATTATAAAATTATTTCTATTCTTCTAATCTAATATCGAGTCCTAAACCCTTTAATTCGTGCATCAGGACATTAAATGATTCGGGTAACCCTGGATCAGGTAATGTTTCTCCCTTTACAATAGACTCATAAGTTTTAGCTCTTCCTAAAACATCATCCGATTTTACGGTTAGAATTTCTTGTAAAGCACTTGACGCTCCATAAGCTTCAAGAGCCCAAACCTCCATTTCGCCAAACCTTTGTCCACCAAATTGAGCCTTCCCTCCAAGAGGTTGCTGAGTAATCAATGAATAAGGACCGATGGATCTAGAGTGCATTTTATCATCGACCATATGTCCTAACTTTAACATATAAATTACCCCTACAGTAGCTGGTTGATCGAATCTTTCTCCTGTTCCTCCGTCATATAGATAAGTATGACCATATTTTGGAATACCGGCTCTCTCTATTATATCATTAATTTCTCCCGAGCTAGCACCATCAAAAATTGGAGTAGCAAACTTTTCATCAAGTTTCTGACCTGCCCAACCAAGCACAGTTTCATATATTTGACCAATATTCATCCTTGATGGAACACCAAGAGGGTTCAAAACAATATCAACAGGTGTACCATCCTCTAAAAAAGGCATATCTTCTTGTCT
>JBELIL010000048.1:0-12460 GCA_042090925.1 Flavobacteriales bacterium
AAAAGTCAACTTGCAATTTTACCCAATCTGGATTTGTTTCTTCAATAATCCATTCCAGACCCATTTTTCTGTCGTAAAGATTAAAATCATAACCAAAATTGTGATATGCAAAATTTAAACCAGATTTTGTGATTTTGTCTCCCATTTTATTCAGCTTTTTAACCAATAACCTGTATCCTTGATAGGATTGGTACTTTTTGTCCAACATAGGGTATACGATATATTTATCTCCCAGTTTTAAAGATGCCTCTATACAACTGTCCAAATATTTAAATAATTTATAATCTGATGATTCCATTAGACCATTAACGCCATAGTGTCCACTTGATGTTGATAATCCTAAATCATTTAAAATTGTGCTAAACTCGATCGGAGAAAACCCGTAGTATTTTTTTCTTTCAGTATCGTATCCATACGATTCAAAATCTCGATACCCCATTTCTTTAAGTGATTTAAGCGTATTGATCGGATCTTTTTCCATGGCATCTCTAACTGAAAACAGCTGAAGTCCTATTTTATAATCATTAAAATTTAATAAGGAATGTGAGCTTGAAATAAAAGGCAAAGTTGAAATTAAACTTGCTTTTTTTAAGAATGTTAATCTATTCATATTTCAAAATGGCTGTTACGTTTATGTTGGAAAATAAAAGCAAAAAATAGTTTATATTCTAAAACTCCATGGGTATTTTTACTCTTAAATTATCCCATCCCATATGAATATCGGCACTTGAACTTTTCCCCGAAATTGTAATTGAAAAGGCTTCCAACTTTTCATCTGAGTATTCAATTGGTACATTTATTCTTAATAAATCTTGGCTAGAATCATATGCATATGAACCCCATGTGTTAACTTTCTTGTTTATAATTACTGTCCATTTGGTTTCACTAGGGATTGTATAAAGAGTGTACCTCCCCTTAGGAAGTATTTTTGAATCAATTGTAACATCTTTAAAAAAAGTTATCTCTGTACTTTCGTTAGCACCTGTTCTCCATAATTTACCATTAGGGATTAAAGTTTTTAAGTCTCTACTTTTAAGTTGAGGGCGACTATATAAAATACGAACAACTTTTTCCTGAACTTGTGAGCTTGCTGGAAAATTAACCATATCTAAAGGGCTTTTATCAAGACCTCTAAAGCTTTGTGCCTGTAAAAAGAAACTAAAAGTAAAAATATATAGCGTAATGATTTTTTTCATTTTTTAAATAAATTAATTGTAGTTTAAATTATGAATAAAATTTGTTAGATAAAAGGAATTAATGTTTTCATATATTTACGCTGTTAACCATAAATTAAATTAAAAATGAAAAAAACACTAATACTCGTTACTTTTTTATCCTCTTTTATTTCAACCGCTCAGTTTTTACAGAGCCGATTATTAAAAGTGGAACAAAAGAATATGGAAAAATTTATGTCTGCTGTAGCAAACAAAACAAAACTTTATAATAGTAAAGAAGGACAGCCTAGATATATTACATTTCAGATTCTTACTGGCCCTGAAGCTCAGAATTTTATTAGAATGCAATATGCCCCAAAAGTTGAAGACTTTGACAAAATTGACAAAGTTGGAAATGCATATTGGCAAAAAACAACTGGTAGTTTACATCAATCAGTGGGCAATAGGATATGGAATAGAAATGCAGATGCCAGTTACACTCCAGATGACATGTCTAGAGTTAATCACAGAAGAATATTGTATTATAAGGTTAAACCTGGTGCGGGTAAAGACTTTTGGAGATATAGAACGAGACTCGTAAAAGCCCTTAAGGCAGCTGAATGGCCACAAAGAGTTTCAACTTTAAATTGCGCTTCTGGATGTGATGGTTATTGGGTTCAGGTTAGATATCACCATAAAAATTTTGCAGGTGAAGCATCAAATAATTCAAATTTTTCTATTGTGGTTGAAAAATATAATGAGATGTATGGCGAAGACTCATATGAAGATGACTCACAAAAATTACAAATGTCAGTAATTGAAAATAGTACAAGACATCATCAAAGATTGCCAGAACTTAGTTCTCCTTGGAATCAATAAATTATTACGAAGCCAAAAAAACCCTTCATCTGAAGGGTTTTTTTAATATACTCTACTGAATAATTAATACGTTGCTAAGAGAATCCTTAAAAAAGACCGTCTCATTTCAACCCCACCATTATTTTTTCTGCTTTCCATCCAAGCTTTCCTATGTTCTTCAGGACTATATTTAGAAGGCAATTTTGCGTGACCCCCAAAAGCACCTTTAAAATCTTTAAAACTTTGTACAATCCAGGTATTTCCGTACGTCCTATCGATTCCAGCTGAAAATCCCCCAGTTAATATTAACCTATCAGGTTTATTATATTTTGAATTATACTTTTTAAATGCTTGTAAGTATTTTTGTGGATCCTCAGCTTCTAGGGAATAAACTCTTTGAATTGGGAATTCGGATGTTTCGCCAATTCCATATGATATGTCGATGTCCCCCATAAAAGAGCTATGCAGAGTTATATGTCTATTCATTTTTAAAATAAACAAGCTCCACGCATCAGAAGGAGCTGAAGAGTATTGTTCTGCTAAACCGTCTAGAGGTCCACCAAATAAAATTTGATGACTAAAGTTCCAACCTGTATCTTTAAAGTGGTTTTCAAATAAAGAAACAGTTACGCCTTCAGCAAGTTTATTATTAGAAAAATATTCATTAAAATATTTTAGAACTAATTCCTCACTTCCTTCTTCCACATTGAAATTGTATGCAGTCCAGTATCCAACCTGAGAATATGAATTAATTGCAAATAATAATAGAATAATAGATAAAATTTTTTTCATTTTAATTTAGTTTATGGTTAATAATTGTTAATATAAAAATTAATCCGTAGGGATAAGCCCTAATTGACCTAAAAAGGAGTAATTATCAAAAAAATCTTGTTCTTGAAGAACTCTACCATCTTTCATCAAAACTAGTGTGGTTCCAATCAAATCAACTTTTTTGCCAGTTGCTGGGATTCCAAAAAAGTCTCCATCGTGAGTACCCTTGAAACTCCAATGTTTTACAATTTTATCCCCTTGACCGAAAACGTCAATGATATTAAATTCAGCATCAGAAAATCCAGTTAAGTAGTTATTGTAATAGGTTTTGAAGGCTTCGATTCCTTTTACATCTCCGTCTGCAGTAATTGTTTTTATGTTTTCATCAAAGTTATCGAGATTAATAATTTCAATATTCCTGCCATTTATTGCTGTATCCCAAACCTTTGAATACAATTCAACATTTCTTTTAACTTTTGAGCTTTCATTAGTTAGATCTGTACATTCTTGATGTGGTTTAGTATCACAACTGATAATTATGATTCCTAATAAAAAAACTAAAATTTTATATTTCATTTCGATTCATTTACGATTAATTCTCAATATACAAATAATCCAAAAAAAACAGTGAACTTATTTGTTGGTGTTACCTGGATAAGAATATTCAAAGCATTCTAATTCAAAATATTGTATGGAAGCGAGTAGGTGGTCGAATATGTCGGACATTATTTGCTCATAGTTTTCCCATTTTTTGTCTGCAGCAAATGCATAAATTTCAATTGGAACGCCTTGAGCTGTAGGAGCTAGTTGTCTTACCATTAAAGTCAAATCTTTATTTACCTCGGGATGACTATTTAGATAAGCTAGCGCGTACCTTCTAAATAAACCAATGTTTGTAATGTTTCTGCCGTTAAGAAGTAAGTTTTTGTTAATGTTTCTAGTTTTATTTTCCTCCTCAATTTCATTTTTTCTTTCATTTATATAATCTGAAATTCTCTCAATTTTTTTTAATTCAGAAAGTTTATTGTCCTCTAAAAACTTAATACTGGAAACTTTAATTAGAATAGACCTTTTAATTCTTCTCCCTCCAGATTCATTCATGCCTCTCCAGTTGACAAATGAATCAGAAACTAGTCTATATGTAGGGATAGTTGTAATTGTTTTGTCAAAATTTTGAACTTTTACGGTTGAGAGGTTTATTTCAATGACATCCCCGTCGGCATTATAACTTTTCATTGTTATCCAGTCACCTATGCGAACCATGTCATTTATAGTTACTTGGATACTTGCGACAAAACCCAAAATAGTATCTCTAAAGATTAATAAGATGATTGCAGAAAGAGCTCCAAGTGTTGCTAAAAATGCACTAATATCTTTTCCAGATATTATAGAAAAAATAATCATTATACCAACAAACCAAACAAAGATCATAACTACCTGGATATAGCTGTCAATTGGTTTGTCTCGAAAATTAGGTATTGTTTTAAGAAAATCTTTTAGCGTACTAAGTACCCTCCTTATTATAGATATAACCAAAAAGGTAAGAAACAAATCCAATAATAAAATGATAGGTTCACTTATAACATTTATATCACTTAAAATAATTGGGAATAAACGAATAGATAAAAGAATTGGAGGGAAGTAAGCTAGAGTAGATGGAATTTTATTTTTTATTAAAAGGTCATCAAATTTAGTTTTGGTTAATTTAGATACTTTAACGAATAAGACAGTTAAAATTTTTCTTGAAACCATCCATATAATGATAAGAAAAAACAGTAAAACAACAGAATAAACTATTGCTTCTAGGGCAATGGACGCACTTTCACTAAGTCCCAATTTTTTGAAAATAAAAGTTGAAAGATCAAATTTCATAAGTCAATGTTTTACTTATTCAAAAATACTGTATTAATTTCAAATATACTTTCTTCATAATAATATGAAAAATTTGCAAGGACTTTCAATTGTAATACCTTCTTTGAATGAAAAGGACAATCTAATTAAATTAATAGATTATATTAAAAAATTTAATCTGCCTAAATATGAAATAATTGTGGTTGAGGGAGGAACTGATTTTCAAATAAAAAATACATTTATAAATCATAGTGAAGTTAAAATAGTCAATCACGATAAGGGTCGAGCAAAGCAACTTAATAAAGGTGCAAAAATAGCAAAGTTTGATTGGTTATATTTTCTACATTCAGATTGCGTCCCCCCTAAAAACTTCAAGGGAATTATTTATAAATCAATGACTAATAAATATCAAGCAAGTTGTTTTAAACTTAAGTTTAAACCTTCAAACTATTTTCTCTCTTTATCAGCAAAGGCAACTAAATACAATAATATTTTCTGTAGAGGAGGAGATCAATCACTACTTATTCACAAAAACTTATTTTTTCTCTGCGGGGGTTACGATGAAGAATATAAGGTTTGTGAAGATATTAATCTTATAAGTAAAATTTATATGAAAGGGGATTTTAAAATTATGGAAGGGGAAATTATAACAGATTCTAGAAGGTTTCTAAAAAATGGAACATTAAAACTTTTAATGCACTTTGGCATAATTCATTTATTGCATTATTTGAAATTTAGTCCTAATTCTCTAAATAAATATTATAAACTTTTTATTAAATAAGACTACTTTTTATTCATAATTTCAAATTTATTACTCAAATCAACTATATCTTCATAATGAAAAATTTTCACTCCAGTGTTATTTATTTTAGAAAGTTCGACCATTGCTCTTGCAACCTTTTTGGAATCTATTGGCTTATATTTTGAAGGCATTAAAAAAGAAATTTTTGGCATTATTATTTGAGCCAATTTTTCTCCAAATCTTTTCTCACTTCTTTTTCCCAATAATAACGAGGGTCTCAGGATGGAAAAGGATTTCAGATTTTTGTCAATAACGTATTTTTCTATCTTTCCTTTTAGATTTAAATAAAAACTTTTACTTTTTATATCGGCTCCAGACGATGATACTAAAATTAATTTATCAATTGCTAATTCTTTACAGCAGTCTGCAATATCTTTTGTAATCCCAAAATCAATTTTTTTATACTTTTTTTTGTCACCGTTTACTTTGGACATTGTTGTTCCAATTGTTAAAAAAACTATTTTACTGGTTTTTATAGAATTTAAGATTTCAGACTTTTTAAAAAGATCAATTTCGTGAATTCTTATTTTTTCATCTTTTAAAATCATTGGTGATCTAACTATTAAATTAATTTTTTTAAAGAAGGGGTCTTGTTTTAAAAAATGTATCAGATCACCTCCAATTAAACCGCTGCCGCCAAAAACTGACACCTCAATTTTTTTAGAATTTTTATTCATAATATAAATTTACATATCAAAAAGGTTATATTTAAGAGTTAACTAATAAAAGAAATTATGAAAAAAATTATAACCATAATTGTATTTACTTTGGCATTAAGTTTAGCAAGTTGCAGTAAAGACGATGAAGATAATCTCTGTTTAAACTGTGAAATCGTAGGAGAATCATCTGATCAACTTTGTGAAGGAATGATGGACCCAGATTCGGGAGAGACTCTAACTAAGGAATTACTTGAGATTTCAAAAGCACTATTTGAGGCTTTTGGAGCAACTTGTACTCTAAAATAAAAAACTTTTTATCTTAGATTAAGAACAGTTCCTAAATTTAAAGTGAGTTTAGTTATCATTCCAATGAGGAATAGAAACATAAATAAGTAAAGCAAAATCGTACCTGCTTTTTTCATTACTTTTTTTTAATTTTTCTTATTGCATAGTATCCTATTACAAAGAGTGAAAAAATTAAAGCATAAACAATTAAGTTAGAAAAAAAGTAACCCATTTTTGAACATTCTTATTTGTAAATATATAAAAAGACCATCTATCTATTATTTAAAAATCTTAAATTAAAAAACCCTCTCAAAAAAAGGAAAGGGTTCAATAAATTGAAAGTTAAGTTTATCTTGCAAACTGAACCATAGAAGAGATTTTCCCTTCTAAATCAAAGTAAAAAATTTCCATAAGATCTTTTTCCCACTTTCTTCCATTTTTAAAGACTCTTTTCTCCGATGAATAAACCATTACACCAGAGGCTGCGTCAGTATTTCTAATCTTAATTGGGACAATAGCAATAGGACTCCAATCAACAGATCTATAAGGATTAAATAAGTTACCGAGATCACTTTTTTTAAGTTTCATTGTTTTACCATCATAAGTATTTAGTGTAAATTCTTCAGCAAATGCATTTTTAAATCCTTCAACATCCATTTTATTATAGTCTTCAACGAGTTTTTCCAGTATTGAAGTTTCACCTCTATTAGAAAAAACAAATGGTCTTCCTGAATTTTCATTTTTTTCTCTTCCAAAGAACTTACCTCCATAAGGCATTCCAAAATTTACTGAATCTATTGCTCTCCACTGTCTAAAATCGTTTACTTTCCCTTGATCGTCCAGTAGAAATAATTCCATTAGATTGAGCTTTTCGTAGGATCCATTCTTGTAAATCCTTTCTTCATCCGACCAAGCAATAACCTGTTTGTATTTACCATCTTCTCCAACTAGAGGGATAATCTTATAGGGAACCATACTTAAAGATTCCATAGATTCTAAATATTTTTTTGACCATTCTTTTCTTCTTTCGGTTAAAAATTCTTCAGAATAGTATGTAAAAAGTTTTTCCGTATCTCTTTCAGAATAAGCATCGGCAAGCGCTAAGAGGTTATCTGTCATTTTTTGGCCACCAAATTTATATGCTTTACCTTTTCTTTCACCTTCTTTAAGCCACACACCTCCTGTGGTTTCACAACTTGCCACTACAAGAGGCAGAATAAATGTTAAAAAGATGATATATTTTAAATTTTTCATTTTGATTTAGATTTATGATTTATTGTCAAATATATCAAAATTGAATCCTTTACTGTGGGAATAGATTCTTTATTTATTTCTTTTAAATTGAAAAACTAATTAATTTTTATATTTTTTGATCGTTTTTGATCGTTTTTGATCGTTTTTGATCGTTTTTGATCGTTTTTGATTGTTTTTGATCGTTTTTGATCGTTTTTGATTGTTTTTGATTGTTTTTGATCATTTTTGATCGTTTTTGATCATTCTAAGTTTTTAATGATGATCTTCAACACATTGATTTTAAAAATGGATATACCTATATAGCAACACTAACATTACAATTGGGTTGCTACCTGTAGTTAAAAATCAAACAAAAAAGAGAATTATTTACTTACCGGCAAATCTTCCAAGTGACCAACCAATAATAGCTCCTTGAGGCCCACCGATAATTCCAGAAAGTAAAATATCTGTAATTATGAACTCCATTGAATAAATGTTGGTAAGTCCAGAAACAGTAAAGTCAAAGAAAATAAAACAAAGCAATGAGTACCAGATACCTGTTAAAGCACCTTTTCTGTAATCTTTTATTCCCATTTTGTCGAAACTTACTACCCATAGGATAAGAAGAGCTAATGATCCTAATAACATAAATATTGGTTCAGGTTC
The DNA here is from genome assembly GCA_042090925.1 of Flavobacteriales bacterium. Lineage (GTDB taxonomy): Bacteria > Bacteroidota > Bacteroidia > Flavobacteriales > Flavobacteriaceae > TMED96. The sequence continues at coordinate 8,280 of JBELIL010000048.1, forward strand.
TTCATTTACAATACTTGGGAATAATTTTGCAAATTCAATTTGACTGGGAATATAAAATAAAATTGCCGGTAAAATTCCTATTACTATTGAGGAAATAAATGAAATTAAAACAGTTATTATGATTTTTTTCATTAGAACCTAATTTAACTTTTAAAAACAAACGCCTGAGGTATCTCAGACGTTTAATTTAATTTAAAATTTATTGTTTAACAGCAAATTTTAAAGCCTGAAAAATAACTTGGTTTCTAAAACCATCTGGATTATACGACCTCATCTTAGATTTACCGGAAGGAGGATTAGGACCTTCACCAACTCGGTATTTCATCAAATCTTCCATCGATTTAAACATATCCCAGGTAACTACAGTTGACCACTCTGAAGACAAAGGAGCGATTTTACGTCCTACTCCCCAATTCACCATATTCATTTTGTCCATATTAGCTGTAAAGAAGTTTTTCCATAGTGATTTATTTTCAGAAATAAAACCGTTTAAATTCTTTGGGCGAGCAAAATTAAATTGGATGAAACTACCAAGGCCTTTTGCGATGCTAATTTCATCAACAAAAATATGTCTACTGTCTTCAGTCCATGAATACGATTTTTCTAGAGCAGCTACAAGTTCCTGCTCTTCTTTTGATAAAACGTTTGGAGCATTTTCCCACCATCTATTTTTATCACTAAGCATTGCCGTAACATCTTTATTTGATTGAACAAATAGATAATTTTTTTTCTTTTCATCATCAATATTATCCATACCAATTCTTTTTAAAAATGCCCAAAATGCAATGTCTCCTTTTTCAACTGAATTTTGCGCAACCTTTTGCATATACATTGTTTGCACTTTTTCGAATGCTTCAAGGTCACCTTCTACTCTAACAAAATGCATCGAAAATGTTTGATATACTTGAGAAGTCGCAAGGGACGATACAAAGAAAATTGATAACAATAATTTTTTCATAATATTTGATTTTTATGGTTAATAGAAGTAAATATATCAAAATAATATCAAAATTAATTTAAACAATTTGTTTGCATAGATTAAATATTTACTATTGTACATTATTAACAATAAAAAAAATAAAATGAGCTACACTATTAAACATCTACTTCATATTAATTCGCCAATAGAAAATGTATTTGATGCCCTTAGCAATATTGAAAAAATAAAAAAATGGTACACCACTGAGGCCTCAGGTGAATCTAAATTAAATGGAAATGTTAATTTTAGATTTGGAGAAATTGATTTTCAAATTCAAATTATTGAATTTGAAAAAAATAAGAAAATAACCTGGGAATGTGTAGACACAACTTTAGATGCATTAATTGGTCAAAAATATACTTATGAATTAGACCAAAATGCAGACAAAACCAGAGTTAGATATTCTCAATCAGCATTTGAAGATCAAGATGACTTTTATGCTAATATGAATTATAGTATTGGAAAATATTTGGAAAGTTTAAGACAATTTTGTCAAAGCGGAGTATCAGAAGGTTTTGGATGTGATGGTTATAGGACTTAAGAAATTCACTAAAATTGTAAATTAATATAAAATCTTGCACATGAAAAAAATTGTTACATTAATTGCCATTGCTATTTTAATTTCTTGCAAACAAGAAATCAAAGAAATTGAGGCTATAAAAAGAATTGGATACGATGTATCTGATGAAACAGGTAAAAAATTAGACCTATTCGGAGGCCCTGAATCTGCCACAAAAGTTTGGGAAGATTATATTAAAGCCCATAATGAAGGGGATTTGGAGTCAATAACAAAACTAAATTTTGATGATATTAAAGTTTGGGGCCCTAACGGTGAATTTATCGATGGATCAAAGGCTCACATTAATTTTTTATCAATGTGGTTTGAAGGTAACTCTCCAAAGTGGGAGCCAAATTATTTTATTTCAAATCAATTAACCGATGAAAAAGGTTCTTTAAAGCAGTGGGTAACATCAGGTCATGATTTAACTGTAGATGTCGAAGGAGAAAAAGTGAAAGTATCTCAAGTTCACGATGCACTCATCGAAGACGGGAAGGTAAAGATGTTTTACGTCTATGAGCGTGCCGATGTAACAAAAACTAAATAATAATTTATAAATTTATGGTATTAACCATAAATTTAAAATTAAATGAAAAAATTACTTTTATTATTTAGCTTATTATTATCTATTAATAGTTTCTCTCAAAATATTTATTGGTTCGATGTAATAATTGACGTTGATAGACAAAATACAGAGAATGTTGCTGAACTCGTGACAGATTATTATTCAAGTATCAAAATACCAGAGGATGTTAGCGTATCCTTTTCAAGTATTGCAATGAAGGGTAATAATTTTAAAGGGACTCATATCTTAAGTATGTTTAGTCAATCTGCAAAATCACTTGCAGACTTTAGAGGTTCATTAAAGGGATCTAGCTGGCAACTTTACATATCTAAAATAAGGAACTATATAAAATCATCTAGAAGAAGTGCAGGTGTAGGTTTGCTTAATTTTAATCTAGACAAGCCACAACCAATAGGTCAAGTTTGGATTTTTAAAGTTAAAAATCAACCTGGCTTTGCGGCTTCTTTTGGAAAACTTATGAAATCATATAAAAGTCCTGGACTTGTAAGTATGGGACAAATTGTACACGGTTCGGACAATGGTGAGAATATGTATATTTATCTTACGTACCCAGATTTGGAGTCTGCTTTTAAATTTGGGCCAGATAACAAAAAAGAACAAGAAGCATTTGCAACTTTTCAAAAGGAAATATCGAATTCTACCTATAGTCAAACATTTACACGGGTACTTATAAAACAATTTTAATTTATTTTTTAATTTAAAAAGTCCTCTTTTGAGGACTTTTTTTATTTTAGATTTTTAACTCTACTGATGAAAGCTAATTTTTTTAGTGCTATAGCAATTTTCTTTTCAATAATTGGTTCTTTTTCAGTTGAACGCTACATACAAAAGATAAAGCTAAATGAAGATAACGCAGTTTTATCAAAGAATGTTTTATATGAGCTTGAACAAAACTATTTCTCATTGCTGACAACAAGAGCAGAACTAAAATCGGTTGTTGATGTTACGGATTCTATTTTGGCAAACTGGAACGTAATTGATTCAAAGAAAGTAAAACAATATTATTTTCAAAATCAATATGCCTTAAGAGACGACATGAAAACAATTTTAGCATCTAGGCCTTTTTTCAATTCTAAGAAAATGTACTTTACCTCTCTTATAAATTCAGGACTAATATTAAAAATTGAAAATGAAGAATTAAGAAATGATTTAGAAGAAATCTATGATGTTCTTACTTTTAAATATGATTATGGAGCAGGCAATTCCGAAAAAATCACGAATTGGTTTAACTCTAAAATGATTAAACATAAAACTATGAATCAGGAAAAAGTTTTTAATGATAGATATGATTTTGAACTTTATAAGTTTTTAAGCGATAGAAGAAGGACAGAAGTTGGAAGACTCTATGGAATAGAAAATACTACTGAAAAATTAAAAAAGGTTATTGAAAAGGTAAAAATGGAGGGTTTATTTTAATATTTGTATTATGAAATTTGCAATTATAGCTCCCGAAACTCAAACGAAAAAATGGAAGGTTGAATTTGAAAAACAGGCTCCAGAAAAAAAATTACTTATCGGGCACGAAACTACGAACCCTAACGAAATAGAGTGTGTCCTGGTTTGGGGACACCCTAAAGGTTCTTTAAAAAAGTTTAAGAATTTGAAGCTTATTTTTTCTATGGGAGCCGGAGTGGATCATATATTAAATGATGAAACTATTCCAAAGCATATCCCCATAAGTAGAATAGTTGATCCACAAATGGCATTCTCAATGACCAATTATATTCTAATGGCCGTTTTGAATTATCAACGATGCTGGTATGACTTTCAAGATGCCCAGAGTAGAAATCATTGGGCGCAATTCGAATATGATGAGAAAAATTTAAACGTAGGAGTACTGGGAATAGGACATTTAGGACTGGACGCTGCAAACTCTTTTTATAGGCTGGGGTTTCAAGTTTATGGGTATAGTAATTCTTCGAAAAAAACAATATTCCCGTCATTTTACGGGAATCAATTAAAAGAATTTTTAGAAAAAATCAATGTATTAGTATGTACTGTTCCTTTAACACCAAAAACCAAAGGTATGTTGAGTTATGAACTGTTTTGTAAATTGA